>NZ_AP026800.1:1568556-1937113 GCF_033095945.1 Bombiscardovia apis | reverse complement strand
AGCCTGCTCCTCTCTAATACTAGTCGTTTGCTCAATCGCCAGCCTCACTGCCGAGGGGCAGCACAAGGTGTTACCTCGGTCTACTGCCTAGCGAAGGTAAAACTGCTTATCTATAATGGCACGCACCATCGTCACTTATCCACAGGCTCGCGTGTTGTAAGGGGCTAATTGTGAATAACAGACGTGTGATTTGTGGATAACTTGTGAGGCCTTTTCTCTGCAATAACAAGGCTTTACAGGGTCTTCACCTACCCTCTAAGTCGGGTGTGCTCTAGGCAAAATGGCAGTCAGTTTTTGCCTAAGTCCCCCTTAGCTAGTAATTTAGTAGAGCTTGGACTCATGAGGAGCTGTGCCTTAGCACGGCTATATAACAGGAGCATTGACTATGAAGAGGACTTTCCAGCCCAATAACCGTCGCCGTCACATGAAGCACGGCTTCCGCGCACGTATGCGTACTCGCTCGGGCCGCGCGCTGATTAACCGTCGCCGCGCAAAGGGCCGCAAGTCCCTCTCCGCCTGAACTTGAAACGATAGGCAACTCAAGGTGGAACGGCTGAAGAGTCATCGTGAATTCACCGCGGTTTTACGGCGGCGTAAGCGAGTCTCCAGCCGAGATATTGTCCTACACCTCCTGACTGGAGATGAGGCTGCCAACAACCGTAGACCCAGTCAGGATGGTTCAGAAACGCGCGGTCGACGAATGGGGCTTGCTGTTTCAAAAGCTGTAGGTAAGGCGGTGACCCGAAACCGAGTCAAGCGTCGTTTCCGCGCAGTTGCCGCTCGACACGAGGCCGATTTACCGCAGTCATGCGATTTGGTTATACGTGCCAAGCCCAGCGCAGCGCACGCCTCCTTTGCTTCTTTAGATATGCAGGTGGCGAAACTTTTCAAAGATGTAGCTCTTCGAGCAAATGAAACTCACCAGCATGCACCTCAGCATTCACAAGGCGTACATAAGCAACAGCTTCAAGGGAGCAGACAACCCACGCAACAGACTGGCGGACAAGTATGAGCGAAGCACAAGCTCGACAGATTAGCGTTGATAGAAGTTCCAACGCTGGTTCTTCGCGCCGCGTCTCGCCATTTGCGAAAGTTTGCTTACATGCACTGGACTGGTATCAGCGTAAAATTTCGCCTTTATCGCCGCCCAGCTGCCGCTACTATCCAACTTGCTCTCAATACGCAGTGACCGCCGTGGAACACTTCGGTGCAGTTCGTGGCATCAGTTTAGCTACCCTGCGGCTTTTGCGGTGCAGACCTTGGAGCGCGGGTGGTATCGACGATGTGCCAGCGCAGTTTTCCCTGTGTTACCGATGTAGTTGGTCCGCAGCCCACGAAGAGCCCAGATTAGAACCACTGCAAGAGCAGACAACGACCGAGGTAGGGCGCTCATTGTCAGCATCGCCTAAGGAGACTATCTAACGATGTTTCGTAGCTATAACACCTTTACCTTCGATCAGGGTTTCTTCGGATTCTTCTATAAGATTCTGCGCCCGATCGAGTGGTTGATGACGTACGTGATGGTCTGGTGCCACAAGGCGCTGACCTTCATTGGGTTCAACGACGGACCTGGAGTAGCTTGGGCGCTGTCAGTGGTGATTCTGGTCATCTTGATTCGTTTGCTTATCCTGCCGCTCTTCATCAAACAGATGAAATCGATGCGGCGTATGCAAGCCATCCAACCCAAGCTGATGAAAATTCAGAATAAGTATAAGGGCAAGAAGGATCCGGCTAGCCGCGAAGCCATGAGCCGCGAGACAATGAAGCTCTACCAAGATAATCATGCCAATCCTGCGGGTTCGTGCTTGCCTGCGCTGATTCAGAGCCCCGTCTTCGCCACCATGTTTTATGTGCTTTCTGCGGTGCCTTTCATTGCGCGCGGAACCCACGAGCCCCTTGGAGCCTTTACAAAAGAAGTAGCTTCGGAATTTGAGAAGACCAGCTTCTTTGGCTTGCGCATTTCTGATAATTTGGTCACTGCCCAGGGTGCCGGCAAAGTGGTTATCGTAGTCTTCATTGCACTCATGTGCTTAGCTATGTTCTATTCGCAGTTCCACAATATTCGTAAGAACATGCCCCGCGCTTCCATGAACGGCCAGCAATATAAGATGCAGAAGATGATGGCATACCTATTCCCTGTCATGTATATTTTCTCAGGTATTGCTTTCCCCTTCGCAGTGTTGATTTACTGGCTGACAAACAACGTGTGGACCTTGGGTCAGACTTTGTATCAGGTATATCACATGCCAACTCCAGGTTCCCCAGCTGCTGAAGAGAAGAAGGAACGCGACTACAAGCGTGAGAGTGCTCGTCGCGCCCGTAAGGGTCTGCCCTCTATTGAAGAGGAAGAGCTTGCGAAGCTCAAGGAGTTGGAAGACGAGGCACGTTCTGGCAAGAAGGTATCTCGCCAGCGCGAACAGCCTCGTCGTAAGCGTCGAAAAAATTAACGGACAGGGCGCGGCCTTGTTTCGGCTTGGGTGCGCCCATGAGTATTCTCGAAGAGAGAACGAACTTGTCGCTTACCTCGGGTTGCTTGAATCGGTTGGTCAATGATAGATCTGCCTGACGAAGGTACATTCAAGATGAAGCGATGGGAGAGTCACACGAGTAAGGAGCATGGTAGATGTCACAAGAGTTGGATCAGAACAAAACGATGGAACAGCTGAACGAAGAAGCTGATATCGCTGCTGATTACTTGGAAGATTTCCTTGATATTATCGATTATGAGGGCGATATTGAGATGGGCGTGCGTAACCATCGGCCTACAGTGCAGGTTGTGGCAGACGATGACAGCGACATCAAGCAGTTAATAGGTAAAGACGGCGAAGTCGTTGATGCTTTGCAGCGTCTCACACGCCTGGCTGTGCAACAGCGCACAGGTGAGCGTTCTCACTTGATTATTGATGTGGACGGATTTTTGCGGAAAAAGCGTTTGAAGTTGCGTCAGACCACGCTCGATGCAATCGATGAGGCTAACGAGAGCGGAGAGTCGGTTGATTTAGCCCCGATGAACTCCTTTGAGCGTAAGATTGTACACGATTTAGTCCGCGAAGAGGGGCTGAAGTCTCGCTCGCATGGTGAAGAGCCGGCACGGTACGTCACGATTTATGCCAAGTCTACCGCTGTTGTAGAAGATGATTCGATTGCTGACGATGCAGATTTAGAGCCGGTAGTTGAAGATCAGATTGTTGAAAACGAGCTGCAGACAGAGAACTCAGCCGATGACTGATTCTGAGCAGGCGCAAATTGGTGGACTTGTTATAGAGTCGGGCCCTGTACCTGATCAGTTGGAGGGCTCTGAGCTTTTAGGCACGGTCTTGGGTCCAGCATTGGAGCCACTGCAGCTTTTTCACGATAAGCTAGCGCGCGAAGGACTGACACGGGGCATTATTGGGCCTCGCGATACCAGCATTATTTGGGAGCGGCATATTCTCAATTCTGCCGCAATTGTGCCCTTTGTGAAGCAGGCTTGCCAGGCAGCAGGCTCGCGAAGAGTTGCCGATGTTGGCTCAGGCGGTGGGTTCCCTGGAGTGATTGTGGCCGTTTGCCTGCCAGACTATGAGATTACTCTGATTGAGCCTATGGAACGCCGAGTTGAGTGGCTCAACGAAGTGGTGAACGAGCTAGGACTCACCAACGTTGCGATTGTGCGCAGTCGAGCTGAAGACTTGTTTGCTCTTGCTAAGAGTACTGCTAATTCGAGTAAGAAGAAGAACGGTAAGCGGAAGAAGAGTCCTGCTGTCGAAACGCATGTATCGGGTCAGTATCGAACCGGTTCGATACCTGGAAATACGCCGAACTTGGCCGCTTCTTTTGCTGCAGTAACATGTCGAGCCGTGGCACCTTTAACGAAATTGTCCGCCTGGACGCTCCCGTTAGTTCAATCTGGCGGGCAATTAGTGGCCTTAAAGGGGCAATCGGCGCAGGCTGAAATAGACAAGGCTGAGAAGGAACTCCGCAAGTGTGGAGGGCGTAATCCTCGGGTATTTGATGCGCCTGTCGGGCAGGGGCTCGAAGGCACGCACGTGGTCGTTGTGGATAAGATTTAGTGGGATGCAGTTTTGCTGACTGTTCTTTCTATTGCTTTGTCCTTTTGCATGCGGTGGTAGGTGCGCATCTTTGAGTTCGGTTTACAGGGGTTGCGGCGCACTGTTTGTTTATGAGATGAAACTAGGAGCAGAGCCCAGACCTTGGTAGAGTGCTCTGAGAAGAGGATTTACCGAGGAGGGGCACTGTGGCAAAACAACGGCATACCTGGGTTAGGCTTGTGCTGGGTATATTGATCACGCTGCTGGCGCTTGCGCTCTGCTGTATTGTGCCTGCTACTAGCGGACTGCGGCAAGAAGAGAAGTACGTACAGTCTCGGGTTCCGACCTTCTTTCTCCATGGTTGGAACGGCAGTTATCTCTCTGAGATGCACATGGTAAACGCTATCAAAGACGCGGGTGTTAGTAAGACAGCGGTAAGAGTCGACGTCGACGCTGAGGGGCAGGCACAATTGCTTGCAGCAATTCCCGAAGATGCGACAAACCCTCTGATAGAAGTGAGCTTGTTAGATAAAACGAATGCAGATTATCGACTCTGTGGCACTTGGTTCAAGGCAGCCCTCGAGGCCGTGCGATCTCAATATTACTTCGATGAGTATAAAGTCGTTGCGCACTCTATGGGTAATATGGTGCTGCTAAATTACTTGAGAGACACGGCAAACGATGCCCAGCGACCACGACTGATAAAGCAAGCTGATTTGGCCGGCAATTTTAATGGCATCATTGGCAATAATGACCTACCTAATCGAATGACCTTCAACGAGCAGGGACTACCGTCTCCGCAGACCTATGAGTTCCAATCTCTACTGGGACTACGTACTACTTATCCTGATAAGCAGGTCGATGTATTAAACATTTTCGGCGATCTCGATGATGGTTCACATTCAGACGGGAACATTACTAATGCCTCTTCTCAATCTTTGAGATACTTGCTTGGTGGTCGGGCTAGAACCTATCGTGAAATCACAATTCATGGGTCACAAGGAAGACATAGTAATCTGCATGAGAGTGATCAGGTGGATAGGGAACTTATAGGGTTTCTGTGGTGAATTCTGCCGAGTGTGACGGGTAAAATCGAATGCTGCTAGGGCAGCAGCGGGGGCTTGAGGGGATTGTTTCACGTGAAACAATCGTCAGCCTTCCGATCCGGTTTTCCTTTCATGGAAGAGTTGTGTTAGTTGTAGGTTGTGATTTGTTCAGATGACTGAGTGCAGATTCGAATGTTTCACGTGAAGCAATTATGTTGAGAGTAAACAATCCATCTTGATAAGGGCTTGCGAATGATTACGATTGATGTCGCTGGCGACGGGCTTTAACTTGTGACTTACCGGGATGTTCATGTTGTTGTATTGCTAAAAAGCAACTTGAGAACTGGTTGCTCCATTAATTGTTTCACGTGAAACAATCTGAGCGGCTCGCTTGTATTGTGTTTACGATTTTGCTGCAGGCAGTCGTACCTTGGAGACAGATAACTGTTAATGCGATTCTGTGATGGGCTCGAAGTGATTTTAAGTTGTTGGGCAAGAACGTTGCAGCTAGGTGAGCCAATACATCTTTGACGAATACCCGTTCGCTGATTGTGCAGTGGGCGCTTAGATCAGATGATTTTGTCCGAAGCTATTTTTTTGTTGCGCTGTCATTGTTTCACGTGAAACAAAACTAAATAATTATCAAATCCCATCTGTGGTGTATATAGAGTGAGTTATCCACAGCTTGCGCACTGTCAAAAAGTTATCCACAGCAGATGCTCTTATAGAGAAAGTCATGTAGGATAGGTCTGGTAAGTGTTGGAACCGTTGACTTTGTATACGGTTGCCTTCTTAGTGCTTGAATGTCAGTCGAGAAGTAGCGAGTCAACTTGTCCACACTTATCCACAGCCTGGTGGATAAGTTTTGGGATAAGTTGCATGTCCAGCTGTGACACGAAACTTGGAGGAGGACGAAGGAGGATGGCTACGTGACAAAGGCTAATGAACGGCCCCGGCAGTCGAGCGTGAGCTCAGACTTGAAGCTGCCGCCGAAGCCGAAGATAGAGTCGGCTTCAGATGTGCTAAAACGAATCTTCGCAGACAATGATGGTAATTCATCCGTCGGCGCTGAGATTGCTAATCTGTCGAGTCGCTACGCCGCTCTCCAGAATATCAAGTTTCCCAAGCCCAAGCAGACTCGGCTTATAGCAGTGGCCAACCAGAAGGGTGGTGTCGGTAAAACGACAACGACCGTCAATCTGTCTTGTGCGCTTGCTGAGTATGGTGCTCAGGTACTGGTTATTGATATGGATCCGCAAGGAAACGCTTCGACGGGTCTCGGTATTGAGCGCACTCCTGACCGTCCAACTACCTACGATGTTATCGAGGGCAGGGTCAGCATTCAGGATGCTAAACAGACTAGCAGCCACTTTAAGCATCTGGACGTAGTACCCGCTTCTATAGACTTAAGCGGCGCAGAACTCGAAGTTGCCAATCTGCCTGAGCGCAATCATTTGTTGAAGGCAGCGCTAGAAGAATTCTTGTCTAATAGTTCTAAGCGTTATGACTACGTAATTATTGATTGCCCGCCCAGTTTAGGTCTCCTCGTCTTGAATGCTATGTGTGCAGTCAATGAGGTGTTGATTCCAGTGCAAGCAGAATACTATGCGCTCGAAGGGTTGCAGCAATTGCTGCATACTATCGAACTGGTGCAGGAGAACTACAATCCAGCGCTCATCGTATCTACTATGATAATTACCATGTTTGATAGGCGCACTTTGCTGAGCCGCGAAGTGTACGACGAAGTCAAAGAACATTACCCGCAAATTGTGCTGAAGACTACTATCCCGAGATCGGTTAAGATTTCGGAAGCGCCGAGTTTTGCACAGAGCGTTATATCTTATGATCCACGGGGAGCAGGTTCGGTTGCCTACAGTGAGGCGGCCCTGGAGATTGCTGAGCGATCACGAGAAGTAATAAATACAATTGCTAAGAAGTACAGCGACAGGGAGAGTGAGTGATGGCGAAACGTTCGAGATTGGGCAAAGGACTCGGTGCGCTCTTCCCTGCACTGCCTGGAGAAGGTCAGGAAGAAACTGCGTCGGAGCCTGCTGCCTCTGCTTCAGCTTCGGAAAGCAATAATGCTTCAGTAGAGACTAACCAGGCACCGGCTAAAACTTCTGCCAGCAAAGCATCGAAGAGTAGTGCGACAAAATCTCCCCGCAGTAAGACATCTTCTGGGGCTAAGCCTGTAAGTGAGACAGCTTCCGCCGGTAAAAAATCAAGTACTGCTGGGGCGAGTTCTAAGACGCGAGAGGGAGCAAACAAGTCTGGAAAGACAAATGTTTCACGTGAAACAGCGGTCAAGAAGACTAGGCCTAACCGCATGTCAGTCCCGAAGCTCAGTGACCTTGAGCATCCTAGCGATTTGTTCTTTGGTGGTGCTGAGCAAAATGTTTCACGTGAAACATTATCTAGTAAACCAGTCAAGAATGAAACGGTAATAGATACCTCCAAGCCCACCGAAGCCCCCTCAGAAGCCTCTAAGGCACCTACTGCATCAGTTACTGCTGAATCTGCTGATGCCGGCTTGCAGCCCGTGCAGGGTGGGTATTTGGCCGAGCTTGCGGTGAGTGGCATCCAGGCTAATGCGGATCAGCCGCGTCGCATCTTTGACGAAGATGAACTGATTGAACTTTCGCACTCGATTACTGAGGTAGGTCTGTTGCAGCCTATCGTGGTGCGAAAGCTGGAAGAGGGCAAAGCTCAATCGCCAGACGTCCATTATGAAATCATCATGGGCGAACGGCGTTGGCGTGCAACGACAATGGCTGGCATCGAGAAGATTCCTGCCATTGTTAAGACCACTGCCGACAACGATATGCTCCGTGATGCCTTACTGGAAAACTTGCATCGCGTAGCCCTTAATCCTTTGGAAGAGGCAGCGGCCTATCAGCAGATGATGGACGAATTTGGAATGACTCAAGAGGAGCTCTCGAAGTCTGTTTCAAAGTCTCGCCCACAAATTGCCAATATGCTTCGCCTACTTAAACTGCCTCCGGTAGTTCAGAAGAAAGTTGAGTCAGGTGTGCTCTCAGCAGGGCATGCCCGCGCTCTCCTGGCTCTCTCAACTCCAGAAGACATGGAAGCCTTGGCCGATAAAATCATCTCCGAAGGACTGTCGGTGCGCTCTACTGAAGAACTGGTAGCGCTGAAGACTAGCGATATTGCCAAAAAACCACGCAAGCAAAAGGCCAGCGTTTGGGCTGGGTCACCGCTGTTGGGCAATCTAGAAAATCGCTTTGAGACTAAGGTCGATATCAAGGGAACCGAGAAGCGGGGGAGGATTGAGATTACGTACTCATCTCCAGACGACATGAACCGCATTCTCTCCCTGCTTCTTGAGCAAAAAGCAGCTCAAGCCGAACAGGCCAACTCGAACGACGGCTGGGTCTGAGCCGTAGCTCGAGATTAGCTAATGCAAGAGGCCGACTAGGTAATTCCTAGTCGGCCTCTCTGTTTGTTTGAATAGTATGAAAATCTTACTCTAATGCAGTTAGGTAAGCCTGAGCATCTAGTGCGGCCCGACAACCCATGCCTGCTGCTGAAATGGCCTGGCGATAGACCTTGTCTACTACATCTCCAGCAGCAAATACGCCCGGCTGCGAGGTCTGAGTGGAAGAGCCTTCGACGACTATGTAGCCGTCTTCGTCGAGCTTTAGCTCGCCCTCGATGAAGCTGGTCTCGGGAGTGTGACCGATGGCCACAAAGATGCCGTTAACATCAATCTGACGAGTCTCGCCGGTGACGGTGTCTTGCACGGTAACGGATTCTACGCCTTGAGGGCCACCATGAATCTCGCTGACCACAGCATTAAGTTCGAAGGAAATCTTTTCGTTGGCCTTTGCGCGGTCGACCATGATCTTGGAGGCGCGGAAGCTTTCGCGGCGATGGACAATAGTTACCGAAGAGCCATAGCGGGTCAAGAAATCAGCATCAGCCATAGCGGAATCACCGCCGCCGACGACGATAATCGGCTTGTCTTTGAAGAAGAAACCATCGCAGGTAGCGCAGTAAGAGACACCCCTGCCCGCATATTCGCGCTCGCCAGGAACTTCGAGCTTGCGATACTGGGAGCCGGTGGTGATGACGATAGCGCGGGCGCTGTAATGCTCTCCGGCATCTGTCGTGACCGTCTTGACCGAACCGGTTAGGTCGACTTCGATAACATCGTCATATTCCACCTGGGCCCCGAAATGCTCAGCTTGCTCACGCATTTGCTCCATAAGTTCTGGACCCATAATGCCTTGAGGGAAGCCAGGGAAATTTTCAACCTCGGTCGTGTTGACCAGCTGGCCGCCGGGGGTAATGGCTCCGGCGATAACGAGCGGCTGATAGCCGGCCCTTGCTAGGTAAATGGCTGCCGTGTAACCTGCGGGGCCAGATCCAACTACAATAACGTCGCGAATTTGTTCACTCATGCTTACACTTTAACGGTCTGCTCTGACCGTTTTCGGTGGGCTGAAAGACTGGGTTGAGGGGGCGGGTATCGTAAGAGTTATGGACAGCAAGACTCTGGTTATCGTCATAGTAGTGGCATTGACCAATATTGGCACGCTCATCGTGGCGTCTGTGACCCTCTGGAAGATAGGTAAGCTTCTACGAAAGAATCCTCCTCGGCAGGAGGATGACGCAAATGAGCCTGACGGTAGCTGGCACTCATGGAGACTCTGGAGGCCGAGCGATGACCCCAAAATCAGTCAGAGCAGTACCTCGCAGACATCTTTAGTGGAAAGCGAGCCAGAAAATAGTCACTAAAAGCCGCGTGCGGGCCTTACAGGAGGCTTAAGGGCCAGTCCATGGCCCATGTGAGGGTGGCGGGGCGCTCGGGCCGGGGAGATGCCTTAACGGCGGCTCCCCTCTGAGCGGTCTTGACTAAGGACAGAGTGCACCAAATCGCTATACAAATCAGGTAGAGCAAAACCAGCAGCAACGGCCGATTGAGGAAGCTGGGAAGTAGCTGTCATGCCCGGGGCCACATTTGACTCAAGGAATTGTGCGACACCATCTTCGTCGACAATAAAGTCAGAACGAGAAATATCTCGCAATCCGAGCGCGCGATGGGCGGTAAGAGCTGCCTCTTGAGCTGCCTCCAGCTGGTCTGGGCTCAGTCGTGCTGGCAGGTAGAACTTGGTAGGTCCAGAACTGACCCGGGCCTCGTAATTATAAATACCGTCGGGCGTCCAAATCTCTAGCGGAGGAAGCGCCTGTAGTTGACCGTCAATCTCTAAAACTGAGACCGAGATTTCCGTGCCGATAACGGCCTGCTCTATCAGTGCGACTGGATCGTAGGCGAAACTATTGATAAGCGCCTGGGGTAGTTGCTCGATTTCCGTCACCATAGAGCAGCCCAAAGCTGAACCGCCGCTGCTGGGCTTCACAAACAGGGGTAATCCGAGCGACTGCGTGAGCAAATCCACCACTTGGCGCGCCCCTAGCTCGCGGAAGATTGACTCAGGCAGCGTAACGGAATGAGGAGTATACAAGCCTGCTTTACGCACGACGTTCTTGGCAATAGGCTTGCTCCAAGCAGTCCGAGAGGCCTTAGCTCGAGATCCAATATAAGGCAAGTCTGCCATTTCCAAGATGTCTCGGATAGAGCCATCTTCCCCGTTGGCGCCGTGCAGGAGGGGCCAAACTAGGTCGGGGCGGGTGCTTGGATCAGTGAGTAATTCCAGCAAAGTGTCGTCAAGATCGTGGGTCTGCACGCTCCAGCCGGCCTTTTGGAGGAAGCCCTGAACCCGGTGGCCTGAGCTCAATGAGACATCGCGCTCATGGCTCAAACCGCCGCAAATAACGAGTATGGAGGCGGCAGACTCAGCGCTCGCCTTGTGCTTGCCAGCTTGTTCGGAATATGCCATATTACTGCCCGTCCTTGTTGTGTCGGCCTTCGTGCTCAGGGCTGCCGAAGAGCTTTACTGTCTCAAGTTCGCGGTCAATCACACCTGCAAGGCGATGTACGCCCTCGGTAATGCGCTCTGGGGTAGGGTAGCAGAAGGAGAGGCGCATGTGGTCCTTGCCTTGCCCATCGTTGTAGAAGGCTGTGCCCGATACGTAAGCCACCTTAGCGGTAATCGCTCTCGGCAGCATCTCCTTAGCATTGAGCCCGTCTGGAATCTTCAACCAAATATAGAAACCACCCTCGGGTTTGTTCCAGGAGCAGGAGGGCAGGCACTCTCTCAAGGCTGAGTCCATGGCATCGCGGCGCTCGCGGTACATGCCCCGGTAATCGCGAATCTGCGCCTGCCAGTCGAAGTTATCGAGGTAGGTGCTAATCGTCATTTGACTCATGTTTGAGGGGCAGAGAATAGCTGATTCGTTGGCCAAAACTAGCTTCTGGCGAATGCCGGGAGGCGCTACCATCCAAGCCACACGCATGCCAGGGGCGATGATTTTCGAGAAGCTGGAGAGATAGACCACGTTTTCGGCGTCCATCGAGCGCAGGGCGGGGTATGTTTGCCCATCGAAGCCGAGGAGTCCGTAAGGGTTGTCTTCCAAGATGAGGACATGGTATTTGCGGGCAATTTCGAGTACCTGTGGCCGCCGCTCTAGGCTCATGGTAACGCCAGCAGGGTTGTGGAAATTGGGAACCGTGTAGAGCATTTTGACGCACTTGCCAAGCTTGCGTTGGGCAATGATAGCCTCTTCAAAAGCTTGAGGAATGAGGCCATCGGCGTCCATCATGACGTTGACGACATCGACTTGGAATGATTGGAAAACGCCTAGCGCACCCACGTAATTCGGGGCTTCGGCGAGGACCACATCTCCAGGATTACACATAATTCGAGTAATGAGATCAAGGCCTGATTGTGAGCCGTTGACGATAACTACATCGTCGGGCTGGGCGTCGGTAATACTCTCCAAGGCCATAATAGGTAAGACATCTTCGCGCAGGTGCGGATCGCCTTGTGCTGAGCCATATTGCCAGGCTTGCTCGCCCTGCGATTTGAGCATTTGGGAGAGTTCATCGGCGAGTTGGTCGAAGGGCATGCGTCCTAAGAAAGGCATGCCACCAGCTAGCGAAACGACTTCGGGGCGGTTGGCCACGGCAAAGAGAGCGCGGATTTCGGAAGCTCGCATAGTTTCAGCACGTTGGGCATAGCTGCCAAACCATGGATCGTTTGTAATCATTGTGGAGGCGATATTAGGATCGTCCGTCATGAGTCCACCTTTCGCGCTTGGGGCAAAGTTGCCTGTGAGCTTGCCCACACCTTGCCACTGTATTACATAAAACTTGTCTCAGGCGCATCACAGCCAAGTACTTACGAATTCAGTACAGGGTCAGTAGACTTTTACATCGTTAAAATGTAGCGTTCCTTCTTGGGGAAGGCCGTCTGATGGTACCCAAACAATCAAATCTTGCGTGGTTACCGGTCGCTTGAAAGTGACCACAGTGGTTCCTGAAGGGTCGAAAGCGAATTCGGCTACGGACTGGCCTAGCGTGGGTTGAGCGCTGGTCGCGTTGGCAAAGATTTGGCCATGACCGCTACCTTGTCTAATGGAAATCTCCAGCTTTGACACCTCATGCGGCGCATCTAAGCGTACGTACCAAGCCATACCATCCTGCCCCGCTGGGTGGCTAAAGAAGAGCTGGCGGGCTACCGGGTAAGCGGTGGTATTAGTGGGCTGGTAAGGGCTCGGAACCGCCTGTGCGACTTTGGAATCGTGCTTATCGGACTTGCTGGATAGGTTCTCATTGCTGCCATTTTCAGGGAAGGGCGAAGCGGAGATTTGCGGCCAGGCCTCCGTGGTATCCACCTTGGGCTTACGATGGTTTATAAGCGTAGTTGTGGCCCAAAGCAATCCCACAGCTACTAGGGCAACGGCTACTGCAATTACGACTGAGCGGGTAGTGAAGCGGCCAAAGAGGCGAGCATCTGCTACATCTTCGTCATTGTCTTCGCATTCACCGCGTTCATTGTCTTCATACTGACTTGCTTGAACTGCGTACCTCGACTCGCTCCCCACCCCCGCGCTTGTGCGCTGAGGCGTGAAACTTGGCGGCAAGGCGGATGCGGGAAGGCTCTGCTTGCTGAGAAGAGTGCGATCTGACTGCCCTGTCTGTTTGACGTCCTGCCCGGCTTGCGCCTCTGCCGACTGAGAACCTGCGAGAGGCAGAGCCAGCTTTTGCCCTTCGCCTGCAGTAGCGCGGAGCTCAGGCCTGCGAATCGCGCTAACATCTACGGCCTGAGTAGGTTGGCTGATCCCTTGTGCCCGCCCCGGTTGAGCTTGGTGAGGTTGACGTTTTTGTATTCGGCGCTCGTCGAAAATGGAGAAGAGGTCGGTGTCGGTGTCGCTGGGCTTGAGCAATTCCACTTCACTGCGCTCGGGGAAGAGTAGCTGATTCGTGCCCCACCTTGGCTCAGCTTGGTGATTTGCTGCCTGTGCAGATAAACGAATTGCCTCAGGGAAAGGTAGTAGTTTACGGTCGGAAACCGGAGTGATGAGTGCGGATTGTATGGACGCTTCGCCCCCGGGCTTAGGCCACGCTATATCTGCGTCTGTGAGCTCTTCCGGCGGTGTCCAAGGGCTTAAGAGTGCGGTTAACTCAGCCAATGTGACCAGTGGAATAGGTGTGCGCCCCTGCGGCGATTCCAGCTCAAGTCCCCGCGAGCAAATAATGCGGAACTCCTCTGGGGTATCTTGCGGCAGCGCATCGAGCGTAAGCGGCTGAGTACCGAACTGTGGCATAGAGTTTGTGAGCAAGGCGTAGAGTACTCCAGAAAGCTGGCGCACTACCATTTCTTCGCTTCCACTCCTATCAACTCCAGGGCCAACCTGCCAAGGCTCGATAACAGGGAAAACAGGAGCATCGGCAAGGGTGATTCCAGCGGGAACTAAGCGAATCAAACTTGGGGAAATGCGTAAATGAGTCAATCCCAGCTTACGCAATGTCGCGAGTGCTTGGGCGCTCTGCGCAATGATGGTGCGGATCGCTTTGTAGCTGGGCGCTGGGATGGAAGCGTCTTCGATAAAGCTGCGTAAGGAACTACCGGCATCGAGAGCGGTCACAATTAAAGAGATGCCGTCCCGGGTGTGTAACTGGTAGACGGGTGTGCATTGCTGGTGTGAAGATAGGGCTAGCGCAGATGCGGCTATATTAACCGTTCCGATAACATCGGCATCGCGGACGATGAAGAGCTGGCTGCGGCGGCCCAGTACCTGATCGTTCACTTCCCAAGCGCTTAAGCCTGGTTCTCGCTTGAGCATCGTGGTAAGTTGATAACGCCCAAGCAAAATATCGTAAAGTTGTGGCTTCATAATCGCTGGATTCTGACTGACTGAGTCTGTCTCAAGTTGGCTCACTGGGGCTTTGCTAGTAGTAGATGACTGCGCGCCGTCGGTCTCTGTTGGGAAGCCTGATTGGAAACTGGCAGGTAGTGAGCCGGATTCCAGTTGATTTGCTGGCCTTAGCGAGGTCGGGCGGCTGACTCTCGGGCGAGGTGGATACTTGGGAGGAATACGAAGCGGCTGGTTGAAAGCACGCGGATTCATGCTGCCGGCATCTGCAATGGCAGCGTTTTCTATTTGTTCGAGCGCACCTTCCATCTCATCGCTGCCGGCGGGTTCGGTGTAGGAGCGAACCACTCGACCTGCTTGCTGGGCGATTTGCGCTGGTTGGGTTTGAGCCTTGACTGCTAGGCCCGCCTCATCCAATATCGAACCGGTTCGAGACGCAGGAAGTCCGAAACGCTCCGCTAAACCAAGCCGTCGGGCCAGAGCCCCAAGGAAGTCTGTGAGTTCTTCAGTATGCAAAGCATACAAGACCAAGCAATAGATGACAGTCACCACGGCAGTTATAACGATGCAAATGATTACGGCCTGAACCCAAGACATGTGGCCGTGTCGCTCGCTAATCTGAGCCCCCACTAAGCGTGTGACTGGAGTCTTCAGCAGGAGGGCTGCAGCTCCCGAAATCAATGCTGCGAGTAAGGCTTTGCCGTATACGCCAGCTATCCGCTTGCCGTCAAGCGAGCCTTCAAAGCGCCCCCGGAGCATGTGTACTAGAAGCGGGAAGGAGATGATGTTGCTCAGAGCCATAGAGAGCCCAACGAAAGCTGTCCAATACTGAGGAGGAGCCAAGCGGACAGCAACCAACACAATAACCACTTGAATAGTGTTGGAAATTGCGGCAAAAATGAAGGGCTGCTTGCCGTCTTCAAACGCGTAGAAGGTGCGCTGAATAAGCAAGAATGCTGAGACCGCAGCAAGGCCCACCGTTAAGCCCAAAAGTGGTCCGGAAATCAGCACGGCTTCGTGGACGTTGACCGAGGGAAGTAGGGCTCGAATGATAGGGACTGGAATAACGAGCATGACCACGCTAAAGAAGCACATCATGAGACCGACGTTGCGCAGAGCCCGGCTCAAAGAGCTTCGCGCATCACCTATGCGTCCCTCGGCTATAGCCTGGGAAAGCTGGGGGAAGATGGCGGTTGAAACAGAGACCGCAATCAGCGAGTAGGGGAGCATGTAGAGAGTATAGGCGTTTTGGTAAGAGCCATTGCCTGCTATGTCGAAGGGATTGCCCTCCAGGGGAGCGCCGTTGGTAATGCGGGCGTTGACGATATTCGCCAGCTGATCGATGACCACAACTCCTAGGCTCCAGGCCGCGACCGGGCCCATAGAGCGCAGCCCAATACCTTTGAGACCCCAACGCGGGCGGTATACGAAGCCCGAGCGAATGAGCGGTATGAAGAGGATAAGAGCTTGGAAAGCAACGCCTAAGGTCCAAGCGCCAGCTGTGAGGCCGACTTTGCTATTGGACCAGAAATCCATGGGCTGCTTTTGTGCGTTGCCAAACATGGCGATAAATACGAGGAAGCCCGCGCAGGAGATAACGTTGGCACCTACAGATGACCAAGCGTAGGCGGTAAATCGTCCTTTCGCGGCCAAAATCTGGCCTAAGACAGTGTAGAGGCCATAGAAGAAGACCTGCGGCATGCACCAGAGTGTGAATGCGTTGGCCAAGGCGCGCTGGGCTGAGTTCCACTTGGAATTAAGGTATATGGATGTCAAAACGGAAGTGCCGAGCATGAGCACAAAAGTCAAGGCTGCCAGCAAGGCTACCGAAGCGGTAATCAGCTTGTTTAAGCGGTCTTCGGCATCTTCTTCCTTGAGGGTACGCACGATTTGTGGCACCAAAACTGCATTAAAAATGCCGCCGGAAATGAGTGTGAACATGACCTGCGGAATCATGGCACCGGTCTGGTAAGCATCTGCTGCAATGCCAGTTGTCCCAATAGCTGCGGCAAGGAGAATCGTGCGAATTTGACCAGTTATGCGCGAGGCAGCTGTGCCGGAGGCCATAATAATCGAATTGCGGCCTACGGAATTAGCTGAATCCTGCGAGTTGCTTGCGCTATCTGCCGTGCGCGACGCCGCCAAGGAGCTCTGAGAAGTCATCTGCCCCTCCTCCTGATTGCCCGTTTCTACTGTAGTCCCTGCCTCTGTCCTCGCGTTCCGGCTCAGCCTCATTCGTCAGGATCCTTCTTACGGGTAAATTGCCGCCAGAGGCCTAGAGCGCCAAACAGCAAGGCTAAGACTACAATAAGTAGGCCGCTCATGTCGCTCAGGCGCAGGTTTGAAGTGATGTGGGTGGATCGGGTTTGTCCGAAGGGGACTCCATCTTGGTCTACCAGTGCGATTTCTGCGTCTGCCTGCCCTGCCGTTGCCACACGAATTGTGAAGGTGACCTGCGTTTCTGAATTTGCTGGAATCACTGCATAGGCGGTGCGCGTTGTTACAATTTCCATAGAATCAGTCTTGGAACTCACCCGCACGGCTACAGGATAAGGGTGGCTATTGCTTAGAGTGACGGGCATTTTAGCTGTTTCGCTCACGATGGTGACCGATTCGCTCGGCTTAATTTGCACTCCGTTGAGCAGTTGGTCGGCGAGGGTGCGGGCCGCGTCTGCCAAGCCACCGGCCTTGTCGGCACAAGAAAGAGCATGCAAAGCGAGTGTATCGTGGACTTGCGTGACTGACTGCAACCATTCCCGGGGGTCATCAGAGCGCCGCGCAGTGTCGGTGGCATCTTGCCGGGCCAAAGCTTGTGCATCGGACTTACCAGAGGAAGCAGATGGGGAAGAATTGGTCTGTTTGGGCTTGGCGAGCATGGCCGTTCCGAATCGTTCTATATCTTTGCGACTGGCGGTCAGTGAATCTAGCGTGCCGTCCAAGCTGCCAGCTTTCGACTTGTCGCTGCCGTTCTTGCTCTCTTGAGCAATAAGCTCGCGTGCTTGGTCGCCTTTGGCGTAGGGTTGAGCCTTGGCCAGGGTGTCTAGATTGTCTAATTGCAGCCAAGAAGCTGCCTCCACTGCGTCCATGAGCATGCTGGCTGCACCAGTGTCTTGATTGTTGCCAAAGCACACGAGAAGGGCTCGTTCAGCGTAGGGTTGCTCCATCTGGTAAAAAGCGCTCTGGGCCATGAAACGCGCCACTTGGCCAGCTGTGGACTGCTCGGAAGCGGCCTTGGCAGAGGTAGGCTCGCCCTGGGCGAGTGTACTCAATTCCTGCTGAGCCGATAATACTGTGATTTCTCCAGCATCTGTGGGCACGGTGTACTTGCTGGTGTGGGCGGATGTGCCGGAGTCAGCGTCGAGCCCTAAGGGAGCTACTGCTGTGGTGTAGCCCTGTTTTCTGGCTTGAGTCAGCGAGTCAAGCGACCAACTTGTGTGGCCTTGTAAAGCATAGACCGGCTTCGTATCTGTATTGTCGCCGAGGCTATCTTGCAATTCGTGACTGGCGGTTTGCGCGTTCCAATCCTCGTCTTCAACGCCTGCTGAATTGTAATGAGCTGCATCCTGATTGGAATACGTGCTCATGTCGAACGCTCCCGGCTGCATACCCGCGTCAACGCGCACGTGACTGTTAAAGTACCCGACGTATAAGGGGTCAGCCAAGGTATTGAGCTTGTTATGGTGCTCCAAAAGCTGGATTTGATGCTCCTGCTGTTTGATGGCCGACTGGCTCAAGTTCACGACTTTTTGGGTCTGAGTGGCAATTTCTGCCCGTGAGTTCTTGCTCTGGCTGTTGTCTTGCTGTGAATCGACCGTACATTGCGTGGGCTGGCAGCGCGAAGCGCTTTGCGAATTACTAGCTGAAGCTGAAGGAGTTTGCTGGCTGTGATTCTCGGTGCTCTCTTTTTCTGACTTGCTGCTTTGCTTGTTGTTTTGCTGACCAGTCATCAACTGCTTTACCTTGTCTTGATCAAGGCTCCAGCCAGTCGAGGCCAATGGAAGCAGCATGCTTATCGACATGGGCGGAGTTTGAGCGGTAGTCAATCCATCGGACGAGCGGGTGAGGAAGGTGGTAGCTTCGCCCAGTAAGGGTTTGCCAGAATCTGTAGCTTTATCGTTGGAGTATGTTAAGAGCAGCGGCTTGGGGCCCCAAGTATTCATGGCTGCGAGTTGCTCTTGGTCGGCGGCCGCGCTCGCCGTGACTTCTAGGCTTTGGCCTGGTTGTATAGAATCTACGTGTTGGCTGACTAAATGGTTGGGCGTGGGGATATGGGAGCCGCCATCGGCCCAATCCTGCATATCGATGCGTGAGCTAAACGTGTAGAGGGCGTTGGTGTCGACGCTTAAGGTGCCCGCACCGCTGGCCTGGTCCGAAGTGTTGGTAATTGCTACTTTGACGGTGTATCCGGAAGTTTTTGAGACTACCGCGGTGGAGGAGCGTAGGGTGAGTTTGATGCCTGACTGGTCACGATTGCGACCGCTAGCGCTCTTGTGCGCATCGGCAGCAGGGTAGACACCATCGCCTGAGGCTGGGTTTGCATGCGTCTGCGGTAATCCCACAAACACGCTGCACAGACATAGAAGAAAACCTAGAATTGCACTGGTGCACGTGCTGGTGTGTATGCCAAAATACGCCCGCAGCCCTACTCTTTGCGGGGCGCTGCCTATCTGCTGGTAGCTCGTAACTGCTTGGCTGTGGCTATCAGTCATCCGTATTCTTCGTTTTCTTGGCGTAAAGCCATGCGATTTTGCGTTCGTTAGGGTAGGAGAGTACATCTGCCAGATCCTCAAATTTGACCCAAATGGCATTCTCGGCCTCATGGTCAGGGTCACCTTCAACTGTCAGGTCACCGCCAGTTTGCTGCAAAACGAAGTGGTGCACGAGCTTGTGGACGCGCTGATTCGTGCCGGTAAACCAATAGTCAATCGTGGCGATGGAGTCGACTACCTCGCCTAGGATTCCTGTCTCTTCGTGTACTTCGCGTACTGCTGTTTGCTCCGGCGTTTCGCCTTTTTCGATATGACCCTTGGGCAGGCACCATTCCAAATGCCCTGAGCGCGAGTGGCGGGCAATGATGGCAACCCGGTGAGAATCATCAAATATGAGGCCGCCAGCAGAGTATTCGCGCACGACCGGTAGGTCTTGCGTTTCAAGTGAGGCAAACGACGTAGGGCCGGTTTCCTGCTTGTGTTGAGGCATTACAGCTGGAGTGGGCATGTCTGCGTCTGCGTCTGCGTCTGTGTTGTTTTCGGCGGAAGGCTCGCGGATGCTGACGCTAATGAGTTGGCCGGTTTGGGGGCCTTCCGCTTCAACCTCGTCTGCGCTTGCTTCCAGGTCTATGCCCTCTTCTGCTGAGGTGCTTTCCGGCTTTCGGCTTTGGCCGGGCCCCTCAGACATATATTCAAGCGCGGAATCCACATCTTCGCCTACAGTGTGCAAGAGGCGGTCGGTTTCTTCCTGCGAGTTGGCATGGTTGCCCCGACCCTTGGCGTGGCGCGACATCATGCGCGCAAGATCGGTAGGCGTAGTCATACTTCCACTTTACGTAAAGTAATGTGCAGGTGGGGTGACGGTAAGCTGGTAGACACATACACTACTCACGCTGCGGTTGTTGGCGTGGTTTCAAGTATACGCGGAAAGGGTGATTGTGGACTTTGAGGTTTGGCCTGAGGCGATAGAGCTGGGGCATTTGTTCGCAGACCAAGGCTACGAGTTGGCTCTAGTTGGGGGGCCAGTACGTGACCTTCTCTTACGCCGCCCTTCTCACGACTTGGATTTCTGTACTTCTGCGCGCCCGGAAGAGTTTGAACCAATCCTTCACAAGTGGGGGCAAGGTTTTTGGGATATGGGCCGCAAATTCGGTACGCTCGGAGCATTGCGCCGCCGTCCAGATGGCACTGAGGTGAAGGTAGAAGTTACTACTTACCGCTCCGATACTTATGAGCCAGACTCTCGCAAGCCCGAAGTAAACTATGGCGACAGCCTCGAAGGTGATCTTTCTCGCCGGGACTTTACCGTTAATGCCATGGCTTTGCGGGTGCCAGATTTGGAGTTTGTGGACCCCTTCGGCGGTACGAATGACCTAGCCAAGCAAGTTCTGCGCACTCCGGTAGATCCGCGCCAGTCATTCGACGATGATCCCTTGCGTATGATGCGAGCAGTGCGTTTCGTGGCTCAGTTGGGCTTCCGTATTGCCCCAGAGACCGCGGAAGCGCTAAGCGACATGACCGAGCGTATCACCATCGTTTCAGCAGAGCGTGTGCGCGATGAACTGACCAAACTCTTGCTCAGTGAGCACCCGCACGAGGGTGTCGAATCGTTGGTGGACTCGGGCTTAGCTGACTACGTCTTGCCTGAGGTACCAGCCCTGCAGCTGGAGATTGACGAGCACCACAGGCACAAGGACGTCTATGAACACTCGCTGATGGTCTTAGATCGCGCTGTGGCTTTAGAAACCGGCCCAGACGGCCCTGTGCCTGCTCCAGACTTGACCTTGCGACTGGCGGCCCTCTTACACGATATAGGCAAGCCTGCCACCCGGCGTTTTGAGTCTGGCGGCAAGGTGAGTTTCCACCATCACGATGTGGTCGGTGCCAAAATGGCTCGCAAGCGACTGAAAGCTCTGCGCTTTGACCACCATCTTATCGAAGATGTGTGCGATTTGATTGCCATGCACTTGCGCTTCCACGGATATGTAGATGAGCGGTGGTCCGATGCGGCTGTGCGGCGCTATGCCAAGGAAACGGGTTCGCTCTTTGAACGTTTGAATCGCCTGACCCGGGCAGATGCCACCACTCGCAACCAGCGTAAGGCGCAGGTATTTTCCGCAGCTATGGATGAGCTGGAAGATAGGGTGCGAGAGCTCAAACAAAGGGAAGACTTGGACGCTATCCGCCCCGATTTGGACGGTCAGCAAATCATGGAAATCCTAGGTCTTGCACCCGGCCCAATGGTTGGCAAAGCCTACAAGCATATGCTGGACTATCGCCTAGATCAGGGCCCGGTTGACGAGCAGGTGGCTCGCGCGGAGCTTGAATCTTGGTGGGCTCAGCAGCAGTAAAGCTACTCGAACTTGGGCAGATCCTTCATCGTCTTAGGATCTGCCACACATTCCTTGAAGGATTCGATGGGCTTGCCCACGCCGACGACCTGCTTTTCCTTGACTAAGTCATTGAACGTGGCACCAATGACCACGTCTACGAGGTCATCTTGCCGGTCATCCATGCGCATGATGGCATCGCTGAACTGCCCTGCAACCGTGTAGCCTTGGGAGATGCCGTTGGCCCCGAAGCGGATTTCGGTACGAGCTAGCTCCGTTTTGGTAGCAAAATCGCCGGCACCCTGCATGTTAAAACCTCGGTTTCGCAGTGTTTTCATCACTGCACTACCCAAGCCAGTCTTGTTGGTGCCGTTGAGTACGCGCACGCGGACTTCTGGATGGTTGAGCACCGTGGCGTTAGCTGGAGCGCAGGGTGCAGCAATGCCATAGTTAGGCTTCGTTTGCTGCGTCTGCTTCTTAGAATGCCTTACAGCACTAAGGGTGAAAACTAGAGCAACCACGAGGATGACTGCCAAGGTGCTGATGGCGATAGTAAACACCATCTTTTGACGGCGACGAACGAACTGGCGGCGGGCTTCACGCTCGTCGAGGGCATCGGGAAACGTCATAGCTCAACCCCTTTTAGTACTTGGCTGCTCCCTACTTTAGCCTGCGCTGGTGACTCTGAGCACTCGGCCAGTCGTGCAAATTCTTGGATGGTCAGTGTCTCGCCTCTGCGTTTTGAATCGATGCCAGCTTGGGCAAACGCTTCGTCATCCACCACGCCGTGGAGGGCAGCTCGCAAGGTTTTACGGCGCTGGGCGAAGGCGGCATCGATTAATCGGAAGACCTGCTCACGCTGAGCGCCTTGTGTAAGTTGCCCGTCTGCCTGCCTCGTGAAGGAGACGAGGGCAGAATCAACGTTTGGGGCCGGCCAGAAGACATTGCGCCCAATGTTGCCCGCGAGACTAGCCCGACCGTACCAAGCGAGTTTGGCGGAAGGCACCCCGTAAATTTTGCTGCCAGGGCGGGCTACGAGGCGGTCGGCAACCTCTTTCTGTACCATGACTAAGAAGGAGTTGAGGGTTGTGAAGCGCTCAAGCAAGGTCAAAATGATGGGGGTAGCTACGTTGTAGGGCAGGTTAGAAACGAGGGTGAGTTCGCTAGCTGCGGCTAACTTGGCCGAGCTCCGGGGAGTCACCGTTAGAGCATCTTGCCCTAAGACTTCCAAGCGGTCAGCGGCCTGGGGCATGTATGAATCAACAGTGCTGGGCAGGAAGGCCGCCAAGCGAGGGTCGATTTCTACGGCGCTGACGCTCGCTCCAGCTTCCAGAAGCCCCAATGTCAGTGAGCCCAGGCCTGGCCCTACCTCGATAACTTGGGCTTGAGGCCCTAAGTTTGCAGCCCGTACTATACGGCGGACCGTGCCTGGGTCTATAACGAAGTTTTGCCCCAACTTTTTAGTTGGGCTCACGCCCGCTTCTTGGGCCAAGAGACGTATATCCGCGGCGCCGAGCAGCTGGCTGCCTTCATGGGATGCGAGGGCTTCTTGCTCTGGGGTGCCGGTTGCGTGTGTAGTATCTGTCATTACCGTCGTGCTTGCTTTAGTACCAGTGAGGATTGCGACTATAAAACTTTTCTAATGCCCGGCTTGGCGATCCATAAACTGATGCGATGTAATCCAAGCCCCAGTCGATTTGCACAGCGCCATCATCTCGCCAATTTTCGCCGAATGTTGCCATTTTGCTGCCCGGTAAAGATTGTGGGATGCCGTAAGCTCCTGAACTTCGGTTTTCAGCATTCCATCTCCAGCTGGATTCGTGGTTCCAAAGTGTAATGAGAGCATTGAAATCTGCGCCAGTCCAGCCGCGCTGAGCAGCTGCCGCACCTGCGTATGTTTGCGCCTGGGCAACGGTGGGGTGCCATAGTCTTCCTGTTGGTTCAGGGGCAGGAGCCGGTGCAGGTGCAGGGGCTGGGGCTGGGGCTGGAGCTGGAGCTGGAGCTGGAGCTGGAGCGGGCGTTACTGGCTGCACAGGCGCAACTGGAGCCGGTGCTGGAGCTTGCGTTTGCGATGGCGCAGGGCTTGAATCCGGGGTTTGCGACGGCGTTGCAGTGGGTTGTGCTGCCTCGCTCGCCTTTGCTGCTTCTTCTTCCTTGGACTTATCCGCCTGTTCTTTGTCTGCTTTAGCCTTGTCAGCCTTCGCCTTTTCTGCGGCTTCTTGATTGGCTGCGGTTTTTTCCGCGCTCGGCTTGGATTCGACCGCTACCTTATCTGGCCCAACTGCAATAACTTGGTCAATGGGCTGGCTGCTGGTCTCTTCATGTACTAGCGTCGAGGATTCAGCTTCGCCGTCCACAAACGTGGTTTGATACGTTTGTGTCTTTTGCCCGTTCTGGCCTTGCTGGCGGATTACCGTTTGCCCTGGGGCTAGTGAGGTATCAACTACTGTGCGGGTGCCGAAGGGTATAGCGACTAGCTGCGTGGTCTGGCCTTGCGTAACTCGCTGGACGCGCAATACGGTTTGGTCATCGGCTTTTTCCACTGAAACGCGGTCATCCTTGCCAAGCACAATACCCTTGGAATCGAGGATAGAAGCTGCTGGGAGCTTACCGTTGGGCGCTACAGATTCTTTGCCATCGGCTACAACGGTGACTGGGCCTGCTTGGTTGATGGCAAGACCGCCGGTGAGCTGGTTGTATACGTTCTTTACGTCTACCTTCACCTTGGCAGCGTTGAGGCGGTTAACCTCAAAGAATTCGAGCAGCTGATCTACCGAGCTGGCTGTCGTCCAGAAGGGCACTTCTTGGCCATCGATATTGATGGTGGTCTGATAGGCGGACTGTACGGTTACAGTTCCGTGGTTGGCTAACTGCCCGTTGGCAGACGTTTCGACTAAGTCGTGAGATTTTTTGGTGATGCCTTCCTGCTTGAGGAGGGCATCTACGCTTGAAGCATAGGTAGTGACCTGCCGGGTCTCGCCATTGACGGTGAGCGCTACCGACTTGCGGGCGGTGAAAGCAAAAGAGGCAATCATAGAAAGTGCTACTACAACAGCGCAAGCTACGACGCGAATACGGCGCCGAATAATGAATTGCTGCGGTGTCCACCGTCTGCTCATTGGTACTCCTCCTCGTTAGCGTCATATAAGACTGTAGCGGAGGAGGCGCTGCCATGTGCCCAAATCCGCCAAGCGGTGGCAAACATGCACAATTGCAATAAAAGTGATGAAAAAAAGAATTCAGGGGCGGGATTGAAGGGGATATTCCCGCCCCTGCAAACGAACGGAGCTGGTTGGGGAAAGCGCTCCGTTCGCCCTCCAGAGGCCGGAGCCTCCAGAATCTTACTCGAGAGAAGTCTATATAAGTACTAGCGTCCCTATGAGGGATACCTGTGTGACTTGCTGGAAGTTCCGTATGCGTCCATAGGAAGAACGGGCATATATCGGAAACTCCATGCGAGCCTCCTGTCAGATTCGAACTGACGACCTGCCGCTTACAAGGCGGCTGCTCTGGCCAACTGAGCTAAGGAGGCGAATGAGCGCAGAATTATCCAGCGCACTTTATGTATACGCTAAGCATACTATTTTCTCGTGCCGACGTGCCAACATTTAGCTAGAAAATAAAATGCGTCTTCCGTCCCCCGGGGCCGAACGATCATAGTTACCGATCAGACAGCATCACTATCTTTAATTATAAATTGGGATGCCAGTGTGTGGCAACCCCGCCTAGCATGTTTGATGGGTCAAACTGTGAGCAGGCGAAGTCGCCAACAATAGCATACAAATCCCTATTTGCTCAAGTGTCTACTTGGAACTCGCTGTGAGCGCAATTGGGGCTCCTGAATCGCCGATGGAAGGCATTTTGCCAGCCTGCCCAACTTGGTCTGCCGGAAGGCCGATTGCTTTAAGGAATCCTGTTACATCGTCCATGTTGGCGCTAGATGGCGTGGTAACGGCCCAGAAGTGGTTGTTGATACGCATGGTGGGTGTAGTCATAGAACCCTTATTCTGACCTGTGGTGTTCCATAATTCCTCACGCATAGGCGTGTACTTGTTCATCTTAGTTAGCCACTCCTTGTACTGGCCCTTGAGCGCCTCATTGGCCACCTGCTCGCTTACACCAGCCTTCAGCATTTGCTCTTTAATCTGATCATCAGAGACGGGCTTGTATTTGCTTTCATCGGGCTGGAAATCCTTGGCAAATAGGTTAGACATGTAAGCCATGAAGTGCTTGCTGTCGTGTTCCAATATGTAGATGCCTGCCGAGCCTGCGCGCGCCGAATATTCGTCGGTGGTGAGGCGATCCATGAAGCTCATTGGATAAATATCAAGGTTGAGCTGGCCCGCATCCAGCATCTTGTTGAGCGTGGGGTCAAGCGTGCGGTTGAGTGAAGCGCAGCCTGGGCACATAAAGTCCATATACACTTCGACCGTAGGCGCGCCCGCTACAGGCTTATCGAGTCCATCTTTGGAAATTAAGAAGCCGCCTTGCTTATTGGCACCCGTAGGCTTGATTTTTACCTGCTGGACAGCATCGTACGCCTGCTGCATGGAGGAGGGCGACTCCTGAGGGTCGGGGCGGTGAGACTTCCAATAGAAGAAGCCACCAACGGCTATGAGGGCAATGATGACAAGCGCTGCGATAACTCCGATTAGGGTCTGCTGGCGGCCCTCACGCTCCATCTGGGCCTGATGCTCACGCTCTTGAGCTTCTTTTTGCGCTCGCTTACTGCCCGCGTTGGGGCGTACTGCTTGCTCTCGTTGGGCCCTATCAGAGTGCTGTTTGGACATTACAATCCTTTCACCGAAGTTGTCACTTAGTGTAGCGAATGAGGGTGAAGTTTACGCCAATTGCGCACGGACTGGGAATTTTCTTACGGAAGTGGCCTGGCGATTGGTAACGGTGACCAATCCATGGGGGTTTGCCGAACGATGAATACTGCTATAAGCGCAAATAATAGTAGCCACACGGCTCCCAGTACCAGAAGGCGTCTGCGATTGTGCTGAGATACGCCCGATTCAGACCCTTCCTCTTCTTGTGGGACCCACCCGGCGAGTCCTCCTGCGCCTAAAAGCACAGCAAGTCGCCAATCTTGGATACTCGGTGCGCTCGCAGTATAAGTATCTTGGGGCTTTCGGCCAGAGCAGATAGCTAGTAGCCAGCTAAAGAGCATACAAGCAGCTGCCAGTAGGCCGGATATAGACCAAGCCGACCCAGCTAATAGTGGCAAGCGCAGGGTGAGGCCGGCAAGTGTGATGGAGCCAGTAGCAAGCGGTAGTCCTAAGGCCCAACCGCCTAAAGGCATCGCGAGAGCACATATAAGTAGCATGGCTACGAGGCGGGGCAGAGCCATCACGAAGCTCTTGCCAATCTGCCAAGGTATCGCCGCCAAACTTAGGGCTGTATCGCTGGTTTTGCGCCCGCCGCCGCGCTTGAGTTCGCGGGCAATTTGCCCACCTCGACTCAAGCCGGAAGCACATAAGGCCCAAAGGACTACGCCAGCTATGAGCAGGGATGCAAGCGGCAGAAAACTCGCGAGCGCTGCCAGCACTAGGCCGATGAAGGTGAGCACCACTTTCCCTCGTGACAGATAGGCTTGGCGGCGCATAAATGCTTGCGGTGGGGGAGTGTAAACCGCCATGCCGGGCTGGGCTTCGAGGGGAACGGCGGCAGGCATAGTGTCGTCGGGACTCAAGCTCTGGTCGCTACCTGCGAGCGGTACTCGAAGGTTTCTAGCAGTTTCTAAGGGTTGGGTTTGCGTCGACGGCTGCCCCCAAGAGTCCGGCAGCGCCCTAGTCTGGCCCTCTGCTCCCTCGTAGTCCTGCTTGTCGCCATAATCCGATGCGGTGCTTTCGTAGTCAGTATTGGTGGGCATCACGCGCGTGTGAGTAGGCATAACCGAGGTATGAGCGCCGCCTTGACGCTCGTCCTGCTCTACAACCTGCGTAGGAGCCTGATTCCAAGCCAGCCGAGGGTTGGAGCGGTAGGCTTCTCGGCTTGCAAACGCTTGGGTGGGCTGGTCCGAGCCGGAATCAGCCGAAGAGCTTATGCCAAAAGGGCGCACCACCTCGGTGGAAGCCTCACTTTCGACGGACGCGGCATCGCCGAGAGCGCCGGAATCATCCCCATCTTCCTCGTCGGCTGCCTGCCAAGCGGAAGCGTCTAGCGCGTCAGTAGCAATAGCGTCTAAGAGATTCTGCGGGTCAGGGCGATCTTGGCATTTGGGGCTCAAAGCGGCCCTGAATGCGGCCATAGTGCGCGGAGGTAGGCCTCGCAAGTCGGCGCTGCCCGAAGCTGCCCGTTCCAAGACAGCCATCATGGGCTTGGCCCCAAAAACTGGTTTGCCGCAAGCTGCATACGCCAGCACAGCAGCAGTACTCCACCAGTCCGAACGCTCATCCGACTCGTCGCCATCTATAATTTCCGGTGCTATGAAACCGGGCGTGCCCATTACGAGCCCGGTGCGGGTCACGTGGCTTTCACCCTCGCCCATAGCTATACCAAAGTCAACTAAAATCGGGCCTGAAGCAGAAATCATGACGTTAGTAGGCTTAATATCTCGGTGCACAATGCCCGCGGCGTGTACTGCCTGCACTGCATCGACTAACTTTTGCGCCAACCGTTCCAAGTCGTCGCCAGTGTATCTGCCGTTTTTCGCTACATCGTCGCGAAGGTTGAGACCCTCTATAAGTTCGGTCACAATGAAGGCTAGGGAGTCGTCTAGCTCCATGTCCACGATTTGGCAGACACCTGGATGGTTGATGCGTCGTAGGGCTAAAGCTTCTCTGCGAAGGCGTTCTCGGGCCGAAATTTGTTCCGCGCGCTCCCGTTCTGAGGCTGGACCGTTTTCTTGGTCGTCGGCTAAGGAATCCCTCAATATTTTTATGGCGTAGTCTTGTCCGCCATCGTCTCGGGCCCGCCAGACTGAACCCATAGCTCCACCGCCTAGGGGCGCTACGAGGGTATAGCCTCCTACTACATCGCCGGCCTGCAAATTCAGCGCGTCTACTTTACTCATACTTCTATTGTGACCCCTTGCGCGAACATATAAAAGCCAGCGGCTGCTGCTAAATTGGTAAGTGTGTTCTGCAAGTAAGTAACAAGAGACACAGCGTAGTGATTAAAGGAGTATACCGATGGCAGAGCGTAGAGCGTATCGTTGGCCCCAGCCTCTTGAGGGGCAGCCGAGCAAGATCTGGTACGGAGGCGATTACAATCCCGATCAGTGGCCTGAAGAGGTCTGGGATGAAGATGTTGAACTGATGGGAGAGGCTGGCGTCAACGTAGTTTCGCTGGCAATTTTCTCTTGGTCGAAGTTGGAACCTCGCGAGGGGATTTATGACTTTGACTGGCTGGATCGCATTATTGCCAAGCTCTATAAGGCGGGCATAGGTGTTTTGCTGGCTTCTGCTACTGCCTCACCGCCCATGTGGCTTACTCAATCGCATCCGGAGGTATTGTGGCGCGATAAGCGTGGCGATGTGGTTTGGCCGGGCGCTCGCCAGCACTGGAGGCCCACCAGCCCCATTTACCGCGATTATGCTCTTAAACTTTGCCGGGCTCTTGCCGAGCATTACAAAGACAATCCCGCTATCGTGGGCTGGCATGTGGGCAATGAGTATGGCTGCCACAATCGCTTTGACTATTCGGACGATGCCATGCGCGCCTTCCAAGACTGGTGCAAGCGGCGCTACGGCACTATCGAGGAGCTCAACGAGGCTTGGGGAACGGCCTTCTGGTCTCAGCATTTAGACAACTTCACCCAGATTCTGCCCCCGCGTTTCATTGGTGAATACAACTTCATGAATCCGGGCAAGTTCTTGGACTACAAGCGCTTCAGCTCAGATGCGCTCAAGGCTTTCTACGTAGCCGAACGCGACTGCTTGCAAGAGATTACGCCCGACCTGCCTGCTACTACTAACTTCATGGTCTCAGCTGAGGGCTCGAATCTGGATTACGATGACTGGGCCAGTGAAGTCGATTTCGTGTCAAACGACCACTACTTCACGCCCGGCGAGTCGCACTTCGACGAGTTGGCTTACACCTCCTCCTTGGTCGATGGCATTGCGCGCAAGGAACCTTGGTGGTTAATGGAGCATTCCGCCGGTGCGGTCAACTGGCGGCCTATCAATTACCGCAAAGAGCCGGGCCAGCTGGTACGCGACTCCTTGGCGCACTTGGCTTTTGGCGCGGATGCTATCTGCTACTTCCAGTGGAGGCAATCGCGTTCTGGAGCGGAGAAATTCCATTCAGCTATGCTGCCTCACGCGGGCAAAGATTCGCAGATGTTCCAAGACGTATGCGAGCTGGGAAAGGACTTAGAACTGCTTTCCGAGCAGGGGCTAATCGGCAGTAAACTGGTGAAATCGCAGGTCGCTGTTGTGCACGATTACCAGAGCGAGTGGGCCAGTGAGCACACGGCCACGCCTTCCCAGCAGGTGCGCCACTGGAGTGAGCCGCTGGACTGGTTCCGCGCTTTTGCTGACCAAGGCATTACCGCAGACGTGGTGCCCCTAGCAGGGCCTTGGGATTCCTACCAAGCGGCCGTGCTCCCCGCGGTGTACTTGCTCGACGAAGCTAATTCGCAGCGGGTTCGTGATTTTGTGCAGGCAGGCGGCAAGCTATTTGTGACTTATTACACCGGCATTAGCGATGAGCGCGACCATATTTGGTTGGGCGGCTATCCGGGTTCTATCCGAGACGTTGTAGGTGTGCGTTCGGAAGAATTCGCGCCGATGGGCCAGGGCGAGGGCTGCTTGGACCACTTAGAGCTGAGCAACGGGGCAGTGGCCCACGATATGGCCGACGTCATTACTTCGGTCGAGTCCAGCGTTCGCATTCTGGCCAGCTTCCAAGCTCCTAAGCGCACGGGTATGGATGGTCTGCCCGCTATTACGGTCAATGATTTTGGCGAGGGCCAAGCTGCCTATGTGGGCTGCAAACTAGGGCGCGAGGGCTTAGACAAGAGTTTGCCTGAGCTGCTTGAAGCCATGGGTCTTGCTGCTTCCGATGAGAATGCTAGCGGTGACCTGCTGCGGGTGGAACGCGAGGGTGAAGATGGTGTCAGTCGCTTCGTTTTCTTCTTTAATCGCGCCGACCACGAAATTGAAGCTACCGCCGAGGGTGAACCTCTGATGGCATCGTTAGCTCACGTTGAGAGCGGCAGAGCCAAGCTAGATTCCAATGGAGTTGTGATCTTCAAGCAGGATCTATAACCTCTCATCGCTCAACACACCCTGAAATTACGGCGAATGCTCATAGTTTCAGGGTGTATACTGAGATTGGCTCAAGGGAGAGTTTTCTCTTAACCGCATAATTAAAGAACCGTTACGCGGCCTGCCACTGGTGGCTAGGTTTCGAGGCGGTACCACAGTGAAACCCTTCACTACGGATCGTTCGGCACGTACCTGCCGATGAAAGGATAAACAAAATGGCAGAAGTGGTATTCGACCATGTAACTCGTATCTACCCGGGCAATACGGAGCCTTCGGTAGACGATTTGAGCATGGAAATCAAAGACGGTGAATTCCTAGTTCTCGTTGGACCTTCTGGCTGCGGTAAGTCAACGACGCTGCGCATGCTGGCAGGCTTGGAAGAGGTCAACAAGGGCCGCATCATGATTGGTGGCAAGGATGTCACGACCATGCAGCCCAAGGACCGCGATATTGCAATGGTCTTCCAGAACTACGCCCTCTATCCCCACATGACTGTGGCCGACAACATGGGCTTTGCGCTGAAGATTGCCGGCACTCCTAAGGACGAAATCCGCAAGCGCGTTGAGAAGGCCGCTGAGATTTTGGATTTGACTGAGTTCCTAGACCGCAAGCCCAAGGCTCTTTCTGGTGGTCAGCGTCAGCGTGTGGCGATGGGCCGCGCTATCGTTCGTCAGCCCAAGGTCTTCCTGATGGATGAGCCGCTCTCCAACTTGGACGCTAAGCTGCGTGTGCAGACCCGTACGCAGATTGCCGCCCTCCAGCGTCAGTTGGGCGTCACCACCCTGTACGTGACCCACGATCAGACTGAGGCTCTGACTATGGGCGATCGTATCGCCGTCATCAAGCTGGGTATTCTTCAGCAGGTTGGCGCACCGACCGAGCTCTACGACAAGCCTGCGAACGTGTTCGTGGCCGGCTTCATTGGCTCGCCTTCGATGAACATCAACATCCACCCGGTCGTCAACGGTCAGGCCAAGATTGGTGAAGACACGATTAGCTTGCCTCGCGAAGCTGTCGACAAGCTCACCGCCGAAGACAACGGTCGCATCGTAGTCGGGTTCCGCCCTGAAGATGCAACTCTCGCCGGCGAAGGCGATTCCGATGCCTTCTCGCTTTCGGTAGCTAACGTTGAGGATTTGGGCTCCGACGGTTACATTTACGGCAACATCATGACCGACGATAGCCCTGCCCAGAAGGCAACGGTTATGTCTGACCAGAATAAGCTGACGACGATTCGTGTCAGCCCTCGTCAGCTGCCCAAGGTTGGTGACGTGGTCAAGATTCACATTGACCCAGCTAAGATGCACCTCTTCTCTCCATCGACTGAGCTGCGCTTGAACTAGTAGACACTAGCGTTTCGGGGTTAGCGTTTCGCGACTGCTGGCCCCCAGCTAGTTTGCGGGCATAGTAGTGAATGAAGCCCGCGTCAGTGGCCTTGTGCACTAGCTGCACGAGGCCACATTGTTTATAGGTGCAACCAATACTGCCGCTGGGATGGGCAGCAATTAGATTAGGAACTATGAACAAGGTGAATACAACTGTGTTTCAACCTGCGCGTGCAGCAGCGCAACAGAGGAGTTTGGCTCAAATGGATCCTCGTACTATGCAAGCTACTTCCGTTCAGTCGCCCGCAGATTCTGCTTACGACAGGGCTCCCGAGGCTTTGCGCATCACTGCGGCTAGCTCAAATCCCAAAATGTTCACCCTACCTTGGGAGAAGCCGCTTGCCACCTGGCCTCAAGAGCTGCTAGCCAACCTGCCGCGAGGTATTTCCCGCCACGTAGTGCGCTTCGTGCACGTTGGCAGTGAAGTCTACGCCATGAAGGAAATCACCCAGCAAGTGGCCGAGCACGAATATGAGCTCCTGCGCAAGCTCGAAAAGCTGAACCTGCCTACCGTTCAGGCCATTGCCGTGGTAACCGGCCGCCGGGATAGCGCCGGAGAGCCGCTCGAAGCCATATTGGTGACCAAGCATCTCAAGTTCTCACTGCCCTACCGCGCGCTCTTCGCCCGCAACCTGCGCCCAGACACCGCTGAGCGTCTCATAGATGCCCTAGCAGTGCTCCTAGTGCGCTTGCACCTAGGCGGCTTCTATTGGGGCGATGTGTCCCTGTCTAACGTCTTGTTCTTGCGCGATGCAGATTCTTTCGCGGCCTTCCTGGTCGACGCTGAGACCGGTGCCCTCTATCCTACGCTCACCGACGGGCAGCGCGAATACGATATTGACTTGGCTCACACCAATATTATTGGCGAACTGATGGATTTGAACTCAGGCAATCTACTCTCTTCTGACGTAGACGAGGTAGAAGTCGGTAATCGTTTGGCTGAGCGCTATCATTCGCTCTGGTCTGCGCTCACAGATGCGGAATCCTTCAGCCCCGACGAGATGTGGAAGATTGAAAAGCGCGTGAATAAGCTCAACGATTTGGGCTTTGATGTAGACGAGCTCGAAATGAAGACAGACGAGGACGGCAACCGCGTTTTGGTGCGCCCGCGCGTGGTCGATGCTGGCTACGCTTCCCGTAAGCTGCTGCGCTTAACTGGATTGGACGTGCAGGAGAACCAAGCCCGGCGCTTGCTCAACGACTTAGACGTGTACCGCACTTCCACTTGGCGGCAGGGCGAGGATTTGGAAATCGTGGCTACCGACTGGATGCGAGAAGTATTTGAGCCCACGGTACGCATGATTCCAGCAGAATATCGCAGTCAGATTGAACCGGCCCAGTTCTTCCACGAAGTACTCACCCGCCGCTGGCTCTTAGCAGAAAAAGCCGGTCATGACGTTTCGATGGCCGTAGCAGTACGCGATTATATCGACGGATCGCTGCCGGAATACAAGCTTTCTGCAGCTGATATGAAGACCATTAACGACGAGGCTGACTCGGCAGTAGTTGACGATGATCAGCGCTGGAATAAGGCTCTTGGCGACAGTGGGGAAGGCAGTGGCGACGCCCGGCGCGATGACTCTGCTGACTCGGACGATGTGGACGACTACTACCGAGACGACCAAGACGATTCGGTCTGGTCCTCCTGAGCTTGGATTAGAGAAGCCGGCATATTCTGCTCATAAATACGGCAAGAGGGCCTTGGCTGCCATTTATTGGCTTCCAAGACCCTCTTCCTGCGTTTGCTGCTTTGCGCTGCTGGCCTGAGTTAGGCGGCTGCCTGCGCCTCGCCTGTCTTGCGCCGGGCTGTAGCAACGGCATACAAGGAGATACCGGCTGCGACCGAGGCATTGAGCGATTCAACGGAGCTAGAGATGGGGATGCCGGCGATAGCGTCGCAAGCCTCGCGCACCAAGCGGCTCAAGCCCTTGCCCTCTGAGCCGAGCACTACGATAAGCGGATCGGTTTCAAAGCCGGTTTCGCCTACCATCGCATTACCGCCGCCGTCGAGACCGACTGCGTAGTAGCCGCGTTCGCGTAGACCTTCGATAGCCTTCGTTAAGTTCACAACGCGCGCCACAGGCAAGTGGGCTGCCGCACCTGCCGAGACCTTCCAAGCGGCCGCTGTAACTGATGCAGACCTGCGCTCGGGCAGGATAACGCCAGAAGCCCCGAAAGCGGCTGCCGAGCGGATGACTGCGCCCAGATTTTGCGGGTCGGTCACGCCATCGAGGGCGATGAAGAGGGGGCGGGCGCTGACCGCAGTAGATCCACCCACCGAGGTTACAGCCGCAGCGTGTTTCTCGGCCTTCTCAGCTAGCTTAGCCAGCGAGGAATACTCGTAGGGTTGCACCTTGAGCGCCACGCCCTGGTGGTTGCTGGAGTGAGCAATATGGTTGAGCTCAAGGCGGTCTGCCTCTAAGATGTTGAGACCTGCCTGGCCTGCCAAGCGGATGATTTCGCGGGTGCGGTCGTCGTGCTCAATGCGGGTGCCAATGTAGAGCTGACTTGAGGGAACGCCCACGCGCAGGGCTTCCAACACGGCATTACGCCCCAACACTAAATCAGTGGTGTCGCCGGTGAAGCGCTCTGCCCTCCGCCGAGCTGCCAAACGGGGGTCTGCTGCCTGCCGCTTGAGATTCTCCTGCTTAGCCTTGTATGCCTTGTGATACACGCGGTCCTCGGCCTTGGGCGTGGGCCCCTTGCCGCGTAACTTTAAACGATGCTTGCCGCCCGAACCTTTGGTTGGGCCTTTCTTCTGTGCCATACTGTCTATCTTACGGGCAGGAGTCAACCAGACTCCTGCCCGCATGGTCTTTTGCCTTACTCAATCAGCCTAGCTTAACGACTTCAGTGGCATCGGGGAAGTCCTCCCAAGTGACTGGCGCCTCACCTTTGTAGGCTGGAGTTACGGCCACATGAGTCATAGAACTGGCTTGCGAAGCGCCGTGCCAGTGGCGCACATTCGGCGGGCAGAAGACAACATCGCCGGGCTTCAATTCGCGTGGCTCCTTGCCTTCTTCTTGCTCCCAGCCGTGGCCAGCGGTCACCAGCAGGAGTTGCCCGTGGGGATGGGTGTGCCAGCGGTTGACGCAGCCGGACTCAAAGGTTACGTTGCCGGCCGAGCATTCAGCATCTGGCTCAGTAAGCATGTGCAGCCAAGCGTGGCCAGTGAAGTTGGGGCCGTCAGCCGGACTGCCCAAAGGATAAGGGCCGTGCTCGGGAGTAGAATCTTCGGCTGCAGGGCTGCCGCTGCTGGCTTCGGTATTTTCGCCATATACTTCTTTTGCGAGCCCGAAAGCGGACCAAGCTTTGGGCCAGCCGGCGTAGAAGGAAAGGTGAGTAATAAGCTCAACCATTTCGGAGCGCGTCACCCCGTTGGTTTTCGCAATGCCCATGTGACTCTTGAGCTGGGGGAAGAGGCCCATCGACATCAGCCCAGCGCAAGTAATGAGCGAGCGATCGTGAGCCGAAAGCTCCTCCTCCCGAGACCAAACTTCCCCAAAGAGCACATCGTCATTCAGATGAGCAAACAGTGGTGCAAACTCCCCAAGCTGATCACGCCCAGCCGTCTGTTTAATAGCCATAGTTATCTCCTTTGTTATTTGAATACAGTGTTGTTTGTAAAGCGCAAAAGTGGCTAGGACGCTGTCGAGCGGTAGCGACCGTCTTGCGGTGCCTATTAGCGCTGTGGTTTCCAAATCAAGTGGTCACCCTCGGTTCCGGGACGGGCAATGCCTAGGCTTTCGCCACTATGCCGGCTTGGATTCTTGAGAATGTCCACAATCAGATCTGCGATGGCCGCGCGCGAGACGGTAGTGCCCCTAAAAGGTTCGCCCTTCTGTGTGAGTTCATAGTCGCGGTCTGGTTCGTTATCCATATAAGCAGCGCGAATGATGGTGCTATCTAAGTCGGCATTCTCAATGATTTGAGCGGCCCGCCGAGTGTCGTCCATAATCTCGCTGCCGATGCTTTCCTCTACCCACTTGCCAAACGTGCCGGGAACTTCGTGATACAAACCCAGACCGGTAACCCAAATAAGCCGCTTGACTCCAGACTCGGCCATAGCTTTGACGATATTTGCTGCCATGGGTTCAAACTCACCACCCAGATTTGCGTACACGACGTCTTGCCCCTGCATAGATTCAAGCAAGGCATCGTAGTCGTTGACATCTCCCTCAACGATATGCTCTCGCGAGGGGTCAATTGCGCTTAACCGTTGCGCCCGACGCAAGTATTCGGTCAGAAAAGCATCGCTTTCGTTAATTATGCGCTCGCGTACAAGCTGAGCAATCTGCCCATAGGCTCCCAGTACAAGTATCCGACTCATCACAACCTCCACCCGGCCCAGCTGCTCCCCACCAAAAGAAGAGACCCACGAGCTAAACCATCACCCCATTCTTACAACTTCAAGTCCACTCGAAGTCAAATAGAGAGGCGCTAAGAAAGCTAGAAGAGTTTAATAAGAGCCCTTATGCGTAATGACGGCTTCAAAGGTCTTAGCAAGAATGGCCAAGTCTCCTGTTATCGACCAACGCTGGATGTAAGAGACATCCAACTGCTCTGCCTCTTCTTGCGATAGATCTGATCGACCTGAAATTTGCCAAGGGCCAGTAATGCCTGGGCGCACAAGCAGTCGAGTGGAGTAAAGGGGGCCGTAAGCATCTACCTCATACTGACGCTGAGGTCGGGGGCCAACCAATGACATATCACCCTTGAGAACGTTCCAGAATTGGGGGACTTCGTCAATCGAATACTTGCGGATGATTTTACCCACCTTGGTGACGCGTGGGTCGTCTTTGACTTTAAAGAGAGCACCAAGTTGCTGTCCTGTTGATTCAGCTAACTTAGCATCCATCGCAGCAGCGTTGACTTTCATCGAGCGCAATTTATAACAGTTAAATGGTACTTCATTACGGCCAATACGTTTTTGCTTATATATGACCTGTCCATGGTCTTCAAGCTTTATAGCAATCGCCGCAGGTAAGATAACTAACGGTCCAGCGATAATAAGAGCAATTGCGGACCCGATAATATCCACAGCACGTTTAATAAAACGAGTAGTAAAGGAATACTGAGGCAAACTTGCAATCATAATAGGCTGGTTGCCTGAGTAGTCTAAGTCAATGCGGTGAGTACCGATGTCGGCGACTGAAATCGAGACAGCAAGCTCAATGCCCAGCGATTCCACAGCAAGCGGGAGCGTGTGCATTATTTCATTGTCTCGGTCGATAACATCTGCCACAATGACGATTTGCGTGCCCAGGCTTTCAGCAGTTCGGGGTAAGTGAGAATTGTAAGCAATAACGGGCAAATCATAGCCGGTATCTGTTGGGGATTGCCCGTGGTATGGGACAGCGATGACACTACCATCATTTCGTTTAGGGTCAAGTGCAATAGGGCAAACAGCGATAGGGCGGTATCCGCTGGCATCACTTTTATATAGCTTGTCCACCATGGCATCAATACCTTCGGGAGAGCCCATAATCACAGCTCGGTACTGGCATTGTCCTCGAAGGCGCCACTTATGTAGAATACGACGCATTCTCCAGCGGCTCACAAGCTCTAACGCGCAAGCCACAATTGGTGTTGCAATTACAGAGGTGCGGGGCAAATCGAGGCCGAGCATGTATACTAGGCAGCTTGTAACTGCGATAGTGAGGACGGCGGCATTGATAATTTTCGTGTAAAGCTCGTATCCTTCTGACATGACATGCCGATGGTAAGCCCCACATAAAAGTAGACAAATGACCCAAATGCTGCATTGAAGAATAGCAAAAAGGAAAGTTGGCATGCGCTGCGCGAGCGTGTCATAGGCAGAAAGATTGATAGCAACACAAAGAATAATTGCTACCAGCATGACCACTACATCAATAGCAACTAAGCTGCCAATGTATGCATATCTCCACGTGGGTGTCTTTTTGAGCTGTTGTAATGCAGGATGTAGATTATCCTCTTGATCAAATATCTGGTTGCTAAAGCGGAACATTTTCGTTTGAGAATCTGTGCTTGCAGTGTCGGGCTGAGGAATAAACTCATCCTGGATATGTGATGAGTCTGCGCCTTGCAACGATGAAAGACCATTGACTGTCTTTTGCCTCATCAGACACCTTTCCCGCTCTTCAACCATGTTGCTACTCTATTACTTTGCCCATACGAGAGCAAAGTAATAGAGTAGCAACTTTGTAAGCATATTCACTAGTGCAGTTCTACTACAAGCATTCGCTTTGTCGACTTGTTCTGAATTCAAGAAGGCTAGGATTAGCCATGCCACTTGTACAACAAGCCATCAGGTTTCAGTTTCCCCCAACTTTCTGCCATCTTGCTTCAACAATAATGCCCCCCCCCCCAAGAGTAGAGGATTGAGAGTGCATCTGCTTATCTGGCGCTATTTACAGCCGTTTGGCGGATCTTACCCCTGCTTTATTGCCAGCTATTCTCGCGACGCAATCTAGTGAGAATGAATAAGCAGAAAGATAATGTCTCTCGCGGAGTAAATTCTTCATTACATATTTGACTAGTTGGATACCCTCGTTATTCAAACCCTTGTCGGCTCCCAAAAATGCTGTTTTGTGGGTTTCCATAAACTTGCCTACCGCATAGTTTCGCTTATATTGTTGTTTGAACGATAAATTGTGAGAATGGATTACCTCAGCATCTGCTACATAAGCTATGTCATAACCTGAGTTAATCATCTTTGCGGCAATTAGCATATCTTCATTAGTGTCGACTGCTTTGCCAAAACCGCCGACCGCCATATAGCTAGTTGTGCGATATGCGGAGCAGACATCGGAGGCAAAAAATGTTTTAATACCCAATTTCGGCAGGTCCGCCTTAGAACGGGTAAACGATTGATCTGGATAATTAAATTGACGAACTAGTTTTTCAAATGGTCTTGCATCTGCCCGTGCAATTTGGCGACCCGAGGCCATTCCAACTTTGGGGTTGCTAAAAGGTGCAAGAAGATTTCTTATGTAACTTCGATTTTTGGGGAGCGCATCTTGGGTCAAGAAAAGCACATAGTCGCCATGGGCTTGTTTAAAAGCCATATCTCTGGTGCCACCGTGGTTGAAAGTTGACCGCTCGATGCTGATTAACTTAACGTTTTCAAAAGCCGATACTCTTTTGACGGTATCGTCGTCGGATTGTGAATCTACAACTAGAATTTCGTCAGGGCGCAAATCTTGAGCAGAAAGAGTTTCAAGGAGCTCGGTAATTTGTTCTCCGGCATTAAGAGTAGGGATGATTACTGAAACTGTCATGCTGCAAGACTTCTCACGTATTCAAGTATCGTTATTAAACCGCCGAAGTTCATTGAGTTGCTCCCGAAGTTGTTCGCTGTAAAGACTCATCCACATGCATACTAGCTAAAGAGTAGCATTTTGCTCGCACCTTCGAGTTTAACCTCTGCGGGGTGGACTATGGCGGAAGAGTAATTGTATAGGTTGTGCGTGAAGATTGGCTATGGTTGACAGTCTAATAGCAAGCGAATAGTTCTCAATCCATTGTGCAGTCAGCCCTAATGACCAATAACGCTTATAATCAAAGAGATAATTGGTTGTTGTATCATAAGTTAGGCTTGTAGATACCTGACTAAGTGGTGTGCAAGAACAGATTTAATTATTCTTAAATGCGGTAAAAAGCAGGTCGCTATGTACTGGACGAATAGTTAGAAAGGCGGGGCCATGCAGTATTTGTTCGCTGGTACACTACTGGTTTACTTGGTAACGGCACTGTATTCGATTTTTATAAAGCGAAGAGTCCTTGGGCTGAATCTATTCGTCATTCTTGGCATCTATTTGCCGATGTGGTTGTGGCAGCTCAACTGGTCACGGCACGTTGATACTGCAATTAACAACAACTTCTATCTGATCTTTATCTATCTAAACATTGCGCTGATTATATATAATTTCACAGTTGCCGATAAGGTGAGAATAGATGCTAGCCTGTTTCCCGATGCTCGTAGTGCAAGGGTTGGTGCTTTGCATGCGATGAACATCGGGTATGTTCTACTGTTTTTCTTTGAGAGTTATCTTGGTTCTGGTTCTATTGTCCCTGCGTTTGTTAACATTGACATCCATACGTACTCTGCTCCACTTATAGCTTTTATTACACGAAATTTATTCGTTTTTGTCATCGTCGATATAGTTGCTTATTTCGTTACAAAAAAGAAATCATTTATTGCGTGGGTTATCGTTCTCCTGGCAATTCCTGTTGTGACGAGAAGCATGCGAATTTCTGTTCTTATGACACTTGTTCAGGTGGCAACCTTCGTAATCTTAGTACTTTGGTCGAGGCGTAAAAGCAAGACTGCGCTCAGTGTTAAGGGGAAACTTGCCATATCTGGCGGAGTGTTGTTCTCAATTGCTGCTGTCGTTGCCATGGCGATGCTAACTAATGCAAGAATGCGCTATGTGGGGAATAACGGACCGTATGAGGGCTACATTGCTTATACTGGACCGCAGTTTGGTGCTGAGGTCTTATCGGTTTACTACGGTTATTTCCCTCTGTCGTTTAATAATCTCAACCTGACATTGAAAACCGGAATTCAGGCACATGATTTCTGGGGACTTTACTCGTTTAGAGGTTTCTACTTCGGCTTCTGCCAGTTGGACAATTTATTGGGACTCGATGCTGATGCTCCGAGTGCCCTTAGGGTGTATTCGACGGGCGCGGCTACAGTGAACACTGGCTTCTATGAGTACTTCTATGACTACGGCGTTTTCTGCTTTATTCCTATCGCAGCTATGATTGCAATTTGCTGGTATCTGACCAAGCGAATGCAGAAGTCGCCTAGTCTTTTCCTCGCAACGCAGTATTGCTGCTTTGTTCCACTGGTCTTCTTTGAGTCCTTCCAGAATGTCTTCTTCGGCGACATTATGCTTTGGGAAGTCATCTTTATGTATATTCTGTTGCGACTTCTTTTCAAAAGGGAAGATACGGAAACAGAACGAAAAATCAGAGAAAAGCTTGCGAGCGTTTGTTCGAAGTTACCCTTTTTGAAGAGTAAAAGGCATGAAGTTAGTTCAAGCAATGCTGTAGAAATGTGAGTTGCTAGGAAAGTGCAACGCCCTTCTTTCTTGCTGGTTAGTAATTACTGGCGAGACTCAAGAGCGTTGCACTTTTGGTTTAGTGTCGCATTTTCAGCCGTTTTGATGCTACGGCGCATTTTATGGTGTCTTATGGCTTGCGTGCCTGTTGTAAAGACATTTGCTAGGGCGGGCTTTCCGGTATAGCATGTTCAAAGAGTTGGACTTTAATCGCAGATTTGAACATGCTGGGGACATAAATGTTGAATAAGAAACAGTTTCTTGTACTTACAGAACTGTACAGGATACCCAATAGTACGCAGCGTACATTGGCAAATCACACCAAATTGTCTCTCGGAAGTGTGAACTCAACGATTAAAGAGCTACAGGCTTGTGGCTACATCTCGGAGCGCACTATTACTCGCGCTGGTATTGCAGCTCTGCAACCGTATAAAGTGCGCAATGCTGTCATTATGGCCGCCGGTCTTTCGTCACGATTCGCCCCAATTTCGTACGAGAAGCCTAAAGGCTTGCTCTGTGTGCGTGGAGATGTGCTTATTGAGCGACAGATTGAGCAGTTGCAAAGTGCTGGAATCGAAGATATTAGTGTGGTGGTTGGCTATAAAAAGGAGCTATTCTTTTACCTCCAAGAAAAATACGGCATTAAGATTGTGGTCAATGACGACTATGCGGTCCGCAACAATAATAGCTCACTATGGAAAGTGAAAGACAAGCTAAGCAATACATACATTTGTTCAAGCGATGACTACTTTACGAGCAATCCTTTCGAAGAATATGTGTGGAAAGCATATTACGCTGCTCAGTATGCGGATGGTCCCACAAAAGAATGGTGTATTTCAACCGGTATTGATAATAAAATTACCGGTGTGACTATTGGCGGTGCTGATAGTTGGTACATGCTTGGCCATGTGTACTTTGACAGTGCGTTTTCGCGCAAGTTCGTTTCTATTTTGGGCGATGAATATGATTTGCCCGAAACGGCTGACAAACTTTGGGAAAGCATCTACATAGAGCACGTCAATGAGTTCGAGATGGATATGAGGCCGTACGAGGCCGGAGTTATCAATGAGTTTGATTCGCTAGACGAACTTCGAGGATTCGACCCGCATTTTCTCCAGAATGTTGATTCTGAGATTTTTGACAATATTGTGACGGTCTTAGACTGCAGCAAAGACGAGATTCACGATGTGTATCCACTTAAGCAGGGGCTTACGAACCTGTCTTGCCATTTCTCAATCGGGGAAAGCGAATATGTTTATCGTCATCCTGGAGTGGGCACCGAGAAACTAGTTGATCGTGCCGGTGAGGTGAAAGCACAGACCGTCGCCCAGAAGCTCGGCCTTGACGACACTTTTGTTCACGAAGACCCAGTTAAGGGTTGGAAGATTTCGAAATTTATCCCTGATTGCAAGAATCTCGATCCTCATGACAATGCCCAAATCACCCAAGCTATGAGCATGGCACGAACGTTACATGAATGTGGTGCTCAAATAGACCATGTGTTCAACTTCTATGATGAAGCTAAACGCTATGAGCGTCTCTTACTTGAACGCGGGCCAATTCAGATAACTGGTTATGCTGAAATGGCGCAGAAAGTGGACCAGCTAGAGCATTTTGTCATGGCTGATAGTGCACCGCAGTGCTTGTGCCATAATGATTTCTTCGATTTGAACTTCTTGATTGACGACACAGGAAAATATTCACTAATCGATTGGGAATATGCAGGAATGGGAGACTATGCCAACGATTTTGGCACCTTCTGCGTGTGCTGCCGACTCAATGACCAAGAGATAGATGTTGCTTTGAAGGCTTATTTTTGCCGTACTCCGACTGCAGACGAGAGGCGGCATAACCTCGCCCATGTGCAGCTGGCAGGATGGTGTTGGTACTTGTGGGCTTTGTATAAAGAATCGGAGGGCGCTCCAGTCGGTGAGTGGCTTTACACATACTACGAATATGCGCAGCACTTCCTTGATTCGACGCTAGAACTATACAAGGAATCCTGACGTGCGGTTCGGGATTCTTAGCGGGGCACTTTGGGGCTTAGACACAGTGGTTCTTGGTATATCGATGTTAATGAGCCCCTACGATTCAACAGTTGGTTCTCTTGCCTTTGCAGCTATCGTTGCGGCTTTTGTGCATGATGCGGCTTGCGCCATTTGGCTCTTTTCATATATGGGGTTCAAACACCGGTTATCGGACACTTGGAAGGGGCTCAAAACACGAAGTGGTTTTGTGGTAGCTGTCGGAGCGCTACTGGGCGGGCCACTTGGCATGACCGGCTATGTTGTAGCTATTAACAATATTGGTCCTGGTTATACCGCTATCATTTCGTCTCTATATCCGGCGTTCGGCGCTCTTCTGGCTTTTATCTTGCTTAAGGAGCGCATGAGCGTACAACAGCTTGCCTCACTGGCAACCGCCGTTCTTGCTGTTATGGCCATGGGATGGTTCTCAGCGCCTTCTTCCCAGCAGGGCAGTGTCTTCTGGGGCATAGCTGGAGCATCGCTGACCGTATTGGGGTGGGGTTCTGAAGCAGTGCTCTGCGATTGGGGTATGCGTGCCGGGGATGTTGATAATGAGACAGCGATACAAATTCGTGAAACGGTATCTGCACTGGCCTACCTAGGGCTGGTGCTCCCACTGTTTAAGGCCTTGCCTTTCGCAGCAGTTGCAGTGCCATCTCTCGCCACGTTAATAGTGGCGCTCGCTGCTTTGGCTGGCGCGGCTTCGTATTTGTTCTATTACAAGGCGATAGATGCAATCGGAGCTGCTCCTGCAATGGCTTTGAATATTTCCTATTCTGCTTGGGCTGTGATTTTTGGTTTGGTCTTGCAAGGGACAGTTCCAAATGCAATAACGGTAGTTTGCTGCTTTATCGTGCTGTGCGGTTCAATCGGCGCTTCCAGCAACTGGAAAGACCTTCTACATCACAAATCAGATTGCGAAAACTGACTACGCCTACCTTGCGGGTCTACTTTTGAGCCGGTTGTGCACGGAATGCAGTCCCTGCGTGCGTTACTGTGTTGCTGGTCCTAGGTAGAATAGACGTTAGAGATAGGAAAAGCACGTAGGATGCATTCAGGAGAAAAATAGTTGAAGATATTGATTTGTTGCCATCAGCCGTATGCTACAGGTGCCAACTTAGCATTGCTGGATTGGCTCAAGGATGCAACAGACTCCGAAGACCAGTTCTACGTGGTATTGCCTTTTCCGAATAAGTCTCTTCAGCAAGCGTTCGAAGATGTAGGTTGCACGGTATGGATTGGATATTACTCAGTTCCGGTACGTCATCTACGAAAGAGACCATTCAAGAAAAGAATTCTCGATTTCTTGCAGATTGCTTACGCTGTTGTGTGCAATACGATATCTAGAAAGCGGTTGAGCGCCAAACTTAAATCACATAATATCGATATTGTCCATTCGAATTCTTTCGCAACTTTGTATGGGGCAGTGCTCGCTGTCGAGAACGGTTTGCCACACGTTTGGCATATTCGAGAATTTATGGAGAGTGACCATAAAATCGAACACTTTAATAAGGGCAAGGCTCAGCGGTTAGCCCAAGCATCTTCCGCTATTTTTATATCTCCGGCTGTTGAAAAAGCCTATAACGGACGTTTCACCTTCAAAACTACTACGACAATTTTAGACAAAGTTTCCCGCGACAGTAAATACCATAAATCGCGGCAATTCATGGAAGATGGTGTTTGCCGATTACTCATGGTGGGCGCTTTGTCTCCCGAAAAAGGCCAGTTGGATGCCATTCAAGCGGTTCAAGAGCTAGAACAAAAAGGATACAATGTGCGACTTACTCTATGTGGGTCAGGCGACGTATCATATATTGCTCCATATTTGCAGACAAAAAACGTGAGATACCTTGGGCAGCAGGATGATTTGACTATGATTCGCCAGCAATCCGACATTGCGCTTGTATGCTCTAGGAATGAGGCTTTCGGTCGAGTCAGCATTGAGGCTATGTATTATGGCAATGTATTAATTGGTGCAGATGCCGGTTTCACTAAAGAGCTGATCAAGGAAGGTAAAAACGGTTTCTTATACCGTGTAGGATCTCCTTCGAATCTTGCGGAGAAGGTCGAATTTCTTATGAAGAATCCAGAAGAAGCAGATAGTGTTGGCGAATACGCTAGCGCTGTGTCAACTGTTTTTGCTAAGCCTATTTTTCCTCAAATAGCTGACTACTATAAGCGCGTTGTCGAAGGAGCACAGGGCAAGCCGCGTGAATATTAGCTTGTCTTTTTTATTCAACTTCCTCGCATGGTTTTTGCTAGCGCAGCAGTATTTCAGCTTGCTTGCAGGTTCATACTGATGCCGACCGCGTTAGCATGTTTTGGCGGTGGTCTGAAACAGTGAAGGACTTATGAGTGCAATGGGCAGTGTCAAAACTATCTGTCATTGCAAAAGGCCCATACGATCCAGTTCACCCAATTATGTCATTCCTTTTCGGTGTTGGTTGGTATAATCGCTGAGGCTATACGACTTTCACGGATGAGCGGACACTGTGAGATGAGGCTGTGAAGGGGTGAATATGGATTTACAAAGTGGGGTAAGAAGGATGTTCTCTGTCGGGCGGATACTTGAAGAAAAAGTAAGATTGCAAAGGGCTTCAGCATGGCTCGTGTGCAGCCTTTTGACATTTTTAGCGACTTGCAGAATTGAACGCTTTGCGGATGATATTGATTTTACAGACCGCATGAAACAGTATAATGTATTTTCTTGGGTTCAAACGCGTTATATGGAGTGGTCAGGGCGAATCTTCTCTGAAACTGCCGTTGCTATTTTCTACCCCCTGCCGATGCTAGTGTGGCGAATTGTTAACATTTTTATGCTTGCGCTGCTTGTGTATTCGCTTATTCGAATCACCTTTAACTATTTCACTACCGAGACCGTTGTGCTCACCTATGCTGCATTTTGGCTGATTGCTCCAAATGTAATATACCTTTCGTCTTTCTGGATGGCAGGTGCTTTGTTTTACTTATGGCCTGGAGCTCTTGCTTTGTTTGCTGGCACATATCTTGCAGATTTGTATCGTGGAGAAACACCTAAGCACACAGTTCTTTGTGTGATATGTGCTATTTTGGGTTCTCTAGGCGTGGAGCAGATCGGCCCATGCTTAGTAGGTTTCAGTGCGCTTACCGTAATTCAGCTGGTTCGCCAGCATAAGAAGGTTCCGCGCGGACTGATTGCCTTTACTGCGTTCTCCCTTGTTGCTGTGCTAAGTGAACTAGTTTCACCGGGCAATAAGAGTCGAACTCCAAACGAGACTGCTCGGTGGTTCCCTGAATTTGGACACATGTCTATATTCCAGAAGCTTCGATACGGCATGAAGTGGCAGTTCAATCAGTTCACAACATCTTTCTTAGTGCTTGTATATGTTGTTGTGATATTGATGCTTATTGCATATGTACAACGCCGCTGTGATACTGTTCAACCATCTGAGCTTGTTGAGATGAATAGTCCTGTTGAAAGCAGAGTACTAAATATTTCAACGATATGGGCTGTGACCAGTCTAATTATCATCGGGTATTCAAGGACTGTCGGTCTTGAAACTGTTCTTTTTTCCTTTAATTCTCTACAAGATGGCTTCTTACGCCACGTGGGGTCTTATCTTTTTTGGTTTTCCCTTTTTGTGTGCATTGTTTTGAGCTCGGTTCTCTTATCGAAACAGAAGGGCTTAGTTTTATTTTCTTGGCTTGGAGCTGCTGCTGCTGCTGCAATCATGTCGTTTTCCCCCACCATCGATATTTCAGGCACCCGTACCCTTTTTGTTTCCTCTGTGTTGGTAATTATGGCACTCATGACGTTTGTGTCGGAGAATCGTAATACATTAACCAGATGGATTATCGTTATACCCGCTTTCATTAATCTGGTCTATTTCGCGTTCACACATTAAAGAAATCCCGCTAAGCTTTTCAATTGATGTTTGATATGAGTAATGACCATGCAAGTCCCTATGGTTATACTTGGAAAGTTTGAACGGTTTGTAGAGTGGTGAGGGTAGTTATGAATAAAATCGCTTTTGTAGTACTACATTTTTTTACTTACGACGATACCGTTGATTGCGTTGAATCGATACTGAGTTTGAAGAATGCTAAAAGTTGTGAAATCATCGTTGTCGACAACGGATCCACCAATGGAAGCGGGAAGCTTCTCCATACGAAATATAAGACAGTCAGCAATGTGCATGTACTCTTGAACGAACAGAATTTGGGTTTTGCACGGGGAAACAACGTTGGCTATACCTTTGCAAAGGAAAAACTCAATGCAGATATCGTGGTTACTGTCAACAACGATATTGTCATAGAGCAAAAGGATTTCATTCCTAAGTTGCAAGCAGTCATGGAAACTGTCGATGTTTGTGGTCCTGATATTATCTCTGAAAAAACAGGTAAACATAGCAACCCACAACATTTTGAGGGAATAAGCAAGAAGAAACTTAAGCAAGTTATTGTAAAGCATGAACTTGTAAAGTTTGCTTATATCGTATGTAACTTCAAAGGGTTCGATACTATTTATCAGCGGTTCATCGATAAAATTACTCCTGACAAGACTGAGAGTGAATACAATCGTGATTATGAAAATGTAGTGCTTCATGGCGCTTTTATCGTTTTTGGCCCGCGGTTTGTAGAACAGGAGCAGGTAGCGTTTGATCCGAGAACGTTCCTATACATGGAAGAGGATCTTCTGTTTATCCGTTGTCAACGGAAGGGGTATACGATTCGTTACACTCCGTCGTTGCAAGTCATACACGATGAACACTCAAGTGTGAATTATGTACAAGCAGACGCAAGGCGAAGAATGATTTCATATCTGACGAATCAAATTCGATCTGAAAAAATCGTGCTTACTGAACTGTAAAAGGGAAAACTTTTAGTATTTGCGCTTCGTTTGAATGAGATAGATTACAAAGCTGCGTGTTCAGGATATGCGCAGATATTATGTTTGTAATTGTCAGATAAGGCAGAAGGCTAGATTGCCTTGTAAAGTGTGAGTTGTACTGCCTTATTGAGCGTTGCTGAGGGGGAGCAATCATTGAAGACCAAACAAGCTACTTTCGCTGCTCCCTATAAGCAAAAATGGGTGAGTGTTCTTGCGTTGAGTTTTAGCATGATTGGTATTTCAATGCCACTAGTGGATGCTGCACTCTCCCTAGTTAGTGGCTTAGCAGCAGTTTTGGCATTTGGCGGCCTTGTCGTATCAGCGAGAGACTTGGAGAAGATCAGCGAAGCACAAAGTGCTTATATGATCTTTTGTTCGTGATGAATCGTAAGTCTCTTCTTTCCAATATGGCGATTGCATTTTTCGCTCAAGGCATCAGTATGTTCCTAAGCATCCTGCAAGCCTTGGTTATACCTAAGTTGCTTCACATTGAGCAGTTCGGATATTGGCAACTCTACTTGTTTTATATCTCTTACGTAGGGTTCTTCCATTTTGGACTTAGCTCTGGCGTGTACTTGAAGATGGGCGGCATTCCCAGGGATAAAATGGACAAAGCCTCGGTGAAGGCTCAGTTCACTTTCGGAGTGACATACCAGACTATTATGTCTGTGGTCATTGCGGCTCTTGGCTTCATTATGAATCCCGGACCCGATAGGACTTTCGTTATTCTCCAGACCAGCATTTATCTGGTGCTTCAGAATGCTGGAACTTACATGTCGAATGTGCTGCAAAGTATGAATGAGACGAAAAAGTCATCATACTCTGTGGTGGTTGAGCGTGTTTCGTTCCTTATACCACTTGTCGTATTTATGGCTATTGGTGTCCATTCCTTCCGCCCATACGTCTTCGCATACACGGTATCCACTATCGTCCAGCTGATTTATTGTATATGGAATCTGAGGGATTTTGTTGGGGCACCTTGGCTTGGGTTTAAGACTGCAGCTAGGCAAGGCTGGAGCAGTATAAAAGTTGGCGTCAACCTTATGCTAGCCAATATTGCGAGTATGCTCATACTGGGTATTGCCAGGTTTTTCATCGATATGGTGTGGGGCATTGAAAAATTCGGAAAGCTTTCTTTAATTATTTCGCTGGTGAATTTCTTCCTAGCTTTTGTGGAACAGGCAAGTATAGTACTGTTCCCCGCTCTGAGACAAAGCAACGAGAAAGATATCAAGTCTTTCTTTGCCACAGCGCAAAATATCATGAGTCTGTTGTTCCCACTTATTTATGTATTATATTTCCCTCTTGTGTGGCTGCTAGGGCTATGGCTGCCCAGTTATGCGGATAGTTTCCCCTACCTCATTTTGTTACTCCCCGTGTGCATATTCGACAGCAAGATGAGCATACTGTGCGTCACTATTTTCAATGTAACGCGGCGTGAGCGAACTATGCTAAAAATCAATGTGATGTCCACTTTCGTGAGTTTTATACTAACTCTTATTGGCGTTTATCTTCTGCATTCTATAACTGCTGTACTCTGTGGCGTTACTCTCGTCATCGCTTTAAGGAGTATACTTTCGGAGGCTTATATCACAAGCCTGTTCAACCTGAAGAAAAGCGCCTTATCATTAGGCGAGCTGGTTTTAACAATAGTATTTATTGCTGTTGCTCGATTACTTCCATCTCTAATTGCTATTGTTGTTTACATTTTGGCTTACGCACTGTTTATTGCCTGTTTCTCCAAGAATGCAAAAGCACTGATTCGACAGCTGCATATTAGCAAGTCGGAAACTGCTAGTAAAGGATAAATGCAGATGGTAGATCGAAAGCAAGAGTTGACAAGTGGTGAGATTCAGGTAGCCACACTAGATATTTTCAAGAAGTTTATTGAGATATGCAATAGTCAGGAGCTGCATTACTATGTTGCGTATGGGTCACTAATCGGAGTGGTGCGTCACCAAGGCTTTATCCCTTGGGACGATGATTTAGATATTTGGATGCCTAGGCCTGATTACAACAAGTTGCTTCAGTATTTTGATAACGCTCGGCACGATACTGGCTCTTTAGTGGCGCTTCATCCATCAGAAGACAATCTGATCCCGTTTTTGATTACTCGTGTTAGCGATACGAGGTACAAACAGATTGGGGAGTACGGCGACGAAATACCTCAGATGGGTACGTTTATTGACATCTATCCGCTTGATGGGCTTCGAGGCAATCAAGATGAGGCATTGAAAGAGAACGAGGATACGTATTCTCTGACGATGAAATACGTGCATGCTTTAAATTCCGATTCGTTCGACCGGAGTGCAGGCCAACTTAAACGTATCTTGAAGAAGGTACGAGCTGCAATGATGAAAAGTCCTGCTTATTACTGGCGAGAACTCTGCAAACGGGCTACTGTCGAGGAGTATGAGCAAGCAGAGTATGTCTCTTGCAAGATTTGGAATGACGATAACAGTTGTAAGGTTATCGATAAAAAAAGCGACTTTGGCGAAGGTAAACTGGCAACTTTTGAAGGTTTACAAGTGCGTATTCCAGACAATGCTGATGCGATTTTGCAGCGTATTTACGGTAACTATATGAAGCTCCCGCCTGAGGAAGAGCGAGTAGGTCACCATTTCTACTCGATAGTTTCTAGAGGGCAAAAGTAGTCTTTGCTAGTTTATACTTGTAGACCGCGAGTTACGGTATAAAGAACTCACTGTCATAGTAGCTATTCGCTAACTTCAGTCCGCTTACCGAAGGTTCGCATAATCGAGTTCATAATTCTATTGAGTGTCTTCTTCACAAGGCTGTATGCCCATTCAAATAGGGGGGTCTCAACTTTGTCAATGGTTACTGTGAAAACAAGTTGACGTAATAGGTCTATAAGCAGGCAAGCAGCATAGATTGCTACGGCTAATGCAATATTGATAAGCAGCAGCCGCGCTCCATTAGAGCCACCCCAGAAGGAGCCAAGCGTATAAGCCGCAAAATGCCCACCTAGGCCGCCTTGGAACAGGAGGTAGACCGCCAGTGTGGCTGATGCCAGTCTATTAACGATGCGCGAGTGTGTCTCAGGGAAAGTACCGGCAAAGATGACCAAGCCAAGACTAACTGCCAGAGTAGGAATATTTTTGGGGTAAAAAAGCCACCATTTGCCAAATAGATCATAGGCAAGTATGCGCATAATCAACTGAGCAATTAGTCCGAAAGCTAGGCCTCCAACTATTAGGAACGCGCCAAATTTGCGCGATTTTAAGAGGTTCGGTAAATACCAGCGGGCAAACGATACTGTGATGTAGATGTACAAAAAAAGACGGACAGTGAAACTGTTATTCGGTATATCCATATCATAGACGAATGGTTTAGATGGCAGGAAACCATAGACAACTATTAGACCGGCTGCGAGTATGCCGTGGAATTTAGGACCTATTTTACGCAGGCCTACGGTAAGGAATGGGACGAGGAAGAGGAATAGCATATAGCTAGTTGTATACCACCACTCTGTCATAGAAAATGGGAAGAGCATTATGAGCCAGTCATACGTCGTATAAGTGTATGAAGCGCTTAACGCAACATGATATACGACTGCGGTAAGGTATGAGTAGAACAGCAGCTCAAATTCCAAAATCCATGCACGATGTAAGTTTGTTTTGATACTTTGCGGTTGTTCACATAAAAACCAGCAAGTTAAAACAATGAACAAATCAGAGCCAATGTATCCCCAATTGCTGAGAAAAGTGAGAGTGCTTGAAAGAATATGGCTTTTCAGTGGAGTAGAAGCAGCAATGATATTGTTGCTATCCCAGGGGAAGTTGAAGAACAAGATTAGGAGCATTGAGAATAAACGAAGCGCTTCGAGGTTGGAATTCCGCCACTGGTACATTTTTGGCTTATGCATTTTTGGGGAGATAGTACTCGTCATGGTTACTTTTCACTCTCTATTGTTTTATTGAGTAAAATTATTTTGTGTGAAGTCGTGTAGAAGAGTTTTCGGATATTTTGGTATAGCCAAGTAAATGGCTTGGCTTCAACTTTATCGACGGTGAAAGTAAAAATTACCTGTCGTAGCAAATCAAAGGCTATACATACTACGAAAAAGACGACAGCTAGGAGCAAGTCTAGAAGGAGTAAACGTGCGCCAATTGCGTTCCCCAAGGCGCTGCTGCTAGTGAAGACGGAATACCTTTTTCCCAACGAGCTTACTTGTATCAAGAAGACACCGAGTGTAGCTGAAGCTAGCTTGTTGACGATACGTGAATGTGTTTCGGGTCTGTTTATAGCTAGTATGATAAGTCCGAGGCTGATTGCAAGTGAGGTGGCGTTGCGCGTGTGGAAGAGCCACCAGTCGACCGATATGATTTTGCTAAGTAGCCCTTGGTAAACAAAGCCAAAAACTACACCAAATATGATGAGAATAATCGCAGCTTTGCGAGATTCGAGAAGTTCCGGTATGTACCAGCGGATGTAGGACATTATCGTGTATAGATAGACAAATACAAGCGCACAGGCAGGCATGTCGATAATGAAAGTTCGCGAAGGCGTAAACCCGTAAATAAGAAGCAACGAGGAAGCAAGTAATAAATGGTTTTTGGGGCCAATTTTACGAAGTCCTAAGGTGAGGAAGGGGGCCACAAATAGGAAAAGACCGTAGCCTGTTACATACCACCAACCTCCGGTCGCAAAGGGGAAAAGGACGTGTATCCATTCTGTGCCATGGTATGGAATGTGCAGAATGAAATAGTCAAACGCGACGATACACCAAGCATAAAATATTAACTGCAGTTCCATGAGCCAGACTCTGTGCAAGTTCTTTTTAAGACTTTGCTGTTCCTCGCATAAGAACCAGCTACTTAGTATGAAGAACAAGGTATTCCCGAATGATCCCCAGTTTGTTAGAAAAGCAGCTGTGTTAGAAATTATTGTGCTGCTGAGCGGATCTGACCCGACTGCAATATTAACGTTGTCCCAAGGAAAGTGGAAGAGAGTGATAAGAAACATGGAAACGATACGCAAGACTTCAAAATTTGAATTCCGCATACGACGTTTAGAGTAGCTCTTCGTTTGAGCTACGCTTGCGTTTGCCATGAGATTATCTGAACTCCAAGCTCTTAAGATCGCATACGAATATCCTAAAGTGTACAATACGATGCGGACCCCTGACTTGATTGGAGTGCTTACTCATTACTTAATAGTGGGCTTCATAGTTATGAATAGATGAGGAAGATGTCGTTTATTATCACCAGGGCTAGGTAGTGCGGGATACACGCTTTGTTCATGGTCCGATTTGTTAATGACTTTGTACCGCTTTGTTTAGGGTGACTGTTGCATGCGTGATTGCGTAGAACAGACTGCGTAGATTGCGGTAAATCCATTCGAAGAGTTTGCCTTCCGCTTTATCGACAGTGAGGGCAAAAAATAGCTGTCTCAGTAAATCAAAACTTACGCAGGCGACGAAGAAAATGATAGCTAGTAGAAAGTCTAGAAGGAATAGTCGAACGCCTCGGGCGTCTCCTAAGGCGTTACTATAAGTGAAATGACTATAACATGTTCCAAATACGCTTACTTGAAGTAGGAAGATGCTGAGCGTAGTTGAGGCAAGTTTATTGATGATGCGTGAGTGGGTTGCCGGTCTGTTGATGGCCAGTACGATAAGTCCGAGACTGATTGCTAAAGAGGTAGCATTGCGCATGTGGAAGAGCCACCAATTTATAGGCACGATTTTGGCCAGTGTCCATTGACTAGTATATCCGAGAACTAAACCGAATATTATAAGTACAGTTCCAGCTTTGCGGGATTCGAGAAGTGTCGGTATGTACCATCGAATATAGGACATAAGGATATATACATATGTAAAGATGAATACGCTTCCTGTCATATCGAGTGAGAATACGGCTGCTGAGGTAAAGCCGTAGAGTATAAGCAGCCCGCAAGCGAGAATCGCATGGAGTCTGGGGCCCATTCTTTTTAGTCCTATTGTGAGGAATGGGGATATAAGTAGGAAGAGGCCATAGCTGGTAACATACCACCAGCTGCCAGTCGCAAAGGGGAAAAGGGCAGGAATCCATTCGGTTCCATGGTAGGGAATATGCAATACAAGATAGTAAAATGCAATGCTACAGCCGGAATAAAATAATATCTGAAGTTCCAAAATCCAGGCTCTGTATAAGTTCTTTTTTATGCTTTGTTTTTCTTCGCACAAGAACCAACTACTTAGCATGAAGAACAACGCATCTCCAACGTTGCCCCAGTTTGAGAACAGAGTAACTAAGCCGGCGAGTATTGTGTTTTTGAACGGGCTAGATGTGGACACTATATTAGCTTTGTCCCAGTGGAAATGGAAGAGAACTATAAGAAACATGGCAAAAAGACGCAGGGCTTCAAAGTTCGAATTCCGCACACGGCGTTTTGGATTAGTGGAGTTTTCTGTCTGGACTACACTTGCTACCATAAGATTATTCGCACTCCAAGCCCCTAAGCTAGTACCACTTATGCTGCAAATTTACAGTACGATGCGGACCCCCTTTATCAAAGAAATAAGTGTAACTCTTTATTTCCACGTCAGTTACATTGGCCATCACTGCTTTTTAAAGATGCTGTGCACTTTTCGTGACTATTGTTTAGTTCAACGCTCTCGTTGAGTCGAAGTGTCTCGCGGAATACGATATAGCAAATTTTCGCATATTCCTGTAGAACCATTCGAAGAGTTTGCCTTCAATCTTATCAACTGTAAAGGCAAAAAACAGCTGCCTAAGTAAGTCAAAGGTCAGGCAAGCTATAAAAAAGATGAGAGCTAATAGAAAGTTTAGGACGAATAGTCGTACCCCCTCCCCCAAGGACGCATTTTTAGTTAAGAGAGAGTACTGTGCGCCTAAAGAGCTAATTTGAATTAGGAAAACACCGAGTGTTGCCGAGGCTAGCTTGTTGACGATACGTGAATGTGTTTCTGGTCTGTTGATGGCCAGTATGATAAGTCCGAGGCTGATTGCTAGTGAGGTGGCGTTGCGCGTGTGGAAGAGCCACCAATCTGTTAATGCAATCTTGGTAAGTACCCATTGGTATGCATATCCAAAAGTGACACCGAATATGATAAGTCCGAAAGCAGTTTTGCGTGATTTAAGTAGAGCTGGTATATACCACCGAATATACGACATGAGAATATATATGTATATGAACGCAAAGACGCAGTTTGGCATGTCGAGCACAGATGCTCGTACAGAGGTGAAGCCGTAAAGCATAAACAACCCGCAGGCAAGGAGCATGTGAAGTTTGGGCCCCATTTTACGTAACGCTGTAGTGAGGAAAGGTGAGATGAAGAGGAAGAGACCATAGCTTGTGACATACCACCAGATCCCAGTTACGAAAGGGAAAGGTCAGGAATCCATTGAACCCCATGGTACGGAACGTGCAGCACAAGATAGTAAACGGCGACGATACAGTAAGAATAGAATAGAATAGAATTTGGATCTCTAGTACCCATGCTCTGTGCAAGTTCTTTTTGAGATTTTGCTGTTCCTCGCATAAGAACCAGCTGCTCAGCATAAAGAATAAAGCATCGCCAACTTTGCCCCAGTTGGAAAGAAAAGCAACTAAAACAGATAGAATTGCACCTTTAGCAGGGCTTGATGTGATTACAATACGGGTCTCGTCCCAGGGAAAATGAAACAGTAAAATAAGAAACATCGCGATGAGTCGAAGAATCTCAAAGTTTGAATTTCTTACTTGGCGCATATAACAGCTTTTTACTTGAGTTGTTTCTGTTTCTATCATCAGTTTGTTAATAGCCTTAATCCGCCTAAGCTGTCGAATTCTAAATCAAAGTTTACAATGATATATGGATGAAACCCAAGATAATGGCGAGAAGTATTGGTTTTTTGCGAATCTGTTTGGGAAGGGTGAATACCTAGAAAAGTAGAAATCGTGAATCAGCTCACGGCGTGATGTATCATAAAGAAGCAATCGCTGAATCACAGCTCATGACGGGAAATATATTCAGATGGTAAAGATAATAGGTAGCGCTCAGATAAAGAGATATTTCGGTTCTCTGATCAACAGCTACCGCGGATTATTTTGTTTAGGCTGTTTTTGGCTAGAGTTACTGATTATCCCATTTACGCGTTCGATAGCAATAAGCTTTTTTGGGTTGTTCATCTTTGGCTTGTTGTTATTCTGGATTTTGCGACCGACGTCGACTTGGACACGTTTAAAAGAGTGCTCGCTCAGAGAAAAAGTCTTGCTATTTATTATAACTGCAGTTGCTGTTCTAGCGGCGGGCTGGTATTTCAACCGATACAACTTTGTTCCCACGTGGGATAGGGCTGCATACTGGTCATCGACTCTATCTTTTAACGATTTGTTGAAACAGCAGCCCAAAAATACCGTTTTATGGGCTTTGGATACTGTTAATCTTACGGATTACAATAAACTGCTTTGCTGGGTTATGTCTTTTCCGGTAATGCTTTTCCCTACGTGGAAAGGAACTTTTTTTATAGAATTCGTGCTAGTAGCGATTCCTTCGGCTTTAGTCTTTGCGTCGTTTCTAGCTACAAAAGTTGAGTCAGTTAGTGTGGACTCAAAAAATGTGAGCAGGTCGTCGTTGGCATTGATGTACTTAGTACTTGTATCGATGACTACTTTTTTACGTCCCCTGTTTAATGGGTATCTAGACTGTGTTGGTGAGCTTCTTCTATTTTGTATAATTGCTGCTATCTTCGATAAAGAGTTGCCTCTGCGGCGCAAAGGTGCAGTGGGTATAGGCTTGGGCGTAGCGGGCACTTTTCTAATTAGACGATGGTATATTTTTGCTGTAATCGGTCTCACAGTCTCTGCAATTGTATATTGGGTAGCGAAACTGATTAGTGCTGCAAAAAACGAGCGAATAGCATTAGCTAAGAATGTTCTAATCGTAGCGGTAATAATATGTATAGCTGCGTTATTGCCACTATTAATATTTTTCCCTGGTTTTGTCAAGAGATCGCTATTCGGGAACTTCTCTAGTGCGTATAGTGCATATAATGCGTATTCACATGTAGAAAAATGGTTGAATATTGGTGATCTTTTGGGCTGGGCATGGCTCTTTGCTTCATGGGTAGCGGTGGTGTTCCTCATCGTATTTGCTTATCGTAACAAGGATGTTTTGCTTGGGAAGAATATGCGTAAAGACGTTCTCATACTTATTCCTGCATCTTATATAGGAGGAGCGATTGCTCTTCTAATTTTTTGGAGAGTGCAAGATCTCAGTCCTCAGCATTGGTATATCGTCATCCCGTTTATTGATATCGCTGTATTTTTGCCGATTTTTCTGGCAATAGCAGTCTTTCCCCAAAAAGTAGCTAGACGGCTTACTCAATCTCTCATTGGTGCAGCTGCAATTTTCGGGCTTCTCACAGGGTTTACAATTATCCCAACAAATGTCCATGTAGAAAAATTAATAGGCTTCCCGGTGCAAACTCCATACGTGCAAGGGGATGTTGGAGAAAAAGGCAAGTTTACTAATTATTTATACGAACAAACTGGCGGGAAAGATTTAATTTACTTTGCCGCAGCAAGTTCAAACTTGAATGAGGGGCTGCCTTCGTCGTACTCGATGTTGGAAGGACTGAATCAGTCGTTTTCGACTACGTCTGCCAATGTTGACTCGCGTGACGGGTTTAACCCTGCATTCTTCGATGCTCAGTACGTAGTTGCATCTTCGCCGGTATCTATACACATGTCTCCAGAGAACGAGCAGGTAGTTGTTGGTTTAAATACCCTAGTTCAAGACAAATCGGGCTATGTAGGAAAGCACTATACGAAAAAGAAAACATTCTACTTTGATGATAATTATGAGGTATATGTGTATGAGAAAATATCGCCTTATACCGTTGATGATGTTAAAGCGGTAGAGGCGTATTTTGACAAAATATACCCAGACGATCCGGATATGTACAAAAACAGATTTGACAACTATATTTCCACAATGGAGAAGGACAAAAGGTAACCGTTTCATCTCTCCTACAAATGTTTAAAAAGCTACCATCTCGTCTTTGAAAGTAGAAGTTCACTGGATTTGATATGGCCCTGCACCTTTCTGAAAGAAGTCCGGAGGGAGACTTAACTGAGTAGGGAAAGTTCTAGGGCCTATGCATCAGTGTGGTCTGAGACGTAGACGCGACTTTTATGTGTTTTGGCTCAGTGCATCTCTGTTTTCTCTGAGGAGCATGAGTGTAAGGGCTGTGACCGGTTCTCTTTGCTTTTTTGAATATTAATCCTGTTAATGAAACTGCCCCAGCGCTTATAAGAATCATAACAATAGTTTCAGGGCTCAAATGGTGTTAGTAAGAAACAGTTATTGGAGATTCTCATGACGCGGGTAAGCCGAAAAACAGATAACGACAATTACACGCCTAGTACAACATAACGCGCATCAAACACTCCCTCGTATCCATGCGGCCCAAGCAATACCCACAATAGCAAAACCTGATATCTTAAAATATAGAGACACAACAAATATGCCCAAGTTTTCCTCTGCACTACCATTTTTTGTTGTGTGTAAGATGTTATAGTTGAGGGGGTCGCACAGCTAGCTGTGCTTATTTTGCGGTGTTTAAAAGTACTGTATATAGTCGAAGTTTTGTAGTTACGGGGTATAGGGGGGAAGAATTTGGCAACTGACAGTGTTTCTCGGGGTGATTTTCTGCATAGTAAGACAGTATCTGCTACTCATCCTCCTAAAATCTTTTTCGTGGTTCCGTGTTGCAATGAAGAGGCGGTTCTTGTTCACACAGCTAATGTTTTGGAAGTAAAATATCAGCAACTTGTGCAGAAAACGGCAATTAGCCGGGATAGCCGAATTATTTTTGTGGATGACGGTTCAAAAGATCAGACTTGGTCTATTATTCATAAACTTCATGAGGGGAATGAAAAGCTTTTTGGCGGCGTAAGGCTAGCTCACAACAGAGGACACCAGAATGCGCTATATGCCGGTTTAATGTGTGCCTTGAAGGAAGGATGCGATGCAGCTATTTCTATGGATGCAGATTTGCAAGATGACGTTGGTATTGTAGAAAAATTTATTGAGCATTATGTCAAAGGTGATGAAATCGTTTTTGGCGTTCGTTCGGCTCGAAAGAAAGATACTTGGTTTAAGAAGACAAGTGCTGAGATTTTCTATAAGGTATTCTCCTGGATGGGAGCAGAGACTGTTCCCAATCATGCGGATTATCGTTTGATGAGCCGTGTTGCGCTTGAGGCCCTGTCGGAATACCAAGAGGTTAATCTTTTCTTGCGTGGTATTGTGCCTATGCTGGGATTCAGAACAAGCAAGGTGTATTACGAGCGGGGAGAAAGAGTAGCAGGAGACTCAAAGTATCCACTGAAAAAGATGATTGCTTTTGCCGTCCAAGGCATCACATCATTCTCAACGAGGCCCTTATCCTTTGTTACATTTGCGGGCTCTGTTTCAGTTCTTGTTGGTTTTCTGATGTTTGTGTATGTACTTGTATCTCTGTTTGCAGGTAAAGCTATAGCAGGTTGGGGTTCATTGATGTGCTCGGTGTGGATGATTGGCGGTTTTATAATGCTTTCGTTGGGAATCGTCGGCGAGTATGTAGGCAAAATATATTTAGAAGTGAAACACCGGCCTCGTTATTGTATCGAAACCGAACTCTAAATAAAAATTATAATGCTACACCGAACTCCAGTATCTTGCGGACTACTTACTTCTGCTGAACTGGGCAAGCGTCGTAGTCGTAAGTTACACCTAAATCTTCTCGGCCCATGGGGGTTTGGTCAAGCTTCAAATCAGCTTTTGCCTTTGGTGAGGTAGTAAGGTCATATTCGTATGTCACTGATTTGCCTGGTGCTACTGATGCGACATTAGTCCACAAAGCCTTGCCGTCAAGGGAATCTTTCGTCATTGTGGATGCGTCACCGGTATAGCTAATGTTGGTGACGGACCCACCGGCTGGACCGTAGAATAGCATTCTTTCTACCGCAGTTCCTGGGAAGCTGACGTTATTGACACCGCCTAGAATATATGCATTGCCGCTGTACAAGTCTTCTTTTGGAATGGTGTTCGTCATGGTGAAAGTGACGTGGTAGCTTTGTGAGCCATCTTGATTGCAGCTGGTGCGGGTTATATCAGTCTTGCGTTGTATATACCAGTCTAATTTGGAAGGATTATTCTGGTTGAGGTATATGCCTATTTCTGGGTTTTCCTCGCTTTCGGGAGCATTCTTTGCCAGCCCTGCGCCTTGGAAGTTTTTTGCCTCCTCCTCGTGGAAAGTGTACGTGTACAAATGCCGCTGTTCGGCCATAGGCTGCATAATTTTGGCCATTTGCAGCAGTTTCTTGATGTTCATATCAGAAAGCGCATTGTTCATGGCTTGCGAGGCCACATCTGCGAATACTTCGTCTTGCATAGACACAGGCACGGTCTTGTATATGTCGTTCATGAAGAATTGCGCAGTGTTTTCACCGGTTAGTTCAACGCCTGTACTGGTTTTGACGTTGCCACTAATCTTGATGATTTCTTGAATGTACACAGGGTCAATCATCATAACGCCATCTACTGGACCCGCATAGGGAGAGCGCTGCCAACGATCGTTGATGAGCTCAGCCTCCCTAGAAATATCGGGGAAAGCTGAAAGATCGCGAATATCGAAGCTAAATTTTAGCGGTACAGAGAATAATCTCTCTTCTTCTTTGGTCGCCCCTCCTCCGAGGAAGACGAATTCTGTATTCGGATGAAACTCTCCAATATTGATCTTGCCGTTGGTGGCGTTCATGGAGCCGAGAGAGCCGATAAGACCACCGCTTGAGCGTGCTTCTGCGGGCGTTTGCGCCACGATGATGTAGTTACGGGGAGCCTTGCTGCCCAAGAACTGGGGGAGTACCTGAATAGTGCTATTGAGCTGACTTACTTTTTCTGACACATCAGTGAACTGGCTGACTCCTTGTGTATATACCTCTTGAACTTTGCCGACTTTCGGTGTTGGGAGTTCCTTGAGTGATTTGAGTTCTGCTTGCATGCTCGTATTCGTGGCGGCGAAACCGGCGCTCGCATCTTCAATCGGTTGCAAGTTGATTTGCCCGTTACCTTCGCTGAACTTGGCGGTGGCCAGTTGTTCAACGGTCTTGGCCAGAGTGGGGAAGGTGTCTTGAGCCATGTTGTCAACGGTGTCGATCATGCCTTGAACGGTCTTGACGTCGTTGCCATAGACAGGCAAGCTGGACGCAATGTTCCACAACGTTCCGTGAGCGATGCGCTTAGCTGCATCGGTTTCGCCCTGAATTTTAGGAACAGAGCGATTCAATGCTCCTGGATCTTCCATAAGCTTCTGCTCGTCTTGGAAGTCCTTAACATAGCCTAGGGCAGTCTCTTCATGCGACTTCACCGCCATGGCGTCTTTGTAGAACTTGTAGCCGCAAAGACCACACAACCCAGCAATCACGATGAGCAAAAGTAATATTGTCAGGAGAACATTGCGCAGTGTATGCCCTTTTTTAGGCTTAACCTGCCTGCTGTGCGACCCAAACCAGCCGCGTCTGCCCTTGTCGCTGTTGGGCTTGGCAACCTTGTATGAGGCACTCGAACTAGGCATGTACAGCTCCTGACGCTTTGATACTAGTCATAAAATGGCTAAACATATCAATTCTGCATGCTGGAGCTGAGTTTTACCCTGAAATAAAGAATTCTCTACAAATTCTACTGCGCTCGATGCCGGTCTCTGACTTTAATCTTCGATATTCGCCCTGTAGAAGTTCTCGTAGGAACGCGAGGGAGTTGGGCCGCGCTGGCCTTGATAGTGCGAACCGGTGCCTTGAGAACCGTACGGATGCTCGGCCGCTGAGCTGAGCTGGAAGAAGCACATTTGGCCGATTTTCATGCCGGGCCAGAGCTTGACCGGCAAAGTACTGACGTTGGAGAGCTCCAAGGTAATGTGCCCCTCGAATCCGGGGTCGATGAAGCCTGCAGTGGAGTGGGTTAGAATGCCCAGTCGGCCTAGCGAGCTCTTGCCTTCGAGGCGGGCTGCGGTGCTGGAGCCAAGCTTGACGTACTCCCAAGTGGAGCCGAGTACAAACTCGCCCGGGTGCAGAATCCATGGCTCACCGGCGGGTACTTCGAACTGCTCGGTCAAGTCGCCTTGGTTTTCGGCAGGATCGACGTAGGTGTACTGGTGGTTGTTAAACAAACGGAAGAACTTATCGAGGCGCACGTCGATGCTGGCTGGCTGCACCATTTCGGGGGTCCATGGATCTAAAGAAATGTTCCCCGACTCGTAGGCCGCCACTATGTCGTGGTCGCTGAGCAGCATGTGCAATCTCCTTGTTACCGATACAAAATCTTGTGTCCCTACGCTTTAGTCTACTTGCAACTATTTGTGAAAGCATTATTTTTGGGCGGTTTTCTCCATTGCTTCGCATATTGGCCAGCTTCGGTGCCTTGGGCAGGGCCTGTGCCACAATAATTGACGTTTTTGACTCTCTTGTTTTGGCCTGGAATAGCAAGCCTTAATGGCTCTTCGTTACACAATCTTCACACAATTATCAGAAAACTCTCAGCTAACTCTCGCACTTCACAGAGGTTGGATTGCTTTACTAATAATTAGTTGGCAAACAGATGGAAGCGAAGCTAACCGAGTGATTACCGAGGTGGTCTGGCGGTCACTTGATAACTGTAGTCCTTTTCTCTTTTTCTCTCAGCCCGGCGGTCCCCATCCGCCGGGTTTTCTATATTTCTCAGCTCGATTAACCCCACGGCTGCTCTTCACCACTTATCGAGTGCGGCGAGGATAATGGGGGTATGACGCTTGCTAGTCCTGAAGAATATGGCCGTATGCTTGATGCTGCGCGGCTCGGCTCCTATGCCTATCCTGCTATCAATGTGACCTCTACGCAGACTCTCAACGCTGCTCTTCAAGGCTTTGCTGAGGCGCAGTCAGACGGCATTATCCAGGTGTCTGTGGGCGGGGCGGCTTATCTTTCCGGGCATCGCTTGCAGGACCGCGTGGCTGGGTCCATCGCTTTCGCGCGCTTCGCCTCGGAAGTCATCTCGCAGTACAAGGGCATCACCATTGCTCTCCATACCGACCATTGCGCCCCGCAGTACTTAGACGAGTGGGTGCGCCCGCTTTTGGCCTACGAAAAAGAGCAAGTGCAGCACGGCGAGGCCCCCCTCTTCCAGTCGCACATGTGGGATGGTTCGACCCTGCCTCTCGACCAGAATCTGGCTACGGCCCGGGAGTTGCTGGCAGATTCTCAGGCGGCCCACACGATTTTGGAGCTCGAAATTGGTGCGGTTGGTGGCGAGGAAGATGGCCAGGCTGCTGAAATCAACGAAAAGCTCTACTCCAGCCCTGCAGATGGGCTGAAAGTCGTGGAAGCACTGGGCTTGGGTGAGCAGGGCAAATATATGGCTGCCTTCACTTTTGGCAACGTGCACGGCGCTTATAAGCCTGGCGTGGTCAAGTTGCGCCCCGAACTCCTTGGTGAGATTCAAGACAACACCGCTCAAGCAGTGAGTGCAGGCCAAGTGTCAGCAGCGTCGGCTCGGGCAGCAGCTCAAGCCCCGCAAGACAAGCCCTTCCTGCTGGTCTTCCACGGCGGCTCCGGCTCCCAGCCCAGCGAAATTGCGCAGGCAGTGCGCAACGGTGTAGTCAAGATGAATATTGACACCGACACCCAGTACGCTTTTACGCGCGGCGTGGCCGATCACATGTTCCGTAACTACGACAAAGTCTTCAAAATCGACGGCGAAGTGGGCAACAAAAGCCAGTATGACCCCCGCACTTGGGGCCGCGAAGCCGAAAACTCGATGGCTGCCCGAGTAATAGAAGCCTGTCAGCAGCTAGGCTCAGCCGGCCGCGCCCTGCGCTAGGCATTCCAGCACCGACAGGAAGGTAACACTTAATGCCGCAATTTGGGGATTACATAGTTTTTGTAGACGAATCAGGAGACCAAAGTCTGAAATCGGTAGACGATGCGTACCCTGTGTTCGTCTTAGCTTTTTGTATTTTTCATAAGGAACATTATTGCGACTTTGTATTGCCCAAGATGACTCAGCTGAAATTTAAATATTGGGGTAAAGATACAGTCATCTTTCACGAACGAGAGATGAGACAAAAAGAAGGCGATTTTGCTTTCCTGAATAATCCAAAATTGTGTAGGGATTTTTTCCATGATCTTAATGAGATTATGGTTAATGCTGAATATGTCATTACCAGCACCCTTCTTGATAAGCGTGTATATAAGTTACGGACCGGCCAACGTACCCCGTATGACGTTGCAGCTCAGCTTGGTATGGAGCGGGTGTTTTATGAGATGCAGAGCCGAAAGCAAAGAGGCTCTCAGATTCCAATCATTTTCGAAAGCCGCGGGAAAAAAGAAGATAACAATCTTTTAAGTGCGGTGGAAACTATTCGTGCGAATTCTGCTATTGACGGCTTTAAAGACATGTTTGATTGCTGTTGTATTAGCAAACAGGCCAATAGCATAGGGTTGCAGTTTGCAGACATGATTGCTAGGCCTGTTGGTAACCATTATCTTTATCCCAAACAGGCCAATAGGGCTTGGGATATGCTGCTGCCGAAAATGAGGAAAGGGCCGGAAGGGGAAATTGAAGGGTTTGGGCTGAAGATTTTTTCATAGCCTAAACAACTGTAAAAAGCGAAAATGGGTTCCAGCATTGCTGAAAACCCATCCGCCGACCGGGAACCCCCAATCCGCTTTCCATTATAGTCTCTGCTCGGACGTTAATCAAGAATGTTGGTAATACCCCAATCCTCTCTAGGCTCTAGGGTAGGCTGCTGGTGGCGGTCGATTCGGCGCGTGGCGTCGGCCCGCCTAGCGTAGAGGAGGACCAAATGCCCGGAATCGTAATCATTGGCGCACAGTGGGGCGACGAAGGCAAGGGCAAGGCTACCGACCTTATAGGTAGCAAGATGGACTACGTGGCTCGCTTCAATGGCGGCAATAACGCAGGCCATACCGTCGTGGTGGGCGACCAGACTTATGCGCTCCACCTCCTGCCCTCCGGCATTATACATTCGCAAATTACGCCCGTTATTGGCAACGGTGTGGTGGTCGATCCCGAAGCTCTCATGAGCGAGATTGACGGCTTACAAGCCCGCGGCGTAGACTGCTCCAAGCTCAAGATTTCCGAGGCGGCACACGTGATTGCGCCCTTCCATCGCACACTTGACAAGGTTTCCGAGCGTTTTCTAGGATCCCATAAAATCGGCACCACCGGCCGCGGTATTGGTCCCACGTATGTAGACAAAGTCAACCGTGTGGGCATTCGCGTCCATGACCTCTTTAACGAAGACCACTTGCGAGACAAGGTGCAGGCTTCCCTTCATCAGAAGAATCTGATACTGGAGAAAGTCTACGAACTGCCCACTATCGACGTGGAAGAAACGGTCGATGACCTGCTGAAAGCTGCCGAGCAGATTCGCCCATACGTAGCCAACACTTCACTCCTGCTCAACCAAGCGCTCGACGACGGCAAGTCGGTCCTCTTTGAGGGCGGCCAGGCCACTATGCTCGACGTGGACCACGGCACCTATCCCTTCGTAACCTCCTCCAATTGCACGGCTGGCGGTGCTTCGACTGGCACCGGCGTGGGCCCAGCCAAGATTGACCGCGTTATCGGCGTGGCCAAGGCCTATGTAACGCGCGTGGGCGAAGGCCCCTTCCCCACAGAACTCAACGACGAAGCAGGCGAATGGCTGCGCCAGCAAGGCCACGAGTTTGGTGTGACGACGGGCCGCCCCCGCCGCTGCGGCTGGTTCGATGCCTTGGTCTCGCGATATGCCACGCAGGTCAACGGTTTAACCGACATCGTCCTAACCAAGCTCGACGTGCTCTCAGGCTTAGAAACCATCCCCGTGTGCGTGGGCTACGACGTGAAGCTGGCAGACGGCTCTACGGCTCGGGTGAGCGATATGCCAACCGATCAAGCCGAGTTTGCTTCCGCGCAGCCGGTGTATCAGGAGTTCCCAGGCTGGTCCGAAGATATTTCTGGCGCTCAGTCTTTCGAGGAGTTCCCCCAGAAAGCTCAAGATTACGTGCACCGTTTGGAAGATATGTCGGGTTGCCGCATTTCTGCCATCGGCTCAGGTGCCGGGCGCGATCAAATCGTTTCCATTCACTCTCTGGTAGACTAAAAGCGCAGGGTGTCGAACGTTCGATGAAGTAAGTTCCAAAGGGTCCCTGTCCGAACTCAAGTGGGAGGGCTCCTATGGTAGGTATGCGCGATGTGGCTCGAGAGGCTGGTGTCTCTACAAGCACCGTCTCCCTAGTGGTCAATGGCAACGGCTACGTCTCTGCTGCAATGGCCGAGCGCGTCTCTCAAGCTATGAAACGGCTCAACTACGTACCCAACGAGCTGGCCCGGAACTTCTCACGCAACGAGACCGACCTAGTGGGCGTTATCATTCCCACCATCCGCCACCCCTTCTTTGCCACGCTCACCGCATCTCTCCAGAGCGCCTTGTATGAGCAGGGTATGCGCACCGTGCTGTGCTCCACCGCCGACGTAGACCAAGATGTGAGCCAATACGTAGACATGCTCCGCAGGCGGGCAATGGACGGCATTATTATGGGTGCTCACGCAGTCTATCCGGCGGACTATTGGTCTTCCATCGAGCGACCAATCGTGGCGTTCGATCGCTTTTTGGGCGGTTCCATCCCCTCAGTTGGCTCGGACCATTCCCAAGGCGGCCACTTAGCTGCCAGCTTGTTTGCACACACCGGTGCCCACCACGTCGTAGAAATCGGCGGACCGCGCACACTCTACCAGACTGCTTCCGGCCCCCGCAGCGTATCTTTGGGCAATATTCAAATTGCCGGTCAGACCACTTTCCCGCCTATTCGCTACCATCTCGCATTCGAGCAGCGCTTGCAACAGACCGGCATTCATTACGACTATATCGAAATTGAGAATGTGGCTCAGATGGAGCAGTTCCGCAATGCGGCCCACCTTGCTTTTGAGCGCTACCCAGATCTAGACGCGATTGTGGCACCTGATTTGGCGGCGGCTTTCTGTGTGCAAGAGGCGTTTCGGAGAGGCAGAGCTATTCCCGGTGATTTGCAGATTATCGCTTACGACGGTTCGTACGTATCAGATTTAGCTGGGTTGAAGCTCACCAGCATCTTGCAAGACTTCGATGGTATTGCTAACGCCCTAGCCCGCCAGCTTCTTCAGGCCATTCCGGGCAGGGTTTACCGGGCCCCAGATGCGACTCAAAGGCAAGCAGGGCAAGAGGGCACTGGGCTCAACGGCGCTCGCCCCGGCAGTGTTCCGGGCAGTGAGCTGATTCCTATGTCTGTCAAACTGGGTGAATCAACTCGCTGGGAAGGTAGCATAGAGGACTTGCTTAGTAGTGAGTAGTGGTATTGGCAGTAGCGCTGGTTGCAGTACCAGTCTGGACATCTGCACTATCGGGGCTGATGCGCTGCACGGATTGAGCAGAGTTGAGCGCACCAGTAGTAAGATCAATATCTTCTAAATGCACGATTTTCGTCCGATACTTGAGTTTGTAGCCCAAGTAGAGGACCAAAACGAGTACCACGCTAAAATAAGTCATTCCGATTTCTTGCCAATTCCAGCTGGCGAAGGCGGGAATATCTTGCCCGGCAATCACAATTAGGCACAAGCCGAGCGCTAGCAGCGGTCCGAGCGGGAAGAGCTTGGTGTGATATTTGAGTTCACTCAAGCTATGGCCTTGCTTCAGGAAGGCACGGCGGAAGCGGTAGTGACTCAGGGCTATGCCAATCCAAGCTATGAAGCCCGTCAGGCCAGTAGCAGTGACCAGCCACAGATAGAAGGATTGCCCAAAAATCGAAGTGGCAAAAGTGGCCAATTCCATACACAAGGTGGCAATCAGCGCGGGCATAGGAATACCGTGTTTAGTGGTGCGAGCTAGGAACTTGGGCGCTAAATGGTCTTGGGCCATAGCGTAGAGCATGCGCGAGGAGGCATAGGCGCCGGTATTGACTGCGGAGAGGATGGAAGTGAGTACTACCGCGTTCATGACGCTGGCGGCCCCGGCAATCCCCGCTCGCTGGAATACGAGCGTGAAGGGAGACATAGCAACATCTGCATCAGAAGCGCCCAGCAAGTTGGGGGAGGTGTAGGGAATGATGGCTGCGATTACGAAGATAGAGAGAATGTAGAAGAGTAGGATTCGCCAGAATACTTCGTTGATGGCCTTGGGCACGGCCTTGGCAGGATCTTTGGACTCGCCCGCAGTCACGCCCACCACCTCGGTGCCTTGGAAGGAATAGCCAGCTATCAAAAATACTGACATAATCGCCGGCAGCCCGCCCACGAACGGCCCATCCTTGTAAGTAAAATTGCTTAGGCCGATAGCCGGGTGAAACATAATGCCGCAAATCATAGCGAGACCAACCACTACGAACACGATAATGGTGGCAACTTTAATAAGCGAGAGCCAGAATTCGGTCTCTCCAAAGGCGGAGACGGCAAGCGCGTTGATGAAGAAAATAATCACCAAAACGAGCAGACTCCATATCCAGCCGGGCGTATCGGGGAGCCAATATTGAATCAAAATAGCGGCAGTCGAAATGTCTACCGCGCCCGCAATCGTCCAGTTCAACCAGTAATCCCAGCCCATAGCAAAGCCGAGGGCTGGGTCTACGAAACGTGCCGAATAGGTGGCAAAAGAGCCAGAAACGGGCATATAGGTGGCGAGTTCGCCCAGGGAGGTCATCAGGAAATAAACCATGATGCCCATTGCCGTGTAAGCTACTAGGCCTCCGCCCGGGCCCGCCTTGGTGATGGTGGACCCGGAAGTCATGAAGAGGCCGGTGCCGATGCAACCGCCCAGGGCAATCATAGAGATTTGCCTAGTACCCAAGTTGCGATGCACGGAATTACCTTGAGCCGTAGTGGCAGTACCGCTCTGCTTGGAGCTGGTATTGCTAGCCTTACTCGCCTTCGTTCTGCCCTGCTTGCTCATTGCTTTGCGCACCTGTCTCCGTTGCTGATGAAACGTCAATATCGTTGAGAGGAATCAGCTTGGTATGGTGCTTAATCTTATACCCGAAGAAGAGGATAAGGACGAGAGGCACGCTGATATACGTCACACCAATTTCCTGCCAGTTCCAATTCACGAAGGCTTCAATGTTCTGGCCGCCGATCACGATAAGGCATAAGACCAAGGCCAGAATGGGCCCAAGAGGGAAGAGCTTGGCGTGGTATTTAAGCTCGCTCAGCTTGTGGCCCTGCAAAACAAACGCGCGCCGGAAGCGGTAGTGGCTCAGGGCTATGCCCACCCAAGCGATGAAACCAGTCAAACCAGAGGCAGCTACCAGCCACATGTATACTTGGTCGCCGAAAATCGAGGTGGCAAAAGTGGCCAAAGCGATAACGGTGGTGGCAAGCAAAGCCGCTAGAGGAATGCCGTGCCTAGTGGTGCGGGCAAACATCTTGGGAGCGTAGTTGTCACGAGCCAAAGCGTAGAGCATACGAGTTGAGGCGTAGGCACCCGAGTTGGCGGCGGAGAGGACGGATGTGAGCACCACTGCGTTCATGATACTGGCGGCCCCGGCGAGTCCTGCCCGCTGGAATACGAGCGTGAAGGGAGACATAGCGATGTCGCCGTCTGCCGCGCTCAAAAGGTTGGGAGAGGTATAGGGAATCAGTGCTGCGATTACGAAGATGGAGAGTACGTAGAAGAGTAGAATCCTCCAGAATACTTCGTTGATGGCCTTGGGCACTGCTTTGGAAGGATTGTCTGATTCGCCTGCGGTGACGCCCACGAGCTCGGTGCCCTGGAAGGAGAAACCTGCGATAAGGAAGACGCTAAGTATGGCTGGGAATCCGCCCACGAATGGGCCGCCTTCGATGGTGAAGTTCTTCAGGCCTACTGCTGGCTGGAACATGATGCCGAAAATCATGGCGAAACCGATAACGAGGAAGACGATAACGGTGATGACCTTAATGAGCGAGAGCCAGAATTCGGTCTCTCCAAAAGTTGAGACGGTTAGAGCGTTGATGAGGAAAATCACCACGAGTACGAGCAGGCTCCAAACCCAGCCCGGCGTGCTCGGTAGCCAGTATTGAATCAGGAGCGCGGCAGTAGAGATATCGACCGCCACAGTGATTGCCCAGTTAAACCAGTAATTCCAACCCATAGCGAAGCCCAGTGCTGGGTCTACAAAGCGGGCATTGTAAGTGGCGAACGAGCCGGAAACGGGCAGGTGTGTGGCGAGTTCGCCTAGGGAAGTCATGAGGAAATAGACCATAAGTCCCATAGCGCCGTATGCTACTAAGCCGCCACCGGGGCCTGCCTTAGCGATAGTGGAGCCAGAAGTCATAAATAAACCGGTGCCGATGCAGCCGCCCAAGGCAATCATTGAGACGTGACGGGCCTTGAGATTGCGTTGCACTCCGCCAGAATTGCCGGAACTACTTCCAGTGGCTGTATTGCCCGCGACTTTCTGCTGGGCCATATCTCATCCTCCTTGCAATATGTAAGAAGGAGCGTAAAAACGACGTTAACCGCCAACCGAATATGCTGAAAGTGGCGCAAGGCTACTCAAGCATCACCGGTTGAGGTTCACGCATAAACCGTCCATAGCGCTCCGCAGCGAAACCGCTGCGACAGTCCTAGACCTATTAAATCTAGTCCCAACCTTTAGACTCTGCGGCATCTAAAGATTTCGGCCAAACACCCTTTTACCAAGCTTCGCCGGTACCGCGGTACCTCAGCTCGGTTACTGATGAGTTCAGCGACCTCTTCTGTGACTTGTAATGTGTGCAATACTATACCCTACTTTCTGACCTCCGCATGTTACGCGACCTCAAGTCTTCTCCTGAGTGGTTTTGTCTTGTGTTGTACTCTGGTGGCACCCGCTTCTAGAATAGGTGTGGAATCACACTCAATGAGGGGCGGTAATAGTGGCACAGGCGCTACGAGCAGCGGGGGCATCGCGCGTAGAGATACACGATGAGTACTGGATACGGGCTGCAAAGAAGGAACTTGATTACTTGTTCCGTTTCGACTCTGATCGGCTCATGGTGGAGTTTCGCCAGCAGGCCGGGTTAGATACTAAAGGGGTAAAGAATTACGGAGGCTGGGAGCGGGGATATAGCGCCGAAACCAACCCCGATGGTACCGACCAGCCTCCCCGTTTTACCGGTCATTTTGTAGGGCATTACTTGTCTGCGATTTCCCACGCATTGCAAGCGAGTTTTGCTAGCGAACAAGAGCGACGCAAGTTGGCAACCATACAGCGTGTATTGGTTGAGAATCTACGGCAAACCCAAGAGGCGTATGCCCAAAAAGACCCTGCCAATGCTGGTTTTCTCCCGGCCTTCCGTGTGGATGCATTGCCGGGCGGTAAAGACGGCCTGATAGTGCCCTTCTACAACTTACATAAGCTCTTGCAAGGTTTGATTGATGCTGCCGGCAGCGCGCCTTATGGTAGCGTTCGCCTCAGTGCGCTTGCTGCCGCAGGCGACTTCGCAGATTTTGTGATTCGCTGGCATAAGGCGCATCCCGGTATCGACATGCTTGCTATCGAATACGGTGGCATGAACGAGGCACTGTATCGCTTGTATGCACTTACTGGCAAGCCTACGCACTTGGAGGCCGCCCAGCTCTTCGACGAGCTGCCCTTGTTTGAGGTCTTGGCTGCCGGTGAGGATTGCCTTCCAGGGTTGCATGCGAACGCCACTATACCCAAGCTAATTGGTGCCGTCACTCGTTATCAAGTCTTGGGTTGCCGCGCTGAAGATGACCTCTATTTGCGTGCTGCGCGCAACTTTTGGGAGCTGGTAGCCGACCGTCACACCTACGCCAATGGTAGTAACTCGCAGGCCGAGCATTTCCATCAGCCGGGCGCGCTGTGGGAAGATGCAACTACGAACGGCAATGCCGACGGCGGTTATAACGACAATTCCACTTGTGAGACCTGCAATGCCCACAACATGCTCAAGTTGACCCGACTCCTGCTCGAGCTTACGGGCGAGGCAAAATATAGCAATTATTATCAGCAGACTTTTACTAACGCCATTCTTGCTTCCCAAGATCCAGAATCTGGCATGACCACTTACTTTCAGCCCATGCAGGCCGGTTATCCGAAAGTATTCGGCGTGCCGTTTGGTGAGTTTTGGTGCTGCCAAGGCACCGGTATTGAGAACTTTACTCAATTAGGGGATTCGGCATACCTGTTGCGCAATCATGCAGTGGTAGTGAACCAGTTCGTCTCGTCAACCGTCGAGGACTATATACACGGTCTGCTTATTCGCCAAGAAGCTCATTTGCCCCAAGAATCGGTTGTCCATTTTACTATCGATGCGTTAGATTTCTCTAAAACTAGCCAGTGTGCGGACTTCGCGGCTGCTACCAAGCGGTCTGAACCGGTACTGTTGCGCCTGCCTATTCCAGACTGGGTGGAGTCCAACGATATAGCCTTGGAAATAGACGGCAGTCAAGTCAAGCCGAGCAATGTGATGGCTGATGGTTGGTTAACCTTTCCTATAATGCCGGGGATGAGGCTGCAACTTACGCTTCCTGCGCGTTTGCGTTTTATTGAGGCTCCGGATAATCCCAACTGGATAGCTTTCGCATACGGTCCGGTTCTGCTTGCTGGAGTCTTGGGGCCTACAGATGCCACTTCCAACTATTCATACGGTGGCATCTTAGTTCGCGTTGGAAAGTTTAACGCGCAGGCCGCTCAGCGTGCTCAGATTTGCCTTCCGCAAGGGCTTTCGCGCGAGCACTGGCTGGAGCATATCGAATCTCATATCCAGCCTGTTGAGCCGCCAACCCAGTCTATTTCTTTTGCTTTTACTCTCGATAGAGGCCCGGTAAACAGCACTTCTGAAAGTGGCAGAATTAGTGAACCTTTGCTTCTGCTGCCGTATTATCAGTTGCATCGTAGCTTGTACGCGCTCTACTTTGACCTTGACGACGGCCGGGGTGGGGAAGCGATCTATGCCAAGTGTGAGCAGGATTCGCACATGCGCATTATCGATTCTTTGACACCAGATCAGGGCAATAATATTGAGCGTTCCAAAAAGTTGAAGGCCTCTGCTAATTCGCGTTCCCTGGTTGCGGGCGGTCGGACCTTCCGAGATGCTGACACTGGCGGCTGGTTTTCTTACGAATTAGCAGTTGATAAGCGCTCTGATAAGAACTATATAGCGTTGTTAACTGACTGTCCGCTTGAAGAGTTCGACTCGAGTGAGCCGGCGGATTCTGGCGCTTTTGCAGTGTTCGTAGATCCATGCCCAGATTTGTGTGACCACTCATCTCAAATGCTCGCTGGGAACGAAGCCGAGTATTCACGCCAAGCTGTCCGAATAGCCGCTTTCCGTCTCGACTCCGCGTGGAACTCTTCCGATATAGACCGTAACCAACAGGATTCGGCACCCAGCTGGCACTACATCGGTATTCCAGCGAGCCTTGTGAACCAAGCGCCAAAGCCGCGGATTCGCGTTACCCTGTCGTCTGTTTCAGCCCCTATCCCTCACATTTACGGCTTGCGCGTAGCTGCTGACTTTTAGGAGCAGGAGTGTCAATCAGGCGTGAACTCAGCCTTTGTTCTTGGCAGCTAGTTGGTAGGCTGCTAGGAGCAGGGCTAGCCAGATTGGGCCTATGATGAGGGCGATGCGGTAGGAGGGTGAGAAGAACATTAGTGCTACTACTAGGGCCATGAAGGCGAGGACCACCCACGGCGTGACTCGGGGCCAGGGTAGCTTGAAGATGATGGCGTCGAGCGCTTCTTGACCCTTCTTGCCGGCGAGTTCCTTGGGGCCGTTTCCTGCGGCTACGGCTCGGCGGAACTTCATCTCGGTAATCATGATGATGGTCCAGTTGAGTAAAGCCGCGATTGTGGCCACACTCATAAGGTAGTTGAAGGCAAACTGCGGCCACAAAAAGACTACGATGACGGCGATTACTGTGATGCCGGCCGAGGTGAGTACGCCAGCATAGGGCACACCTGAGCGCGAAAGTCGAGTCAGATACTTGGGTGCGTTGCCCTGCTGGGCCAGTGAATAGAGCATGCGGGAGTTGGAGTACAGCGCAGAATTGTAAACGCTCATGACGGCAGTGAGACAGACGAAGTTGAGAATGCCTGCGGCCGCGTGGACTCCAACCGAATCGAAGATTTGCACGAAGGGGCTCGCTACCACGCCGTTTGCGTCGGGCTGACCAATTGAGCGCCAAGGAACTACGGCCATAATAATGCCGAGAGCGCCAATATAGAAGACTAAGATTCGCCAAATAATGTCGTTAGTAGCGCGCGGTATTGTTTTGCGCGGTTCAGCGGTTTCGCCTGCGGTAATGCCTATGAGCTCAGTGCCTCCGAAGCTGAACATCACCACGGTGAGCGCCATGAGCAGTCCGGTCCAGTTGCCGCTCGCACTCTTGCGCAGCAGCCCGGTAGCCATAAAGCCACCGTCGTTGAACCAATTTGCGAACGATGCTCCCACGCCGCCAGCGCTGGGAAGTCCCATAATGACGACTGCTGCGCCGCCTATAATCATAGCGATAATAGCCGCTATTTTAATGATGGCAAACCAGAATTCAAACTCGCCAAACTGCGCAACGCCCATCAGATTAGTGGCAGTAATAATCACGAGAAAAGCCGCAGCAGACACCCAAGCGGGGATACCAGGGAACCAGTAGTTCACAAAAGAGCCTACGACCGCTAGCTCTACCATCGAAACCAGAATGTAGTTAAACCAGTAATTCCAGCCGGAGACGAAGCCCGCCCGCTTAGACCAATAACGGGTCGCGTAGTAGGAGAAAGCGCCTGCTTGGGCATCTTCAACGCTCATCTCGCTTAGAGCTCGCACAATCATAAATATTGCGCCTCCGCCGATAAGGTAGGCAATCAGAATTGCCGGACCGGCTAGCGTAATAGACTCGCTTGAACCGTAAAAAAGCCCGGTTCCGATGGCTCCGCCGAGCGAAATGAGCTGAATGTGGCGGTTTTTGAGGTTCCGTCGTAAAGTTCCGCCGCCGCTGCTCTTATCCGCGGCTTCGACTGTGGTCTGTGCGTTGCTCATATCTCCCCACTTCATCCCGTTTGCTGCCCTCTTTGCGCGCCTTGTGGGCTTGTGCCGCGAGCTTGAGCTTTGGATATGAGTCTATCTCAGCGGGTGGAACCGCTCATTTTTGTCTCGCTTTTTTGTCTCGCTTTGTGGACCGTCAAGCTGCTTCGTTCCGGCGGGCGAGTTAGGATAGGAGGCCTATGCGTACCGTAAATACAGAGAATATGAAGGAACCTAGCGCCGGCTCTGCCCTGAAAGCTAGCGAAAACAGCATGGAGCGCGGCTTGAGCAAGCGCCATGTGCAGTTTATCGCTATCGGTGGCACTATTGGCACCGGCCTCTTCCTGGGCTCCGGCAAGTCGATTGCTTTGACTGGCCCTTCCATCGTCTTTGTATACATTGCCGTCGGCATTATTATGTTCCTACTTATGCGCGCTATCGGCGAGCTTATGTATGCCGACCCTGACCAGCACACGTTCATCTCCTTTATTACCCGCTATTTAGGCAAGGGCTGGGGTTCCTTTGCTGGCTGGTCGTATTGGATTGTGCTGATTTTGATTGGTATGTCTGAGCTAACGGCTGTGGGTACGTATTTTGTGACCTTCTTCAACACTTTCGGCATCGATCTTTCCGCCTGGCGCTTCGTTATTGAGCTAGCGTTTCTCCTTGCTATGGTGGCCATCAATCTCATTGCCGTCAAAGTGTTCGGCGAGGCTGAGTTTTGGTTCTCGATGATTAAAATCACGCTTATTATTGCCATGATTGTGACTGCGATTGTGATGGTAGCTGTGCATTTCAACTATCCTGCGGTCCACATGTCGGGTTCTGAACCTGCCTCTCCGGCTGGCCACGCGGGCATTGACAACATCGTCAATGGTTTCTCGCTGGCACCGAACGGCTGGCTCTCCTTCTTTATGAGTTTCCAAATGGTCTTCTTCGCTTACGAAATGATTGAGTTTGTGGGCGTTACTGTTTCGGAAACGCAGAATCCGCGTAAGGTCTTGCCCAAGGCTATTAACGAGATTATCGTGCGCGTGCTCATTTTCTATGTGGGCGCTCTGGTGGCCATTATGCTGATTGTGCCTTGGCGCACCTTCCAGCCCAAAGCTGACGGCTCTTTCACCTCTCCATTTGTGATGGTCTTTAGATACGCGGGCTTGGATTGGGCCGCTGCGCTGGTCTTCTTCGTTGTGATTACTGCGGCTTCCTCGGCTTTGAACTCGCTGCTTTACTCGGCTGGGCGCAATCTCTTCCAGCTGGCGAGCTCGGCTCAGTCTCCGGCTTTGCGCTCGCTGGGCACTATCTCTAAGCGGGGTAGGGTGCCGGCAAGAGCCATCATCGTTTCGGGTCTGCTCATTCTACTGTCGCCCATCTTGCGAACCCTACCTGGTTTCTCTTCGGCATTTGTGCTCTTTGCATCGGCTTCGAGTGCTGTAATCATTTTTATTTATATTTTGTTACTTATCACACATTACCGGTATCGGGCCTCGGACGATTTTATGGAAGATGGTTTCCTCATGCCGGCATATAAGTGGACTGGTGCTTTAGCAATCGCTTTCTTCGTGTTTGTGTATGCCTCGCTCTTCCTAGCTGCTGACACCCGAGTTTCCGCCATTTGTGGCCTTATTTGGCTGGTTTGCTTCGGCGGTGCTTGCCTCTGGCGCAACCGTAGACAATCCGCTCGTTGAGCGCTGAGTGGTTGCTTGCTCGTTCGTAATCACACTTGTGTAGTTACAAAGTCTTTACGTGAGTAGGGCTCGAACCGTGTCATTATTTGCCCTCTGAGGAAAATTATGGGTATACTGTCCCTGTGCGGAGTCTAACCGACGCTGATTGCAGTACTGTTGTTATCAGTGGGGGACATGGGGGAAAATCCGGTTTTAGACCGCGCTATAGATAATGTAAGAGAAAGGGACGCATTCAATGCGTATTCACAATGAGAACGCTGGGAGCGTGAACCTCGCAAAGCGGGTTCTCGGACTCTCCGTAGCCGTGCTCACCTCGGCAGCAGCCTTCTTGGTTGCCGCTCCTGGTGCACAAGCTACTCCAACTTTTGACACCGATGATCAGTTCAGCACCACTCTTGGTGCTCACGCTGCTAAGCTCGACGTTACCAAGTACCTCCAGAACGCTGCTGGTGCTTCCGCAACCGGTACTATCGGCGACAAGAAGCCCGGTACTCCCGTCGGTGTGCACGTTGCATTCCGCCTGCGTCAGGTTGAAGCCACTGCTGGTCACCAGCCCAGCGACATGGATGCCACAGCATCTAGCCCTACTACTGGTAACTATCAGTTTGTTTCGGGTGGTGTTGATGTCTACGGTGTAACTGATGCCAACGGTAAGATTGTCAACGGTACTGCTGGTACTGATAACGGCAAGCTCGGCATTTGGCAGACTACTCCTGCAGCTTCTGTAGTGGGCGGTTTGGGTGCTGATGCTGCTAAGTGGAAGGAACAGGCCACTGCTGCCGGCAGCAACCCTGCTGATGTTGCAGTCGCTGATTTCGGTACGGATCTTAAGTACTGGATCCTTGAAGAGGTTGCTTCTCCTTACACCGATGCCGGTTATTCGTCTGCTGAGAAGTCCATCTTCTCCATGCCCTTCCTGACCACTGGCGACAACGGCGGTACTGTGGAGACTGGCTATATTCACCACCTCCACATCTTCCCGAAGAACGTCTTGGATCAGCAGCTGACCAAGGAAGCTGTTAAGATTAACGGCAATAACTTCGATCCTGCTGAGAACATTGCTGTAGTTGGCGATGAAGTTACCTGGGAAGTTACGAATGCTCTTGAAACGGGCACTCCTGTACCAAACGACAACAAGCTCTATCTTGATGACATCAAGAATACTGCAAGCTATGCGTCTGCCAACTACCTGATTATGGCTGATCGTCTGGGTTCGGCTCTGACCACCACCACTGCTAACGTTGGCGTAGAATTCCGCTACGAAGACGCTAACGGTGCAACTATCTCTACACCGGTAGGCACCGAAGCGACCATCGCTGGTCCTAATGGTACTAATCCGAAGGCTTTGGATGGCACCACCGACATGTTCACCAGCAACATCACCCCTGATGACAGCACTTACGTGTCTGCCGCGTTCAAGCACGATACCACCAACACAGCATTGGTTAATGCTATGAATGCTGCTTCGATGTCCAACCCTCGCTTTGTTATGACCATTAAGTCGACTGTGACCGCTAATGGTGATTCTCAAGGCAACCAGGGCGGCTTCCTTACCAACACCGCTGCTTCTGACAACGCTAACTGCTCGTCTCACACCAATCCCCCCCACGCAGGTGGTCAGGTGCCTTCCGCTGGCTACCAGTTCGCTAAGGTAACCACCGATGGCCACGTGGTGCAAGGTGCAAAGTTCATGCTCGAAGATCCTGCCAATGCTGATAAGTTCTTGGCAGACGATGGCACCTTCGCTGCTGTCAACGATGGTAAGACCCTGATGACCGCTACCTCCAACGCTAACGGTCTCGTGACCTTCATTGGTCTGCCTGTCAGGCTCGATGCTCGTACGGGTGCCAATTTGGGCAAGTACCGTCTCCGTGAGGTCCAGGCTCCTGCTGGCTACCAGCAGCCAGTCGCTGGCTTCAATGGTGTCGACTTCTCCGACATCGCTGACACCAACACTGTCACCGATGCTCAGGTTATCGCCATGTACCCCACCGGTATTCACCCCGTCGCAACTCCTAACTTCGGAGCTTACAAGCCTTCCGCAATTGATGCCACGATCGTAGATGCTTCCGGCACTCCGATTTCCATCGATAACGCTCTGGCTAACTTCGCTGACGGTCAGAATGCTCCTATCAGCCTTCCTTTGACTGGTGGTAAGGGTATTCTCCTGCTGCTCGTTGTTGGCTTGGCTATCATGGGTGGCGTGCTGGTTGTTCGAAACCGCAAGAGCTCCTCTGTGGCCCGCAACATCTGATTCTTTGAATCAGAGCGGATTACTGCTCTATAGCTGGCAGTAATCAGAGAAACGGTTGCTAGTCTGCCGCAAGGTATACTAGCAACCGTGACTCTTGAAGTATGGCTTTGGATTTATAATGAATCCAGAAGTTCTTGAGCCCGTCTCCGGGCGGGCTTGGGAGCCTCTCACTGAAAGAGAGAGCAGTGAGAGGGAATAGCGGTTCTTAACTTGTAGTTGAGAGTTGCCCGAGAGGGTTCGAGGACCGATCGTTAATAGTAATGGGGAGTGTCACATGAGGCTGAAAGCGAAAGTTCCAGCAGTAGGCGCCAATATATTGGCATGCTTGCTGGCGCTAGCCGTAATAGTCGGGCTGCATCCAGTGCAAGCCCGAGCCGATGATGCACCTTCTCAGCAATCCCCCGCTCTTACTGTGCATGTGCAAGAAAATGGTTCAACGTCCGACGCTACGGGTGTAGACCAAGTACAAGAAATGCTGCCCAAAGATGCCAAGCCAGTTGGTGCAGGCTATGTATATAGCGCCACTAAGCTGAGCTACGACGCGATGCAGACCATTCTTGATCCAGAGGTTCCCGCTCCTAACCAGGAAACCACTGAAAAAGTACTAGCTAAGTTGACTGACTACTTGGATAGGGCCAATGATCAGTCCACTATCTACTATGGTTCCACAGATGATCAAGGAACCATTACTGTGAAAACCGAAGTAGGAGCCGGCACTTGGCTTGCTGGTGCAACCTACGATCCCAAAGACAATACTTTGAATGGCGGAACTCCCGCCAGCTTCCCCATGGATGTGTCTCCTGAGGGAACATATACAACTACTTACTGGCTTCTCCAATTTGTTGGCGCTCCCAAAGACACGAGTGCAACCGCAGATGCATTCATTGTTCAGCTGCCTAGCAAAGACAAAGGAAGCCCCGACTACAACCTAGTCGTTTATCCTAAGGTGAAAGTCAACAAGGCTCCGGAACAACCGATTCAGCCTACACCAAAGAAGCCGAAAGCTGCTCCTGTACCGGCTTATCCTAAGACAAGGCCAAAGCCTAAGGCTCCAGATCCGGCTGCTCCTGCTGTTACCCCAGTGAGTTGCCCGAAGTGCGTCGTACCAGAACCGTGCTATGCACCTTCCGGTCCGTTAGTTGCTACAGGCTCTGCTGTGGCTGGGTTTGTAGTTGCTGCCGTGATTCTGACCGCTCTTGCAGCTGCGCTTATGTACGGAGCTTACCGCTCTGGTCGCAACAAGAATGATGCGGAACAAGAATAAGTAGTTAACGATACACGCGTGGGGCTCCTGAAAGGGGCCCCATTTGCTATTTGCAGAGTCTTGCTCATACAAAAGCCCCACCGAGAAGTAGGTGGGGCACATAGCGCAACTCCAAGGTAATCTAACGCTCCCACCAGGGGCGCAGAGGGTATGTAATGGTGCCTGTAGCAGGATTAGGTTTAATACACTGGAACTGGTGAATCTGAATGGTATTCAATTCAAAGTTGAAGCGTGAGGCAGCCATGTATAAGCCCCACAAACGAGCCTTGGGCTCGCCGACCATCTTACGGGCAGTTTCCCAGTTATCCTGAAGGTTTTCCGTCCAATGCTTGAGCGTTAAGGCATAATGTTGGCGTAGATTTTCTTGCGTGATAACTTCAAAACCGTTGTCTTGAATGGTCATCTCAATCTCAGCTGGGCTTGCCAACTCACCGTCTGGGAAGATGTAACGGTCGATGAAACCGCCAGCTCGCTTACCGTCGTGTGAATTGGTACGAGTAATCTGATGGTTAAGCAAGATACCGCCGGGGCGTAGCTTGTCCATCATTTCGTGGAAGTAAGCAGGGTATTGTTTAAAGCCAACGTGCTCCATCATGCCAATAGAGCAGATGCCATCGAAGTTGCTCTCAGGAACATCGCGGTAGTCCATCAGTCGAATCTCGGCTAAGTCCTGGAAGCCCTCGCGCCGAATCCACTCCTGGCCCCATTCCACCTGCTCTTCCGCCAAAGTCACGCCGATAACATGGATGCCACGACGGGCAGCTGCAATCTCCATAGAACCCCATCCGCAGCCGATGTCGAGTAAGCGATCTCCGTCTTTGAGATTCATCTTATCTAGGACCATGTTGAGTTTATGCCACTGAGCGTCTTCCAAGGGGGCATCAGGCTTGTCAAAGACAGCGCAGGTGTAAGTCATCGAAGAACCTAAGAACAGCCTGTAGAAGTCGTTGGACTGGTCATAATGGTAGCTGACTGTTGCAGCATCACCGCGGCGGGTGTGAGGGCGAATACCTTCACGCAGACGCGTAAACAGGGAAGGCCCTTCGATTTCGGGCGGATCAGGTACGTGAATACCGTGAGAAAACACAGCAGCCGCTATGTGAGCAATGTCTGCTTTGCTGGGCTTCTTCATGTAGTCTTTGAGAGCCACCAGCTTGTGGAATACGTCGTAAGGATTGCCTGGTAAGAGTTCAGGAGAATCCAAATCACCCTGCAAATACGCGCGGGCCAAGCCGAGGTCATTGGGATTCTCAGCTATGTAATACATGGCGCGAGAACTCTTGACCTCAAGATGGAGGGGTGCATCGCTAGAGCCGAATTGTGAGCCGTCAAAGGCCCTTACTTGCACTGGTGCGTCGGGTTCTAAGAAGGTACTTACCATCTGAGCCACCGTCATACTTCGTGCGTTCATACCGCCTCTTTCTTTGTGACAACCCCGCCTGCTCCGGTGAGTGCAGACGGGGTCGATCTTGTAGTACTTCTTACTCTAAGCCTACTCCTCATTCGATTCTTTGATGCTCTGAGCGAGCATGGTCAACTACTTTTTCAGCGGCCTTGAGACCGTCTGGAACTGTACGGGTACCATTCTCTTCAGCATCTTTAATCAGTGTTGAAACATCCAAATCTGGATTCTCGTCTTGCGTTGCAACCAAATCACGCGCCTCCTGCTGGCTTGAGACTGTAGGTAGCGTGCCTGGCATAGGGCGACGAGCTGATTCCGCAAGGAATAACACTGTGACAAGACCGCAGGCAGAAGTAAACATAATCCAGTAAGCAGGAGCCATTACGTTGCCTGTCGCTGAGACCAAGGCCTCCATAATGAGGGGTGCTGTGCCACCGAAAATGGCTACTGCTAAGTTATAAGACAAGCCCATGCCGCCATAGCGCGAGGCTGTGGGGAAGAGCGCCGGCAAAGATGAAGCCAAATTTGCTACGAAGAAAATTACCGGAACAGCAATCAGGAGTAACCCTAAAAAGGTAGTAGCTGATTCGTTGCGCTCCATGAGTTTAAAAGCCGGCAGCATGAACAAGCAGCCGGTTAAAGCGCCGATGAACAAAATCTTTTTACGTCCATATTTGTCGGAAAGGGCACCAGTAATAGGGATGCAGGCGGCCACAATTAGCAAAATGGGGAGCGTAAGTAAGTTGGCTTGAGCCATGCTCTGATGCAGGGTAGTTGTCAAATATGTGGGCATGTATGTGGTAAGCGTGTAGCCCAAGGTGTTGGCTGCCGCAACCAAGACGAAAGCCATGAGCAGCTCTCGCCAATAGTCACGAATCAAAGAGATAAGCCCCTTGTGCTCATCCGCATCACCTGGCTGCTCTTCGTTAGCATTCTGCGCTTGCTGGAAGGCTGGCGTATCTTCCACTTTGGTTCGGAAATAGACGGCAATTCCGGCGAGCGGCAGGGCCAAAATGAAGGGAATGCGCCAACCCCAAGAGGTCATTGCCTCGGGGCTGAGAGAAAACTCAATCAGTGAGACTAGTCCGGCGCCGAAGGCAAAGCCCAAGTATGAGCCCACGTCGAGCAGGGAAGCGAAGAAGCCGCGGTGGCGGTCGGGCGCATATTCAGTGACCATGGTCGAAGCGCCTGCGTATTCACCACCGGTCGAAAAGCCCTGTGCCAACTTCAGAAGGATGAGCAAAACAGGTGCCCAGAAGCCGATGGTTTCGTATCCGGGGAGTAAACCAATGAGAAGCGTGGCGCCAGACATAGAAAGCAGGGTGAAGGCTAAGATGCTTTGGCGGCCCAGCCTGTCTCCCAGCTGGCCGAGCACGATGCCACCTAGGGGGCGGGCTATGAAAGTAACTGCGAACACTCCAAGGGAGAAGAGTCGCTGGATTGCGGGCGATGCGTCAGAGAGGAAAACGGTGCCAATAGTGACAGCTAAGTATCCGTAGACGCCAACGTCGTACCATTCCATGAAGTTACCGACAACGGTGCCTGCAACAGCGCGCTTCAAAGTAGTTTTCTCCACTACGGTGACGTCACTCACATGTAAACGTTTGCGCCAAACGTGGAAACTGTATGGGTTGGTTTTATGTGGGTTTCTGCCTGTTGCGCGCTTAATATGGGCACTTGCTGGAGTTGGAGCTTGGCTGCTGCTCTTGCTGGCCTTGTGCGCGGAAGTTGCGGCGCGTTCTTGTGGGTGTTCGCCTCCAACGCTGACTGGCTTCCTGCTGTCGCTACTCGTCTCTGTCATATACCCCTCCCCGGCAACGCTGTGCCGTGGTGTTGGTTGCATTATTTAGCGTCGAGCCGTGCGCTAGGTCGTTCTTCACAGAAAGGCCATAATTCAACTGTATCACTGACGATTTCGCAGACAGTGGATTGAGGGGGGGCGTGCGTGGGGTTGAACATTATCAGCGCTGCGGTGTCTTGCATACAGTAGCGGCGCTCACTGACCGGAGGAAGTAAGCGCCGCTTGAACGTCAACCCTTAAAGAATCTGGCAGAATTCAATCGTTTCTTGGTTGGGGCCCCAAATGTTGAAATAGCGGATGCCATGATCCCAGAAACTAGGGATTGATTGAATCTCGCGCTCTTTAATGTTGAGCCCCAGCGCCTTAGCGTTCTTAAAAGCAGCTTCAATGTCTGGAGTATCGAGCGCCCAATGGTTAATGGCTCCCGTGCGCATCGGGGCGGTATCGCCTTCCCAAGTCTCAATAGTCAGATGCCCGTAGCGCAAGAAGGCGCAGCGGTTGTCTCCATTGGTAAAGATTCCGGCGAGTTCAAAGCCTATCTTCTCGGTATAAAAAGCAATCGTTTCATCCAAGTCACGAGCAATCATCCCCGAATGCTGCAAGTCCCGAGTAAACTCCGTCATAACCGCCATATCACGCTCCTAACCCAGCCAGTGTCTTATAACGTTTCCCCCAGTTTAGACGACGATTAGCTCACGTGAGCTGCTATATACGCACGTAAGTCGTTCATGAGCTGAGCGCTTCGAGTAGTCGAAAAAGCGGTTTCTGGGTCAGACCAGTACTGGTCTTCGTAAAGCCACACGGGGAGAGACTGCCGCTCTGCTGGCTCCCAATCGTAACGGGGGTAAACGTGGGCGTGAAGGTATTCATCAGTGTTGCCGAGGATGTCATAATTTACACGCTTTGGATGGCAAACATTCAATATAGCGTCACCAATAAGAGACATGTCGAGCAAAAATTGTGAGCGGTCGGCCATACTTAAATCGTTGAGGGAAGACACTTCTTGGTGAGGCAGCAGAATACACCAACCGGGCAAGAATTGCATGTCTGCCAAAACTGCGAATCCGCTGCGCATCTCAGCAATAACAGTAGGATTACGCCCTTCGCGCGCCGCCCGTATACGGTCTCGTTTCCAATCATCGTCCATCAAGCTATTATATCGTGCATTACTTGAATAATAAGGAGTCAATGTTCACAACAAATATGTAAATTGTTTTCAGGAATCACACTTTGCTACAGGAGAGCTTTGCTGCTTAAGCTGCATGAGGTTATTTGGAGCGGCGGAAGAGCCTTTGGAAGAAGGAGGGCTTTTTGGCTTCGCTGCTGTAGGCAAGTGTTGATGCGGTGGCTTCGCTCTGGTCGGATTGCTGGCCGGGCTTCTTGCTGAAGGCTTCTACGAGTTGGCGTTCAGTGCTGTCGAAGGTCTCGGAGGTGAAGAGGCGCTCGCCTTCATGCTCGCTGTATTCGTCGGTGCCAATGCTGGAGAGCAAGACATCAGTGGGATCGAACCAATCGGGGCCCACCTGCTGGTTATTGTGTATCTGAGCTACGGTCTGTGCCATTTCTTGGTGATACTGTGCGGGGGTATCGCTAAAGTCAGTGAGTTCTGAGTATTCAATATTCACACTCGCATCTGGGTGGGTATGCTCTTGCGCTGCCATAAGAGCAATAAAGCGCTCATACAAGCTGCTCAGCGGGCTGTATTGGGCATCAATATAGGCCTTGTGCGCTTTCAGATTGCTGGAGAACTGGGCTATTGGAAGGCTTACCTCTCCCAGCTTGTTCTGATAAAACCAGTCGGAATAGGCATCTGCGTAAGCGGCTTCATCATAATCCTCTTCGTCGAGCTCGGGCGTGGCCTGCACTCGCTCAATCTGCGCTGTCATGGGCTCATCCAGCGTGCCCAGCAGCCAAAACAGAGGGAAATACGTGACCGATTCCAGCAGTTCGACGGATTCCCCATCTGCTTGTGCCAGCGATAGATTAGTCCTGTTTCCCATAGCAGTATCCAAGTCTGTAGAGCGCTGCTGTCGTTGTGTAACAGCTGCAATGGCTAGAAAACCTTAGTGCGGTCTAGTTTAACAGTTATGCCCGCCCAGCTTCGCTACGAAAGGTAGATGTTTTCACGGCTGCTCAGGCGGGGAGGAGAACGCTGTATTGAAGCTAGACTGCTCGGCGGGCAGGCTTGGTGAAGACTGTGCGGGCTACATGTATAGCGTTGATAACTCGGGGGAAACCGACGTAGGGAACGCATTGCAAGATTGCTTCAACGACTTGTTCTTGACTTAGCCCCACGTTGAGAGCCCCTTGAATGTGAACTGTGAGTTGAGGAGCTGTATCGCCTTGGGTGACAAGGCTGCCGAGAGTGACGAGTTCGCGCTGTTGGGAGCTGATAGCGGTGCGGGTGTAGATGTCTCCAAAAGCGAACTCAACAATCCAACGCCCCAAGTCGGGAGCTATATCTTGCAGGGAATCAACGACTGCTTGACCGCCTGCTCCGTCAATATCTGCGAGAGCCTGTGAACCTGCTTCAAAGCGCGTTTGTTCAACCATAATTGCCTTCCTGAGCAACGGCTTTCGCTGCTGTGATTATCAAGGTAGGGTATGAACCAAGGTTGAGGGCAAGTTAAGTGGGGTTGATCATGCGTATTAGCGATGTTTCACGGGAAACACATCTGCCTATTTCGACCCTGCGATATTACGAGCGGCGGGGCATACTTCAGCCCAACCGAAACGTGCAGGGCTATCGGGAATATAGCGAGCAAGACATGCAGTGGATTGCCTTCGTGCAGCGTGTGCTAGAGATAGGAATGCCTTTGCGAGACATTGAACAATACGCTCAACTGCGCCGCCACGGCGATTCAACAATAGTTGAGCGTTTATCCATGCTCGACGCACAACGAGCAGTGCTTCAAGAGCAGTTAGCGCACATCCAAGGAGAAATAGCTTACCTCGATAGCAAAATCAGCATCTACCATGATTCCCTCAGCAAGCACTAAAATTGAGTGCAGTATCAAAGGCTGAAATCATGCTGCACAGCGCTACCGAAGACCGTGGAGCGTTTTAGAGCCTGCGCTGTTGCGATGGATTGATTGATCTGCGCTTGTCCTGAGTATTCCGCATGCTTGACTTATGGGCTCACAGGACGATCAGCATACGCGCGATGTATTAAGTTACTGGTGCGCAATTGAGTTATTCTCGCCGCAGACTTGGCATAAGCAGAATCGTATTAGTCTGCGCCAGTTGGGTAACGATACTAAGAACAGACGTTATGGGAGTGCTCGGCTCAATAATAGTGGGATTCCGTGGGGGAAGCTTCAATCTACTCTTATAATAGGCACTCGATCAAGTAAGCGCACTTCTTGGGCCGAACAATATCGAGATTTGCAGAGGGGCACGATTTATCGGCTGCAAACAGATATGCGAGCCCGGCTTTCAGCCCCATTTTCCTATGAGCAAGCTCTCGAACGGTGGATTAATACGCGGCCTCAAAGAGTGAAACTGGACGCGACTTCGCTGACTGCTGTAGCCCAACAATCTAAAAAGGATTGGCTACAACTGACAGATGGACTGGATGAACTCCCCGCAGGAACGCTGCTATCAGACGCAATTGTCCAGTTTTTGATAGACGCAGCGGCTCAAATTGCTGAAGTGGTTGACCTGCCAGGCTGTGTGAGCGCAATGTATAGCAAAAATTATGGGAAGAATTATTCGAGTAAGAGTTGGGTTAGAACCGTTGGGAGAACTTTCTCTTCTTCTGAACAAAGTTTAGACATTCTTTTCTCGCAACATAATTCGGCCCATTGGTTGAAGCATGAATATTTCCAAATACAGACAGGTATCAACCAACAGACGGTTTTTAATGCCTTGCTTAGAGCTGCAAAAATGGTGCGAGAGCTCTCGCCTTCTGAAGCAATAGGGCAGAATGAAGTGTTGCAAGAGTTGAGTGAGCGCAATGCTCATCGCTCAAGCTTGCGTGGGTCTATAGCTTCCCTGATGACTTTTATGGTCAAAGACGATGGAAGCCTCGTGCCTCAATCTTTGACGATTTCTCAATATGCGAAAGCCGTATCGTGCTTGTTTAACCATCAGCAGTGGCCGCAGTGCCCAACTGGATGGCCTCAAGTTGAAGAACTCGATGATGCAGTCAGGACCGTCCAGCTATCCTTTAATCAGTACGCACAAAGGCGTGACGGCAATAATGATGCTTTCGTTACAACAGATGAGGTTGTTGGCAACATCATTTCGTGGGTCTCTTCAGGTTTGAGCATTAGTGAAGAAGATATAAAAACATCGCCCTTATACTCAGCAAAAGATGGATTCCCCGTATTAGCAGATGAAATTGTCTGCGATTTCGTGCCTGATTTAGCAACCTCTGCGACTCCGATGATGGATTCGTTCTATCTAACCGACCTCAAACGATTACATGACGGAGGCCACAGTCTACTATCGAGGTCGGCAAAGCAGTATTTGGCCCAAGAACACCCTGAACACTTTGACCTACGGCAGGATCCAGACGGACAATTACTCGATGAAGTCATACATCCAGTGCATATACCGCCGGGGCGCTGGCCAAGTGATAGCAATCAGTTTCAGTCCGCAGGCCAGCAAGTGGCTGTAAATATAATTAGCGCTGCTAAAAACAATTATGAGAATACCGCGCTGTTGGGGGTGAATGGCCCTCCTGGAACGGGGAAAACGACTCTACTTAAGGATGTCGTTGCGCAAATAATTGTTGCGCGCGCGGAGCAACTCGTTCGGTTCAATTGCCCCGCAGATATTTTCATCGCGGCAAAAGACGCGCGCAGAACTGATGAAGACAAGTCGCTCAGATATTGGCTTCTCGATTCAAGCGTAACTGGCTATGAAATTGTAGTAGCTTCAAATAATAATAAAGCTGTCGAAAATGTCAGTGAAGATTTACCGAGCTTAGATGCCATTGCGCCTAAGTGGCAGTCATACATCACAGATACTTATGGTAACCCTAAGGGCGGCTTTGCGTTTTACCGAGTGGCCGAAGCAATACAAGAGGCTAATGCTGAAAAAAAGAATAAGCAAAACTCTTCTGCGCCTCGGCAGAAAAATCAAACGGTTTGGAGCCTCTTAGCGGCTGTGTTAGGTAACAGCAGCAATAAGAGCGCTTTCGTTAAACCGTTCGAGAAAAGCCTCGTATACGATATTTTGCAACCTCTAGCCAAGGCACGAACTAACACTAACCAAGGTTGGAATAGAGCAAAGCAGGCCTTCGCCTCAGCGATGCAAGAAGAACAAAAGCTACGCAATGAGAGAGAAGAGCGTTTTGCTTTTGACCGCAATCCGGACCAGTTCTTTGAAGAAGTGGAGCGACTCAAGCAGGAACTGAGTGGCCTAAGCAAACAAATAGAAGATGTGCGTGGGGCGCTGAAGGAGTACAAAGAGCAAATAAAAGTCAAGGACAGAGAGCTCCTCGAAGCTAAGGGTCGTGCTGACGCCGCTATAGAGGAGTCTAACTCATCCGAATGTGAGTACAATGCTTATCTGCAATATTGGAAAGCTCACCCGATTAGTGGCTTCATTCATAGCAAGAGCCGCAGAGAAAAAGAGCTAGCTTTATACACCACCATGCAACAGTCAATGCGTAAGAGACAAGAACTTTGCTCCGCGGTTGGCCGCGTGGGTAATGAACAGTTCGAACTGCAAAACAATATTCTCAGTTGCGATCAATGGTTGCCAACTCAGCTGAGTAAAAAAGAGTCCTTGAGTGAACAGCTGGCACAATTGGAAATGCGAATTCAGGAATATCAAAAGCAGGAGAAGCATACTTCTCGGCTCGATGATAAGAGTGTCCGATGGGTTGATGAGGAGTGGAATGAAGCTCGGACTAAAGTTTTCATTGCTGCTTTGGCTCTGCATCAAGAACTGGTCTTAGGTGCCGCAGATAGGTTCTACGAGAATTTGCGGTTGGCGAGTAAAGTGATTCTGTCTTCCAACTATTCCTCAGAAGAGCGATTGATCGCCTGGCAGACCTTCTTCCTCGTGGTACCGGTCGTATCGTCGTCGTTTGCTTCCATTTCTAAGATGTTCACAGGATTGGGTAGGGAGGCTCTGGGCTGGGCCATTATCGACGAAGCGGGCCAAGCTTCGCCACAGTCTGCTGCTGGGCTTCTTCAACGGGTGCAACATGCGGTAGCTGTGGGCGATCCCATGCAGTTAGAGCCAGTGGACACTTTACCCGTGCAAATGCGAGAATTGCTTGCGGACACACATAACATCCAGATAGGTCTCGAATCCGGGAATATGCAAGAGATGGTAGACTACCAAACTTCTTATGGCACGCAAGATGGCGTAAGCGGACACTGGCTCGGTATGCCCTTGACGGTACACCGACGTTGTGATGAGCCTATGTTTTCTATCGTCAATAAAATGGCGTATTCAGATCGGATGGTACGGGTTGGCCCTGCACACAAATCTTGCCAATATACGCTGGGCGACAAGGCAGGCGGCGAGCTTCCCACCTCTTGCTGGTACGATGTGCCGCCTAAACAGAATGAGCATTGCTCGAGCCAGTGGAGACCTGCAGAAGGTATCGAGCTCGAGAAAAGGCTTAAGGACTTAATAGAAGGCGGTATTGAGCCTAGTAATATCCTTGTGATTGCACCGTTCAAAGCTGTATCGCGGGAATTGCAGAGTGTATTCGAAAAGGCAGTGAGACTCTCATATAAGGGATCTTCCCAGAAAGAAAAGCACACCGCCGGAAAGCAGGCTGGAACGGTTCACACATCACAGGGGCGCGAGGCCGATGTAGTGTTTCTGGTGCTTGGTAGTAAAAGTGGACGTGCAGGCGCTGGCTCCCGTGATTGGGTGAATAATAGCCCCAACTTACTCAACGTGGCTGTTTCTCGGGCAAAACGTCGCTTATACGTAATCGGGAGTAAACAAGATTGGGGCCACGCTAAATATACAAAGGATATCCTCGACGGGTTAGAAGCCGAAGCGCAGAACTGAGCTTTAACAGACCAGACGTGTGCGGTAGCGGCTATTTTAGCCCATGAGCTTGGTGGTTTCTACCTTCGCTACCGTCCATTGGTTGAACTTGACGAGGGGCTTTCTTAGGAAGAGGCCCAGAATCAGCATAGGTGGTACGAAGAGGAGGAGCTTGCCCATTTCCATCCAGAAGTCATTCATGTAGATGCCGGCGATTGCGGCGCGCATGGCCTGAATCGAGTGGGTGGCAGGCAGGTAAGGATTGACCGCCGAGACGAAGCCGGGCAACACTTGCAAGGGGTAGGCGCCGCCAGAGCCGGAGATTTGCATAACGAGGATAATCACGCCTATGGCTTTACCAACGTTGCCAAAGGATGCCACGAGCGTGTACACAAAGAAGGAATACACTAAGGCGCTAATCCAACTGGAAGCCATGAAGAGCCAAGGATGAACCGCTTCGACCCCCAAGAAGAGGAGGGTGCCAGCGCAGGAGAAGGTTGCCTGCAGCAGTGAGAGAAGGGCGAAAATGCCGTAGTGCCCGAGGAAGAGCTGATGGGGCTTGGGGTCTCCTAGAGCTGCGCGAGTCTTGCGAGATACGGTAATTTTGAGTGTTACAGCAAGGAGCAAGGACCCCACCCAGAGCGGAACGAAGGTATAGAAAGGCGTTAAAGCAGTGCCGAAGTTGGAAACTGGGTATAAGGCCGTACGCTTGAGTTTGACTGGTGCGGCAAGTGTGGCGGCCATTGCATCGGGGTCGCGGTCCAAGACTTGGCGCACCGTGTCCATGTCACCGCTGTTGAGAGCGTTGGTGAGGCTAGTGCTGAAATCGCTCAGTTTGCCGCTGGCCTTGTTGAGCTGGGCAGACATGCTATTGAGCACCTGCTGCACCTTGTCGACATCATTTTTAGCGCCATCGGTGGCTTTTGACAGTTTGTCAAAAGTGCTGGTGAGCTGGCCAGAGCTCTGATCCACCATTGCGGTAGTTTGGTTGACAGAGCTAATAATCTGGTCGAGATCAGGTTTGAGCTTGCTATTGTAATCGCCCTTTACTCCATCGACGCTGGCCTTGGCCTGCTGAGCTAAATCTTTGATTTCCTTGCGTTGTTGTTCGCGGTCTTGATCCTTGCTGAGTAAGTTTTGCGCGGTCGAGTTCAGGGAACTACTCAATGCCCGTAGCTGGGTGAGTACCTTATCCATGCCCTGCACGACGAGGTCTTTTGCATCTTGCCCATTAACGGCCACCTGACCGCCCACAGTGACCGAGCCGTGGTCGCCCTGAATAGTGACTGAAGCGGGAAGCTTGGCAATAGTGTCGCGCAATTGCTGGTATTTGTCGATTTGCTGGTCTACCAAATCAGCCTGGTGGCGAATGCTCTTTGAAACGTCGCCCACCGTGCGCCCAGCAGAATCGAAGGTAGAATCGATGCTTTGCCCGACCGAAGCGAAGGATGAACTCGATTGCGAAAGCGCCTGGCTGAGGGTGTCTGCGGTGCTGTTAAGGGCACCTGAGACATCTTTAACCCCGTTTTTGGCATCCTTGAGATTATTGCCAGCCTGATTAGCGCTGGAAGAGAGACTGCCTGTCATCTGGTTAGAGGAGTCGATAAGGGCTTGCGCTCCGTTGCCTAAGGCGCTAAAAGAGTCGAGGAGTTGGGCAGCCTGGGTCATGTCTTTGGAGAAGGATTCTAGGTTGCCAGAGAAGGAAGCGAGCTGGTCTTTTGCCTCGGGTTTGTTGAGCTGGTCAGCTAGTTGCGAGGCGATAGAGAGAGCGGTGCCAGTAATCGTTTTGGCGAACATCTCGTTGATTTGACCTGACACTTGATCGGCGCCTTGGCCCGTCACCTTAGGCGCTAGCGCGTTCGTTTTCTCATTCGTGTAATAGGTGAGCTTGGCATGTTGCACATCGGCAGCGAAGAAGGTCATCATGTCTTTACTAAAGTCTTCGGGAATGATGACCGAAGCGTAGTATTTGCCTGATTTGGTACCGTCGATAGCGTCTTCTTGCGAGGTGAAGGTCCAGTCCAACTGGCTGTTGGCACGCAGTTCGTTAACTACGGTGTCGCCCACAGTGATTTTCACCGGAATAAGGTCGGACTTATAACCCTTGTCGACGTTCGCAACGGCAAACTTAAGATTTGCGGTATTGGAGAAAGGATCCCAGCTGGCGGCCACGTTAAACCAAGTAAAAAGGCCTGGGATAACGATGAGACCGATTGCAATAATCATGGAGACGACGTTCGATGTGAGCCGTCGAATGTCACCGGTAAAGAGTTTCCATATAGCTTTCATGCCTGCTCGCCTCCCTCGACTTCAGACTTACCCTCAGCAGTCGTGGCGCTGGCCTCTGGTTGGGGAGGAGCTGGAATGGTGAGGGTGTCTTCTAAGTCAGATTGGGTCTGTTGCTGCCGAGGTTTGGCTGTGGTCTCAAGATTGGCTCGCTTACGCCGGGGCTTGTCGTAGTTGTATACCATGCCGCGAATGGCCTGGTCACTTAGGGTACCCAAGCGAATTTGGCGCACGACGCTATCTCGCATCATCTCAATGGTCATCAGGAAGGCGATGATGGCCAAGATCCAGATAATCCAGGTAGCCAAAGCTACTAGCATAGTGCCGCTGGTGAAGGAGAATGTGAGCGCTAAGATAGCTGGCACAATAATTGCAGCAATGAGAGCGCCGCGCTTGAGCTTGGGATACAGCTTGGCAAAACGCGTGGCCCGAGCCACCATTTCTTGCCGGTACTCTTCTTTGTTGGCCAGCACGGCGAGGGCCTGGGAGAGCGTGAACTCGTGACAAATCTGCTGGACGGGCTCGGTCACAATCATGTCGCTTGCTGCTATTTCGCGGGCGAACAGACGGTTGAGATTGTTCAAACGGGGCCTTCCGAAGAGGCCGAGTATAAAGAAGATAAAGGCGAAAATAAGCAGCTTGCCCATGTCTTTCCACCAATCATTGCCATAGAATCCGCCAATAGTCTCTCGGAAGGCGTTGATGGAGTATGTAAAGGGGAAGAAGGGGTAGAGCTTCCTGAAGAAGGTGGGCATCATCTCTATAGGGTAGAGGCCCGAACCGCCCGGAATTTGCAGGATTACCAAGACAATACAGAGAGCCTTACCTACGTGCATAAAAGTGGTAGATAGGGCGTACATAATTGAGAGGTAGACCAAGGAAGTTACCATCGCGGTAAGAATAAAGAGCGGTATGGAAGCGGTCTGTACGCCAATGAGAACCGAACCTACCGTTGTTACCAAGCCCTGAGCTGCAGCCATAGGAGCGAGGAGGAGCCAGCGGCCCCAGTAGCGCTCACCGGGTGTGGGGTTGTCCAAATCTTCATCGTCGACTTCGAGTTTAACGATGACCATGAGCATGAACGCACCCACCCACAGGGACAGATTCACGAAGAGTGGGGCCATGCCGGAGCCGTAGGAGCTCACTGGGTAGACCACTTTTGTGTCGAGAACCGTGGGGGAGAGCATAAAGTCTGCGACTTTGGCCACGTCGAGTTTGCCATCTGAACCGAAATATTTTGCCAGAGCATTAGAGGAGCCCAAGGCGCTCATGTCGGTAGAAAGGGTGGTGAGCTTGCCTTCAAGGCTGCCCAAATAGCTGTCTGTGGTGCTCAGTGATTTGACCGTTGCGGCAGCCGTTTGGTCTAACTGATCGAGGGTGGCGTTGGCCTGGCTCGCCAGCGTACCTTGAGTGCCCAAGCCTGCTCCTAGAGCACTCGCGGCCCCGGAGAGCGTATTGAGTCCCTTGTTGAGCTCGGGGAGGGCACCAGACGTGATGTTTTGGCGGGCGGCACTGCTGGTGGCGAGCGTGCCCTGAGCGGTGCCGTTGAGCGTGTCTGCTAGCGATGCCGTTTTGCTGATGGTCTGGCCAGTGTCGGTGTTGAGCTGCTGTAAGTTGGTGATGGACTGTCCGAGGTTGTCATTCTGTTTCTTAAGCTGGGCAATCACGTCGGTAGAGCCGGGCAGTTGTAGTTTCTCCAAGTCCGCAATAAGTCGAGCGTTGGTGTCGTTGGCGTTCTGGGCTTTGTCGATAATGGCTCCGACTGAGCTGTTGGCTACGGTGAGGCCGCCGGTGACTTGCGAGAGCGAAATGTTGGCTTGCCCGCTGGCTTGGGAGAGTAGGTTGGACGCTTGGTCGAGGTTGTTTGATGATGAGTTGACGAAATCGTTCAAGCCAGATTGGGTCTGACCTAGTAAACCAGAGGCGCTGTTGAGCCCCTGCGAGGCATTCATTTGGACTGTCTGCGCGCGTTTGAGGGCCTGCCGAGCTTCCTGCGTTTGGGAGGGAATCTGGTTGAGCTTGTCGTTTACTTGGCGAATTGAAGAGCGCACTTGGGCCAAATTAGAGCGGACGGCGAGAAGGTCGGAAATAGCTTCGTCGCTCGCTTTTTGCCCAGCTGCATTCAGCTCGTCGCCGGTCGAATTGACGGCGGAAGATACCACCTTACTGGCGGTTGAAACGAAGGTGTTGTTGACCTGCTTGTCTACAGTTGAAGCGCCGGTATCCGTGACTTTGGTGGCAATCGCATTGGCTTTTTCGTTGACAAAGTACTCAAGTTGGGGTCTTGCATTGCGGTCGGTCACTACGCCGGTAAGTTGCTCGCTAAAGTCTCCCGGAATGACGATGGCTGCGTAGCTCCTGCCGGATTCGACCTGGTTCATGGCTTCGTCTCGGTCTACGAATTGCCATCCCAGCTGATGGTTGCCCTTGAGCTGGGTTACGATTTGGCTACCAAGATTGACTTTGCCCATCAGCTCATTGTCGGCACCCTTGTCTTCGTTCACAATAGCGACGTGAATGTTGGTGGTATTGCCGTAAGGATCCCAGAATCCGAGCACGTTGAACCAAGCGTAGAGCGGGGGGATAAAGATAAGACCGAAAACGATAATCCAAGCCGCGGGCACTCTCAGCAGACGCATCACATCGCGTTTGAAGATAGTTAACACGTTTCTCATGGTTCCTCTTGGTCTTCCTGGCCCACATCGTCGCGAGAGACGGATATGACGGTCTCTCCTTTATTGCTAATGACTGGCCCGCTTGGTACTGCGGCTCACGAGAATGAGCATGGCGGGCGAACAGCTAACGCTTGCACAAGCACACGAGCATACTAGATGATTCATGGTAGTCCTGTAGCGCTACAAGCGTGACTCCACGATGAAGATGTACAAAACCTTGTTACAAGTGCTCTTGCGCCCGCTCATTCAATCGCTAACAGCGTAGAGTCGCGCGGCACAGCCGGAGTTTTGCCACAAAGCGTCGCACAACGGATTGCCAAAAAGAATAAGCCAGAAAGAAAAGTGCCCCCCCTCGGATTCGAACCGAGAACCCACGACTTAAAAGGACGCTGCTCTAACCATTGAGCCAGAGGGGCAACAACACTATATTCTACAACGAGGTCCGCACAAGGCAAGTCCTTATAGTGAGACGCGAGTTGACTTGGGGCGTGAGCTTGGCATAGGCTTTCGGATAATCACAAGGTATGAGTGTGGCAGCGATGCTGCTGCTGCGGCAATTTTTTACAGGCAGGAGTTGGGTATGGGTGCAAGTCAGGAAATTCGACTGGAGCAGGTGAGCGAAGATTCGCAAGTTTACGCTCAGGCAGCTTGGCAGTTTATGCGCGATTGCAAGGCAGCAGACAAGGGCTTTACTGCGGGTTTGGGCTGTCTAGAAAGTTTTGACAACCCAGAAGAAGTCGAAGAAGGCTGGGTGAAGGAGGCTATACGCGAGGCTTTGGGCGAGGATTTGCCTGAGGGCTGGGTGCCGGCGATTCAGTATTACGCCATCAACCAGCGAGGCCAGCTGGTGGGGATGATTCAGCTGCGTTTGGATCTCACCGAGCCGCTTTTAGAGCACGGTGGCAATATCGGATACTCGGTGCACCCGCAATTCCGCAGGCGGGGATACGCTGAATACATGTTAGAAGAATGCCTGACACAGGCGCGCGCCCACGGCTTAGAGCGGGTGCTCTTAACCTGCAGAGAGACCAACGAGGGCAGTAAACACACGATTTTGGCTTGCGGCGGGTCCTTAGAAAACACGGTGAGTGTGCCAGAAGAAGGACTAGTTCAGCGCTATTGGATTAACCTGTAATCTTGCGTGCGTTGAGTTACTGGACTCAGCTCAAGCCTATCTCGGTGGATACTTGCTGAGTTACGAATAGAGGTAACACGCGCGGCTTGTGAATGAGCTTGGCATGTTTGCGCTTTGCTATGTATGTAGCGGAGGTTTACTGCAAGAATAAGAGTATGGTCTGGGTCTTTATACTTGCGTGGGTTGTGATAGCGGCGGCGTTAGTCGTTTTTGTCTTGCGCCTTGCACAGGGCGAGTCACACGACCGTACCTTTACACAGGCGCTCGATGAACGAGCCTGGCATAGGGCTCATAAGGGTGAGCCAGAAGAGGACGAGCAGGAAACGCGCCTGCCTCGCATCGGTGGCACAACCCCGGCTTTTACGCCGCAACAGTCCGGCCAAGAGCTCAGGCAAGCCCATACGTACGGAGATGACGAAGAAACGATGGACCACCCGGTCTATGTGAATGAAGACTTCGTAGTAGAGATGAAAGCGATGAAAACTCCTGGGGCGCAGTCTGATTCGGCTGCCCAAGCGCCTCATGTTGCTCAAGATGGGCAGGGGCAGGACTAGTCACAGCAGCTGCTTGGGGAGCAAACCGGGTTACGAGCTGCGCAGAATTCGCGCGTGTCCGTTCGCGACTTTACTCTTGAGGTATGGATACTAACGTCATAATTGCTCTAATCTGCCTAGCCGTGGTCCTCGTAGTGGCTGGACTATGGTGGTTTGTAGCTAGCAAGCGCAAGCACTCGGCCGAGCAATCTGCCGTGACCGCAGAGGTTGCAGCCGCCCACAGTGAGGTGCCGGCGGGCCAATCGCAGGAAGCCCAAGCCGAAGCGAGCCTAGGGCAGAGCGTGGAAACTCCCGAATCTTCGGCCTCCCGCATGACTCGGCTCAGGGCCAAGCTCGCTAAGAGCCCCAACCCATTCGGCAAGGCACTCTTTGCTATTTTGAGTAAGGACCAGCTCAGCGAATCTGACTGGGAAGAGGTCGAAGACACCTTGCTGCGGGCCGACGTAGGAGCTGAAGCAAGTGAGCAGCTCGTGAGCGAATTGCGTTCCGATGCGCGTGTAACCGGCGAAAAAGACCCGCAAGCGGTGCGAACTATGCTGCGTGAAAAGCTCATCGCGCTTGTCGAGACCGGTCAAGACCGCTCGCTAGCGGCCTCCCGCCCCGGCTCTGCAAAGCCTTCTGTTGTTATCATGGTGGGTGTAAATGGTACGGGCAAGACCACAACTGCGGGTAAGCTCGCTAGGTTTTTTGTGGCCGATGGCAAAAAGGTCGTAATGGGTGCTGCCGACACCTTCCGTGCTGCCGCTGCTGACCAGCTGGAGACCTGGGGATCCAAGGTAGGTGTGCCGGTAATTCGCTCTGATCATGAGGGAGCGGACCCAGCTTCGGTGGCTTTCGAAGCCTCGGAGCGGGCTAAGGAGAGTCAAGCTGATTTGCTGATTGTAGACACCGCTGGTCGCCTGCAAAATAAGGCTAATCTGATGGACGAACTGGGTAAGATTCGCCGAGTTATTGAAAAGAATCTGCCTGTAGATGAAGTGCTCCTTGTGTTGGACGCAACTACCGGTCAAAACGGTATGATTCAAGCCAAAGTATTCGCCGAAGCTATTGGAATTACAGGCATAGTGCTTACCAAGCTTGACGGCTCTGCTAAGGGCGGTATTGTGGTTTCTGTGCAACGCGAGTTGGGCGTACCGGTTAAGTTGGTAGGTCTAGGCGAGGGGCCGGACGATTTGGCACCCTTCAATCCGCAGTCCTTTGTGGACGGCATTTTGGGTGACGAGTAAGCCCTCACACGTTTGAATCAGAGATAAGAATAGGTAGGAATATGGATTCGGGTTCTACAGCTTGGATGCTGGTGGCCGCGACCTTGGTTTTTGTGATGACCCCGGCGCTGGCCCTCTTTTACGGGGGCATGGTCCGCGCTAAGAGCGTGCTGAACATGCTCATGCTCTCCGTGGGCGCAGGCATGGTCACAACGCTAGTCTGGGGTATTTGGGGCTGGTCTATCGCTTTCGCAGGCAAAGATATCGGCGGCATTTTTGGCGATCCGGGCAGTGGGTTTTTACTCAAAGACGTGGTGACCTCTAAGAGTGGCGTATTTACCTCGCTCGATGTGAAGGATGCGCTCTATCCGCACATTATCGACGTGGGCTTCCAAGGGGCGCTCGCTATGTTTGCAGTGGCGCTGATTTCGGGGGCTTTGGCCGAGCGTGTGAAGTTCTCCACTTGGATTGTGTTCGCAGCTTTGTGGGTCACTTTTGACTATGCTCCAATGGCTCACATGGTCTGGAACCACGGGCTTTTAGCGGCTGACGGTCCTATTTCTAACGCTATCGGTGCTCCTCTGCGCGACTTCGCAGGCGGGTCGGTAGTCCAGCTCAATGCGGCAATTGCTGCTCTGGTTATCGTTGTTATTATCGGCGGGCGTAAGGGCTTTGGCGAGCGCCTGACCGGGCCTCACAACCTGCCTATGGCATTGCTGGGTGCATCCTTGCTCTGCTTCGGCTGGTTGGGGCTCAACGCAGGCTCGGCCTTCGGTGCTACTGGTACCGCTGGCTACGCTTGGGTTTCGACCGCTCTTGCTGCGGGCGCTTCTTCGCTAGGTTGGATGCTGACGCAGAAGATTCGTAGCGGCCACTACACGGCTCGTGGCGCTGCTTTCGGTCTCATGGCTGGCTTGGCTGTCATTAGCCCGGCCGCTTCCTCCGTGGCTCCTCTGTGGGCAATCGTGATGGGGCTTATTGCTGGCGTGGCCTGCTGTTTCACCAGTACTGTGAAGTATGCGCTCAAATATGATGACTCGCTCAACGTAGTGGGCATTAACGGCGTTGCTGGCCTGCTGGGAATGGTGCTTTTGGGCTTCTTTGCAGCCGACACGGGGCTCTTCTCAGGTGGAGGCCTCCAGCAGCTTCTGGTCCAACTCGTGGTCTGCTTCATTGTGATTATTTATTCGGCTGTAGTAACGGGCATTATTGCTTTCACTTTGGAGAAGACGCTGGGCTGGCGGTTGAGCGAGGCTCAGGAAGAAGTTGGCGCAGATATTGCAGCCCAAGGTGAGCGCGCTTATCAGCTGACCAATAAGTTTGAGTAAGTTGGCGCCGCGGGCTTGAGGCGTGATTGAGCTTGCGGGGCTGATAGTAAGCGGCGGCGAACTGGTTTTGTACCGATCCGCCGCCGCTTTTTACGTATATATTGTAGGGAATGAGGGGGGTTAGTTGGTGGCCAGCGCGGTAGCCATCCAAGCGTCGCCGCGGGCGCGTAGGCCGTTGAAAATCGCGCGTATGCCGATGTAGAGGAAGTTGATGGCGCACCAGAGCATGACGATACGCCAAGCTAAGTTGGTCCAGCTTTGGGCCCACAAGGTGAGCGGTACGAGCGCTGCCACGTAGATAACCGCGGTAATGGAGCAGGCGGCGGCCAAGTAGCGGTAGTCGCCCGCGCCTATCAAGATGCCGTCGAGTGCCCACATCCAGCCTGCAATCGGCATGAACACGCCTTCGACGGCCATGCCGACGGTTATGAGGGTCTGCACGGCGGGGGTGGGGCTAAAGAGCGGGGCTGCAAAGAGGCCGAGGGCGATCATAATCAGGCCTACGACGATGCCCATGAGCATGCCTGCGCGGGCGGAGATGTCAGTCATAGCGCGGGCGCGAGCCTTGTGGCGGGCTCCAAGCTCGGTGGCGACTAAGGACTGGCCTGCGATACCTACTGCGTCGAGCATGTTGAGGCCAAAGTTCCAGGCCGAATTGACTCCCTGGTAGCCAGCTAATACTTGCTCGCCCAGGTGGGCGGCGGCTACGACGGTCGAAGCGAGGCAGATGCGCAGGGCTAGGGTGCGTAGGAAGAGTGGGAAGCCGTCCCCGGCTGAATTCAAGATGCCAGCCAGTCGCGGCTTCCACGAGGCGCCCTCTTTAGTGGCCCAAACCAGGGCGGGCACGGTGAGGAAGATACCCATATACCATTCGGCGATGAGGGTGGCTACGCCCGATCCGAGAATGCCCCAGCCCATGCCGAATACGAAGAGGACTTCTAGAACCGTGTTGAGTGCAGCTCCCGAAATAGCGGCAATGAGTGTGACTTTCACTTTTTGCAGGCCGCGGAAGATGCCGTTGGCTGCGTAGACGAGGAGCATGGCGGGCAGGCCGAAAATGGTGGCGTTTAAGTATTGCCGAGCTGCGGTGAGGACGGCTCCGCGGGCACCCATCAGATAGCACAGGGGTTCGCTGAAGGCCACGAGGAGGGTGCAGACGGCGATTCCGATGCCGAACGCTAGCCACATGCCGTCGATGCCGACTTCCATGCCCTCTTTGCGCCTACCGGCTCCCATGAGGCGGGCCACTTGCGAGGTGGTGCCGTAGGCCAAGAATACGCATAAGCCGACGGTGGTGAGCACCACTGTTGAGCCGATTGACAGGCCTGCGAGCGCGGCATCTGAGATGTGGCCCACGATGGCGGTGTCAATCATAATGAAGGCTGGCTCGGCAATGAGCTGGCCGAAGGTGGGGATGGCCAGGGCTGCGATGGTGCGATATATGGGGCCTCGATTCGCGCTGACTGTTGCTTGCTCGCTCTCGTGGCTCGTGCCCATAGTGGTGTTCTGGCTCCCCATAGATTGGTGTACTTGCTGAGATGATTCTACCCAAGTGCGGCTGCCGGGGAGTGACATTTGCGCGTAATGTGGGCAATTGTACGTATGTGAGAGGGCGTTCCGAAGGTTGTTTGTGAAGGAAGCTCGCTCGCTATCATAGGAGAGCTGTGTGTGCAAGGAGCTCCAAGTTCCGTTGATGTCTATCCCCAAGTTTTGCACATAGTTATACCCATCATGTGGATAAGCAGGTGGGTTTTCCCCAGGCGACACGCATGAAATGTGGATAACTATTTATTTTATGCACATGAAAGGTGGTGGATAAGTCGTACTGCAAGTGGACAATCTGACACGCTGCAAAGTGTGGAGGAATAGTATGGTCTGTCGACAGTATGCTGCCGTCGAAGGCTAAGCGACGCTAGGGGTGGGTGCCTGCGCAGCTAGCTTAAGAAATAGAGGGCGGGCCATAGAATCGAGCGTATGGCAAATGAGCACTACAAAGATTTCTCGCACCCCGAGAGAGAGGGCGGCGCGCAGACGAACTCACGCGATATGCTTTTCGACCGCGTACCCCCGCATGATGACGATGCGGAGATGGCGGTCTTAGGTGGCATGCTGATGAGTAAGGACGCCATCGGTGAGGTTTCGCAGATGATTGACATCAGCGACTTCTACCAGCCTAAGCATCAGACTATTTATCAGGCCATTATTACCCTGTTTGCAGCGTCTCAGCCGGTTGATGCCGTGCTAATTGCCAACGCTTTGCTCAAAGATGGCGACTTAGAAAAAGTGGGCGGCACCGACTACCTGCATTCGCTGGTCGCTTCCGTGCCAACAGCGGCAAATGCCACTTACTATGCGGATATTGTGCACCAGAGGGCTGTGCTGCGCAATGTGATTGCGGCCGGCACCAAGATTGCGCAGATGGGCTATTCGGCCGAAGGTTCGCAGGCGGAAGATATCGTGAACTTGGCTCAGGCCGAAGTCTACGAGATGAGCGTGGGCAAGGTGCGCCAGGACTACGAGGCCATCGGGCCGGTGGTGCAAGATACGCTTGAGCAGCTTGACAAGATGCAAAACGGCGAAGTTGAGAAGGGCGTGCCCACCGGTTTCCAGGTGATTGACGATGTAACTCAGGGCCTCCAGCCTGGCCAGATGATTGTGGTGGCAGGCCGACCAGCAATGGGTAAGTCCACGCTCGGCGTCGATTTTGCGCGTTCAGCAGCCCTCCACAACAACATGGCGACCGTCATTTTCTCTTTAGAGATGAGTAAGAACGAGCTGGCTCAGCGCATCATCGCGGCCGAGACAGACATTCCGCTGGTAGCTCTGCGCAGGGCAGACGACATCACTTCTGACCGTTGGAAGGTGCTCAACGACTTTTGGAGCAAGCTGCAAAATGCGCCGCTCTTTATTGACGATTCGCCCAATATGAGCCTGATGGAGATTCGAGCGAAGTGCCGTCGACTTAAACAGACCAACGATTTGAAGCTGGTAGTAATCGATTACCTCCAGCTCATGAGCTCGGGTAAGCAGGTGGAGTCGCGTCAGCAAGAGGTCTCCGAGTTCTCGCGTGCTTTGAAGTTGTTGGCCAAGGAGCTTGAGGTGCCGGTCGTGGCACTGAGCCAGCTCAACCGTGGCCCCGAGGCCCGAAACGACAAGAAGCCCATGCTCTCGGATTTGCGCGAATCTGGCTCTATCGAGCAGGACGCCGACGCTGTGTTCTTGGTCAACCGCCCCGACTTTTACGATAAAGAAGACCGGCCGGGCGAGGCAGATATCATTTTGGCCAAGCACCGCAACGGCCCGACTGACACCTTCAACCTCCTCTTCATCGGTGAGAAGTCGAAGTTTGTCAATATGCCCCAAGACCAGCAGGGAGGGGTCTGATTTGTTAGGCAGTCAAGAGCCGATGAAAGCGCAGGAGCAGAGCAAGGAGAGCGAAGGGCAGCATAAGCGGCCTTGGTATGGTTTTGCTGCCCTGCCGGCTGGTAAAGCTGTGCGAACACTGTCTCGCCTGACCCACCACGGCGGTTCGGCTCTGCCTGGCAAAGTGGTGGAGCGCATCGACCCGACTTTTTTGGCGCGCACTTTGGGCCGCCTACCAATGGGCGTGGTGCTGGTCTCGGGCACCAACGGTAAGACGACCACTACTCGTATGGTTTCGTTGATGCTCGAATCGCTCGGACTTAGGGTGTTTACCAACCCCACTGGCTCGAACTTTACACGCGGCGTAGTTTCCGCGCTGGTAACTGAGTTAAGCGCAGGCTCGGGCAAGCTTAAGGCAGACATCGCAGTGCTGGAGCTTGATGAAGCCTACGCAGTTCATTTTGTAGAGCAAGTGCGGCCGCGCTATTCCTTACTGCTCAACGTTATGCGCGACCAGTTGGACCGCTTTGGTGAAATCGACAACACAGCCCGTCTGCTCAGCTGCGTTGCCGCGGCCACCGACGGAACCGTGGTGCTGAACCGCGAGGATCCGCGTATTGCCAAGCTAGCAAGCCTTGCCCCCGCGAGTGCGAAGGTTCGTTACTTTGGTTTGTCTGACGCTCTGCTCTCATATTTCCCCTCAGATGATGAAATGCATGAGGGCGACCAAATCGACATGGGAGCTACGGGCGCAGAAGATGCGAGCAACCAATCGAGCTCGGCGGATGAACAGGAGCGCGAATCTGCCCTGCAAGATATGCGGCTGGCAGCTCGGCCCGAGCATAGCAAGCCCGCCGATGTGGTGCTCGAATCGGTGGGAGACCATCAGGCCAGCTTCGAGCTAGACGGTCGGCAGCTGACAACTTCGGTCAAACTTGAAGGCGTATATAACCTCTACAACGCAGCGGCGGCTCTGGCTCTAGTGCGCGCAATCGTGGCAGATGCGCAGGGGGCGAGCACTTCGGTTGGTTCAGCTGGAACTGACCTCTCTGCCGTCTCTGATAAGCAGCTTATGGAGGCTCTTTCGCAGGTAACGCCGGCCTTTGGGCGCGGAGAAGTAATCTCCTATCAAGGAGCACCGGTCGAACTGGTTTTGGTCAAGAATCCGATGGGCTTCCGACTAGCGCTCAGCTCATTCGACCCGGCCGATACCGATACGATGATTGCCATTCGCGACGAATATGCCGACGGGCGAGACATGAGCTGGCTGTGGGATGTGGACTTCTCCTCCCTGCGAGCTGGCGGTGTGGCAATGGTTTCGGGGACTCGCGCCTACGATATGGCCCTGCGGCTGGACTATGATCGGGTGCCTCTTGCAGCTGTCGAATCCGACTTAGATACGGCCTTGCAGCAGTTTGTCAACGCTAATCCAGGCAAGCCCAAGCGCATATACTGCACGTATACGGCTATGCTGCGGTTGCGGGCAGAGTTAGGCAAGATAACGCAGGTGGACGACGCAGGTGTGGGAGCGTAAAAGCTGGAGGCGCAGTCGGGAAGAAAGCGGCGGCGCTCGCGGTTGAAAGCAGACGTGATGTCCGGTTTGATCGGGCTTGGTAGTGGGCAGAGGGCCCGGAGCGAGGAAGGTGGCGAGATGACACAAGCGCCAGCACATTCGGTGGAGCATACGCAGACCGGCTCTCAAGAGAGCGGCCGTGTTATCGATATAGTCTCGCTATATCCGCGCGATATGAACATTTATGGCGACTCGGGCAACGTGCTCACCATCAGCCGCCGCTTGACTTTGTATGGTTTCCAACCGCGGGTGCACAAGGTAAATCAGGCAGACCCTTGGCCGAGCCAAGTTGATATGGTGCTTGGCGGCGGTGGGCAAGATCATGGCCAGAGCAAGATTATTAGTGACTTATTTGAGCGGGCCGATACCCTGCGTTCGCTAGCTGAGGCGGGCGTGCCCATGCTCATGGTCTGCGGGCTCTACCAGCTTTTCGGCAATTATTTTGAAACCATTGACGGCGATAGGCTCGACGGCATCGGCATCATTCCCTCTTACAGCTTGGGTCGCCCCGTGCGCATGATTGGCAATTTGCTGGAGCATACGGCCGATTTTGGCGATGCCATTGGTTACGAGAATCACTCGGGCCAAACCTTCCTCGATGAAGGCGTTGAACCCTTAGGTCGAGTTGACGCTCAGGGCTGCGGCAACAATGGCGAGGACGGCACTGAGGGCGCTCGCGTTGGTAACGTATTGGGTACGTACTTGCATGGCTCTTTGCTGCCCAAAAACCCAGCAATCTCCGACTTCCTCATTCGCACTGCTGTAGAAAACCGCTACGGCCAAGGCGCTTTCGATCCTGCCCAAGCCCCCAACTCAGCTGAGCTAGACCGCCTCGACCAGTTCGCCAGCCAAGCCCGCCAAGCCGCAGCAGCCCGCCCCCGCTAAAGTAGTGCGTTGTGCTGCCCGCGGTACTACTGGAAAACCTGCTCGTGCTTGCCTGTGCGCAATAAAACTGCCGCGTCTTCTGCGCGTCGTCAAATGAGCAGCCAATCGCCGGCGTTATCTACATGACATTCGTAGGCGCCAGCATATTGCCCACCTTTAAGTGCATGGGCCCTGTGCCGCTGCTTGAGAATAGATTTGGCCATGAACGTATCTGTTGCAATCAGGTGGGTAACTTCGAGCAGTGGATTGGTGTTGACGTGGTCTCGTCGAAGTTTTTTAACGTCCCGTATGTACGTCGGAGCGAGTTCTACTTTCAGCATGGCGTTGTCTTTCTTGACGCAGCGCTGCTTGCTCTCGGTCGTCCTCGTCAAAGATGGCCTGCATAGCTTCTTCGGCAGTGTCATATTTGATGCCGGTGCCGTTGGCTATCATCTCTTCGGCCTCTCGCAAGGCCTGAAGGGTCTCGGCGTTCGGCTGGGGGTCGTCGCAGCAGAGATCGAGCGGGATGCGGCGTTCTCTAATGATTTGCTTGTAAAAGGCGCGGGTGACGCTGGAGAGGTCGAATCCCAGTTGTTCGACGATATGGCTGGCGCGTTTTTTATCGTCAGCGCTCACGCGAATGGTGACTTTACCATATTGATCCTCACTTTTGTCTGGTTTTGTTATGCAAAGAGCTATACAAGATTAACGTTTGTACAGCTCTTGTATAACAAATAACCGCTATTGTATGTATCTGACAGGGAATCTTGCTTGCTTACAACAAACATGCCAGCAACAGTTCAGTCATCCGTTTCACCTTGCTGTCTGCTATTTTCCCGGCGTATTCGGCGTCGCGCGCATCGAGGTCAAGCGATTTGGCCTGCTCCACCTGAGCAAAGCCGGTAATGGAAGACGGGTAGCCCGCAGGATCGCTAACTGCGCCGTCAATCTTGACATGAAGTGGAAAGCCGTCGTCGTTGCTGCTAATGGGGCATACGATTCTTAGGTTGCAGCGACGGTTGAATTCATCATTGCTGAGCACAACTGCATATCTACGTTTTATCTGCTCGTGCCCACTTGGAGGGGTGAAATTGAGCGCAACAAGGTCGCCTCGCTGGAAGTTCATCAGATGCTCTCCAGACCTGTAGGTGCTCCCGTGTTCCATTCTTGGCGATTGGGTAATTCGTCGTAATCTGCAAACAGCGCTTGGATTGAGGGAACGGTATAAGAGCCAACCGAGCGAGACTGCTCCCCGAGTGGGGTAAGGATGATTGAACCATCTGTATAAACGGCATCAAGTAGAGAGCCTGTCTCAATTCCGGCCTGTTCTCGCAGACTTTTGGGCAGGCGAATACCCTTGCTGTTGCCCCAGGAGGAAACCGTTACCGTGGGCATGTTCTCTACCGCCTTCTGTCTGTTCATTGTTTCAAGTGTATCCATAAGTATATCCCATCTGTGTATGTTATTTGTTTCGTGTGCCCATAAGATTAAAGGGGTGTGCTCGTTTGTTGTAGCTTTTTTGGGCCAATGTGGTCGAATGTGCGGGAGGACTGTAATTGCAACGTTTTGAGTCGTGAACTCGGCTGAATATTTTCGGTTTGCGGCAAAAGTTTCTGTATGTATGGATGGATGCTTGAGTGGACATGGCTGCAAAAGTGTTATTTATTCAAAGCGAGCATAAGTCAGTTGAGAAGAGCAAGAAGAAATACGAAATAAGCTGAATCAGTTGGTTTTGTGGGTGAAGCAGCTAGAATTGGGGGACAAGGCTACACAGATTGTGGTGTGGCACGGATTAAGGAGGGTTACGATGAGTGATTTTGATTTGGGCGATGGCTTGCGCAAGGTAATGTTGGCGGGCATTGGTGCTCTGGCAACTGGCGTGGAAAAGGGCCAAGAGATTGTGGACCAGCTGGTCGACAAGGGGGAACTGACCGTCAACCAAGGCAAGGAGCTCAACACTGAGCTTAAGCGTAAGGCCGCAGCAAGGCGCCAGAATAGGCAGGCTGCTCCGGCAGATGCAGCGCAAGCAGCTAAGACCGAAGCCGAGGATCACCCCGAGTCTTCGATTCCAACACCCACTCCCGGCGCGGTTTATAACATTAAGACCGAAGACTAATACTAGGCGATGTAAGCGCTGCTGGCTTGCGTATGGCGGGCAAGTGGTGCGCTTCAACGCAGCTAAAAGCAGCAATATTGAGCTGGAAAAACACCCTAGCAATGGCGAAGTAGGAAGGCAAGCCGATGGCTGAAACTGACTCGGGAGTAAACGCTCCAAGAACGTTTGCTGAGCCTAGCTCAGGCCCAGATGGCGCTGCCCAGCCGGTTCCTACGATAGGGATCTTCGGCCTGAGCGGGCGGGGTTCGGAAGGTGCGGAAGAGCTCAAGCCCAGCAGGCGAGCGCGGCTAATGCGCCTGCGCCAAATACGAAAGATTGCTGCGCAATTCGATGTGATTCATGGCCTCACGCCCGTGACCATGCGACTCATGTTCGAGGCTTTAGGACCCACCTTTGTGAAGATGGGCCAAATCTTATCTATGCGCTCCGAGATTTTGCCCGAGGCCTTCTGCCGGGAGCTATCTAAGCTGCGCGCCGATGCAGACCCCATTCCGTATGCAACGGTGATGGATACGCTCTCGCGCGAATATGACCGCCCGCTAGACCAGATTTTCAGTTCCATTGACGCGACTCCCCTAGGGTCAGCATCGCTGGCTCAAGTGCACCGGGCTCGGCTCGTTACCGGCGAGGATGTGGCTGTCAAAGTGCAGCGGCCGGGTGTACGCGAGACGATGGTGCAAGACATTGACATCATGCGCTCATTTGTGAAATGGGCCGGTCGCGTGGCACCCAAGCGCTCGCAAGTGGTCGATATTAAAGGCGTAGTCGAGGAGCTGTGGCAGACCTTCCAAACTGAGACAAACTTTGTCGTCGAGGCGCGCAACCTGAGCCAATTCCGCGAATTCTGTAAGCCCTATGCTTACATCGACTGCCCGAAGCCCTATCCGCAGTATTGCACCGAGCACGTAGTGGTAATGGAGTACGTAGAAGGTATTTCGGTTTCCCATCCTGGCCAACTGTTAGATGCGGGCTACGACTTGGGCGAAATTGGCACCAAGCTGGTAGACAATTACGCCACGCAGATTCTCGATGCGGGCTTCTTCCACGCTGATCCGCATCCGGGCAATATCATCATCCGCGAGGGCAAGATTGTCTTGATTGACTTGGGCATGGTGGGCCGGCTCGATACCAAGACTCGTTCGGTGCTCAAAGATATGATTTTTGCGGTCGGCAAGGAGGATTCGCCTGCCTTGGCAGAGGGACTCCTGCGCTTTACTGGCACTTCTGAGACCAGGCCAGACGACTACTCTGCCTTGCTTTCCGATCTCGATTCGATTGTGCAAGAATACGGCAAAGTAGACTTGGCCGACCTTGATATTGCTGAATATGTAAATTCCATCATGCTACTGGCTCAGCGCCACGATATTAAGGTGCCTAGCTCGGTCACGATGGTAGCCCGCTGCTTGGTGACTCTGGAGGGCTTGCTCGACGAATTCCTGCCGAATGCCAATATGGTTCAAATTATTACTAAGCATGTGGCATCGTCGGTGTCGGTTGAGGATAGGCTCAAGCAGGGGGGCAAAAAGTTGGGCCTCGAATCGGACTCGGCTTTGCACGGCATCTTGGGAGCCCTAGCAGAATCGCGTACCGCTACTCGTATGCTCACGCGCGGCCAGTTACGGGCCAACGTGCAAGTGGTGGGCTCAGAGGAGCCTTTGCGGCAGCTCTCCGACATGGTTAACCGCTTGGCGATGGCTCTAATTGTGGTGGGACTTTATGTGGGCTCCTCAATCGTTTACTTTGCTGGTATTAAACCCGTGGTCTTCGGTATTCCGGTAGTGGGCATGATGGGCTATGTGGTGGCCTTCCTGCTTTCGGCTTGGATTGTATTCGATATCCTTATCAAAAATCGAGCTTCCAAGCGTCGCCAAACCCGCCATAAATCTAGCTAAAACGTTCCTTTCGCTGCGAGGATGACTTACCGTCTCGCTACGATGAGCACAGGAGGTACGCAATGGGGTGTTTGGGGAGAGTCGTGCGAGCGGGCGAAGCGTTGGTGGGAGCTGGATTGGCTGCCGGAGCGCTAGGCGCTTGGGCTCTCGCACCTCGCAGTGAGGTTTGGCGGAAGTTGCAAGGAGCCAGCGGCGTTCCTGGCAGGTATTTCGCTCATCGGGGTCTGCACGATTTCGGTTCGGGTATAGAGCGTGACTTATCTCAAGCTGGGCAAGATGAACGCGACTATGTGGCCTTAGCTCGGCAGCTGGCCTTGGGTTCGAACAACAACGGGCGGCATGGCACCTCGTCAGAGGCAGTGACGCAAGACTGGTCAGCTACCAAGGCCAATAGCGCTTTCTCATCTCTGTCTCCCGAAAATTCTTTGCCCTCTTTTGGCGCAGCTGCGCAGATTGGCTATGGGATTGAGCTTGATGTGCACTTGACCAAAGATGGGCAAGTGGTTGTAATTCACGACGATGATTTCAAGCGCATGGCCGACGATGGGCGCAAGGTAGCTGAGATGACGTATGAGGAGCTAAGTCGAATTGCGCTAGGTCCTCTTGCCGATGCTGATGCTCACGCTTCGCAGAGTAATCCGGCAAAGAGCGAATTGGAGCAAACTGCTGGCGGGCCGCAAACTGCTGAGTCTGCTCCTAGTCATGGCCGTCATGCGCGCCATTCCACCGAGCCTGAGCCTATTCATGCGCCTTTGCTGACCGATGTGCTCAAACTAGTAGATGGCCGCGTTCCACTGATTGTTGAATACAAGATGGGCTCTCGGCTGGACCGGGAACTGATGGAGAAGACTGACGCGATTTTGGCCGCTTACACCGGGCAGTACGTGATCGAGTCGTTTAATCCTCTCGCCTTGGCTTGGTATCGCTATCATCGGCCGGGCGTGTGCCGGGGCCAACTGGCAGCTCCTTACCATGGCAAGCCGCGTACCGGGGCTGAAATTGTGCAAGCTCTCGCTGGCTCCCTCATGTTGAATTGGCTTGGACGACCAGATTTTGTGGCTTACGAATGGCACGGTGGAGCTAGTCTGCCTATGCGAGCTTTCCGGGCCTTGGGCGGTATATCAGTGGCTTGGACCCTGCGCTCGCGGGAGGCTGAAGTCAAGGCCTCCGACCAGTTTGACTATTTTATTTTTGAGTCCTATTTGCCGCCTGTTGCCTACTAAAATCTAGTAAGTTTTCGCAGTGGGTGTCGAAAAGCGAAACGCCTGAAATTCTGCCCAAAAGTGCTCAAAAATATACACTAAACCTTCACGTGGTGCATGGGCATGTTTCGCGGGCGTTCAGCTTATAGTTGAATCACTCCAAAAGGGTACAACGGGCTAATCGACCAATGCAACAGGCTGGCGAACATGAGCTTTCAAACGGGTGTACGAGTTGTAAAAGGGGGCGTACGCGCCCTTCACGGGGACGGGTCTGGCTTCCGTAGCCGAATTCGCATGGTCAAAGCTGGCTTTAACAAGCTGTACTCTCACCTGTCCCGTTCCTTCCCTCCGAATCTGGCTCGTCTCATGCTGGTATGTTGTGCAGCCCTATGGGGTGGTAGCTATTTGATGGCAAAGGTTGCTATTCGTGTGATTCCGCCTCAGTGGCTGATGGGTCTGCGCATGGCCGGGGCCTGCCTGCTGCTCATGTTGCTCTTTCATAAGCGTATCGTGCCTCATTTGAAGCGCAATATCATTGTGCCTGCACTTGCAGTGGGACTCACCTACTACACACACATGGCGCTGCAAACAGTGGCCTTGCAAACGATGGAGCCGGGCCGAAGCGCCTTCCTTACCGCGGCATATTGCGTCATGACCCCATTTGCAATCTGGGCAATCTTCCATCGTCGCCCCCGAATAATTAATGTGATTGCTGCGCTCGTCTGTTTGATAGGTGTCGGCTTCGTGGCTTTGAAGCCTGGTACGGCCACGCTTTCGCTCACCACTGGAGATTGGCTGACACTGGCTTGCGCCTTGTCTTATGCGTTTAATCTGGCATTGATGGGCCACTTTACGCGTACTTTCTCGCCGCTTTCTATGACCTTTATGCAGTTCGCTGTTGCTGGAGTGTGCTTCTTCTTTGGGGCGTTAGTAACTGAGCCCATGCCCAACGCTTCTTGGCTCCAGACCGCAACTATGTTGAGCTTTATCTACCTAGTTTTCTTAGCCACTTTCGCAGCTCAGATTATGCAAAATGTGGGCTTGGCGCATATTCAAGCTTCTTCTGCATCTATTATCATGTGTACAGAATCGCTTTTCTCTGTGGCATTTTCTGCAATGTTTATGGGCGAGCAGATTACCGCTACTACTTTGGTGGGATTCGCTCTTATTTTCTGCGCGATTCTGCTCTCAGTGGTTGACTTCAACAAGTTCCTGCCTAAGCCGAAGTCGCAGGTAATAGTCACGGCTTGAAGCTGTGCGTCTGCGGAGGGCGTCGTAAGAGTCTATAGTAAAACGCAGCTGCGAGTCAGCATTCTCAGGGGAAGCTAGCTCACAGCTGCGCTCTACTATAGCTGTGTTTTAATCGATGACGCCGTAGAGACGGTCGCCAGCATCGCCCAAGCCGGGGATGATGTAAGACTGCTCGTTGAGTTTGTCGTCGACGGCGCAGACCACAACCTTGAGGTTGATATTGGGATCCATCTCAGCCTTTAAACGCTCTAGGCCTTCGGGAGCGGCCAAAATGTTGATGGAAGTCACATCTTTGGCACCGCGCTCGGCCAAGTAGTTAGTTGCTGCAATCAGGGTGCCACCAGTGGCCAGCATGGGATCGAGCAGGAAGCACTGGCGACCTGAAAGATCTTCGGGCAGGCGGTTGGCGTAGGTCACGATGTCGAGCGTGCTTTCGTCTCGCTTCATGCCCAAGAAGCCGACCTCTGCGGTGGGAAGCAGGCGGGTCATGCCGTCGAGCATGCCTAAGCCTGCGCGCAGTACGGGCACAACCATCGGGCGGGGGGAAGCGAGCTTCTTGCCCGTCATCGAAGCGACCGGTGTTTCAATCGGTGCGTCTACGATGTCGAGGTTTCGGGTCGCTTCATAGGCCTCAAGCATGACTAATTCGCTAGTCAGCTCGCGGAAGGTGTTGGAGGGAGTGTTCTTATCCCGCAAGACAGTGAGCTTGTGCTCAATAAGCGGGTGCTGTAGTACGTGGAGTTCCATACTTCCCAGAGTAGCGCAGGAGTGCAGATTTCACCTGATTTTGGGCATGAAAAAGGAGAAAAGCCCCTCGCCTCAACGAAAAGTGGCTTTCCTGAGTGCCTTCTTTACGGGCACAATAACTAGTAATTCTGCCCTTTTTGTCTCTCGCATGCAGATGCATTTTGCTGTAGGCGAACGCAATATATTGTTCAGCAATGGAAGTTCGAAAGAGATAAGAAGAAAAGCGCCGAACCGTGAAAGCGCCTGTCGGCGCAAACGCCGCTCGCAGCGGCAACAAATGGAGCCCGGGGCTTAAGCACGGCCCGACGCGATTCTCATTCTACGGCAGAGTAAGGCAGCGGGCTAGTGGTTGGCGTTTTTACGCTGTGCGCAGGGAAACGCGATCGGCGTTGGGCGAAAAATCCTGCGATGACCGCATTGATTGCGATTATTCGAGCTTGCCCTGTCGCCAGAGTTGTGCTGCCTTGGCGAAGTCGCGGGCTGTAGTCATGAGCGAATTGGCAGTCTTACGAGCTGCAGCCTGCGCCTTACCTGCCTGGCCTGCGCGTTGGGCAGCTTGCACATGCTGGGCCGCCTGCGGAGCCCGGTCGAAGGTGGGCGTTGTGGCAGCCAAGCCCCTTGCAATGACCTCGCAGAAGGCAGCAGCCCGCCCCAAAGCTACGGCGAAATCGCCGGTAAAAGCGCCTGAGAGAATGGAATCAGCGGTGCGCGCCATGTCCGCTGCATTGGGAGCAGCATCGACACCTGCAATGGCAGATGCGGCTGTGTCGGTAGGTTCACCGATGCGCCAGAGTCGGCTGATGGCATCTCCCTGGCGGCGCATCCAAGTACGCAGCAGGTAAAGCCGCCATAGGGTGCCCGGTAGGCTGTCTGCGGGCGCGTCGCTCCAGAGTTCGGCTACTATATCTACGCCTTCGCGGTCCACGAGCGTTACTATGCGATTCACTACTTCCGGGTCTGTCGTATGGTGGACTTTGTCAAGCAATGAAGCTGCGGAAACATGGCTTACTTCGTTGATTTCTTGTGGATCCATGCCGCCTGAGAGCTGGTCTACTATGGCTGAATCTAACTGTCCGGGGCGTGAAGGTCTGCCTGAGCCAGCCATGCCCACAAAGCCTGTGCGCGAAGAGCGGATAGACGAAGACCCGAGATTGGAAGCGCTAGTAGACAATTGGTCTCACTTTCTGAATGTCGATGACATGCGGACCGTGCTTGCCGTTGACCAAGTGAATAGTGAGCGCGGTGCCGGTGGGCATATACGGGGTGCGCGCTGGCAAGAGGTGGGACAGGCTCTTGGAGGAGCACAAGGGGCGCACATGCTCGAAGATGCCGCCCAAAACCGGCCGGTGCATGCACACCAGTTTAGTAGTATGACTGGCGAGGGAGTCCGCTATGAGCGCATCGAGCCAAGCGTAGGCCACCGCAGGCTCTTCGGCGAAAGCCGTTTCGGTCAGACACTCGACCTCTTCGATGGCTTGCTCAGTCTCGGCAGCATAGGGACGCACGGTTTGGACGCAGCGGGTCCAAGGCGAGCTGAAGAGATAGTCGGGCGCCCAGCAGGCTAGCTCGCGGTTGAGGGCGTAGGCTGCTGCTGCACCGCGTGGGGTGAGGGGGCGTTGTGCATCGTCGCCGCTCCACTCCTTGCGGGCGATGGACTTGCCGTGGCGCACGATGATAATAGTCGAGGAGTCGAGAGCGCCCTGCTCAACGCGGTCTACGAACAGGTCGAGTATTTGCCTGTCGGAGGCGTGCGTCAGCTTGGTTCTGGCAGCTTTGACTCCTACCCAGGCCACCTGATCGACCTCATCTGGGTCCGGCGAAGGGATTCGCCCGATGACTGCTTTGAGCCGGTCGGCGCGGTCTTGCCCAGCGAGGCTGGCCATCCAATATGAGATATGCTTACGCCTGCCCCTGCGCGAATGCTTTTGCTTGCCTTCGTCTGCCAGCGGGTATTCTATGTCTCCCAAATACGGGCCGAGGCGAATCACATGGCCGGTTTCTTCGCCGACTTCGCGCACCGCGGTATGGGCGTGCGTTTCGTGGGCCTCCACCTTGCCCTTGGGCCAAGACCAGTCGTCGTATTTGGGGCGGTGAACCATGCACAGCTGAATACGTTCCAATTGCTCACGCGCCGCGCTCTTGGAGTCAGACCCGCGCTTGGAAGGCTGAGATTTGCCGGTTTTCCAACGGTAAACGATAGCTCCCGCTGCCTCAACTGTTCTACTCATCGTGGCCTCCAAAGCTTGTCCGTTCTACTCTCTAATCAAGTGTTACCGCCTGCTGCGAATGCCTCGCGTGTGTTGGTCAATCAAGAATTCTTGGCAATCTACCAGTGGCTCGCCCTCGCTGTTTCGGGAGTGGCGCACATAAGTACCGTCGGATTCCATGTGCCAGGAGGAGGTGGTGTCGGCCATCTGCAAGTCAATGTAGTCAATCAACTCTTGAACTTCGTCGGGGTCGGAAATACGCACCAGCGTCTCCACTCGGCGGTCCAGATTGCGGTGCATCAAATCAGCCGAGCCAATCCACACTTCGGGTCCGGAAATGGGGCCCTCGCCCATCTGCGGGCCCTGCGAATTAGCAAAGGCGAAGATGCGGCCGTGCTCCAGGAAGCGCCCGAGAATAGAGCGCACGCGGATGTTGTCGCTCAGGCCTGGAACGCCGGGCTTGAGAGCGCAAATGCCGCGTTCTACGATGTCTATCTTGACTCCGGCCTGGCTGGCTCGATAAAGGGCATCGATAGTTTTTTCGTCGACTACCGAGTTCACTTTAATCTTGATCCATGCTTCGTGGCCTTGGAGGGCGGCCTCTTCTTCGCGCTGGATGCGGGCGATAAGACCGGTGCGTACGGTGCGCGGCGCAACCAAGAGGCGGTGGAAGCTGGACTTGGGAGCATATCCCGAAAGCTGATTAAAGAGACGGGCCAAATCTTGGCCGACTACCGGGTCGCAGGTTAGGAGACCAAGATCGGTGTAGGAGCGGGCCGTCTTAGGATTGTAGTTGCCGGTTCCCACATGGCAGTAGCGGCGTAGGCCGTCGGGCTCCTGGCGCACTACCAGTGAGAGCTTGCAGTGGGTTTTGAGCCCCACAATACCGTAAACCACGTGGACGCCTGCTCGTTCGAGTTTGCGGGCCCAAGCGATGTTGGCTTCTTCGTCAAAGCGTGCCTTAATCTCTACCAGGGCCAAAACCTGTTTGCCGGCGTGGGCAGCGTCGACTAGGGCGTTGATAATCGGCGAATTGCCCGAGGTACGGTAGAGGGTCTGCTTAATGGCCAGCACGTACGGGTCGGCCGCGGCTTGCTCTAAGAAGGCCTGCACCGAGGTAGAGAAGGAGTCGTAGGGGTGGTGCAAGAGGATGTCGCCCTCGCGTATGGCGGCGAAAATATCTTGCGCTCGGCTGGACTCCACGCGCGCTATCTGGCGGTTAGTGGTAGGGATGAAAGGGCGGAATTTAAGGTCTGGTCGGTCGATGGAGTGCAGCTCGAAGAGCACAGTCAGGTCTAAAGGTGCCGGAAGGCGGTAAATTTCGTCGTCGCTTACTCGCAGTTTGCTGGCGAGCAGTTGGGAGAGGAAGGGCGAGGCCGTGTCCGAGATTTCGAGGCGGATGGGCGGCCCAAACCGGCGCTGGAGCAGCTCTTTCTCCATAGCGTTGAGCAAGTTCTCTGCATCGTCTTCCTCTACGTCGATGTCTTCGTTGCGGGTCACTCGGAAGGAGCGCGCTTCCTTGATTTTCATGCCGGGGAAGAGCGATTCGAGATGGGCGATGATGAGATTTTCCATCGTAATGAAACCGAAGCGCTCCTCGCGAGCTTCCTCATCGGTCAGATCGTCGACTGCTACTAAGCGAGGCAAGTTGTCGGGAATCTTAACACGGGCAAAATGCGTCTTTCCAGAGGTGGGATTTTCCACTAGTACGGCGAGATTGAGCGAATTGCCGGAAATATAGGGGAAGGGATGGGCTGGATCCACGGCCAGCGGCGTTAAAACGGGGAATACTTGGCGCTGGAAGAAGCGGGAGAGGCGCTCCTGCTCGGGGGCGGTTAGCTGAGTCCACTTAAGCAAGACGATGTGCTCTTGGGCTAGGGCCGGCAAAATAGTGTCAATCGTATAGCGGGCCTGCTCTTCTTGGAGCTTGTGTGCCTGCTCTGAGATGGCGCGCAGCTGTTGGCGGGGGCTCAAACCGCTCAGCGTGGGAACTGCGATGCCTGTGTCGACTCGGCGCTTGAGACCGGCCACGCGGACCATGAAGAACTCATCCAAGTTGGAGGCGAAAATCGCCGAAAAATTGGCACGCTCCAGAAGTGGCGCAGACTCGTCTTGGGCCATTTCGAGCACGCGCTTGTTGAACTTGAGCCAGGAGATTTCCCGGTCAAAGAAGCGGTCTTCGGGCAGGGGCTCAGCGTTGCTGGGCTCGCTCTGTCGCCGGCTGAGCTTGTCGCTCTCCGCTATGTGCTCTGCGATCTGACTTTTGAGAATCGCTTTTGAGGGTGCGTCGAATTTCTGAACCATACTTATGTACTGTATGCGTTGGAATGGTTGGGCGCAAACGTGTGAAGTGAAGAAAGTGCGTCCGTGTGCGTTTGAGTTGGTCAAAGGCTCTGTTTCCGGCTTTTGTGATGTTGGTCTCCTCTGTTGGATGCTTTTTCTGCTTGAGCTAATGTGGATAACTCAAACGTTGCCATTGCAGGCGTGCCTCGGTTTTGGGGCCACATTCGACCACATTGCTCCTGCGGGTTTGGTTTGCTTTGCGCGGGCAGGTGTAATGGGAGCATGACGAGCACACATCAGGAAAAAAGCAGGTCTCAACGCCCGCCCAAGCGCATGCTGTACCGGGAGAGTGGGGCGGTTAGGACTAACTCAGGCCAATATCGCGGCTCACGCTGGCCGCCGCAAGTTGCTGGGGCAGAACAAGGGATTGGTGAGGCGAAGGCAGCTAGTAGCTTGCGGTCTGTGGTCTTTCTCTCGGCTTGCGCTGGGGCCGGTTTGACTACCTTACTAGTCATGTGTGCCCTAACTTTGCGGGAGCGAGGCCATGCCTGTGCGCTCATGGATATGGACGTGGAAGCGGGTGGTATGGATGTGGTGCTGGGGTTGGAAGCCGATTCTGGCCTGCGCTTGAGCGATGTGGAAGCACCGCTGGGCCGTATTGATTCCGCGGCTTTGGATCATGAGCTGCCCAAGTGGGAGGCGATGAGTGTTCTCAGCTGTGACCCTTGGAATGGGGCTACACCGCAATGGTGGGATGTGGAAGCGGCGCTAGGAGCCTTGGGGCGGGGCCATGAGCTGGTCTTGGTTGATGCTGCGGGCGGGCAGTGCATGGGGCAGGTGGGATTGCTGGCGGGGCAGCCGTGTGTGCTGCTGGTGGAGCTTTCGGTCTTGGGGCTGGCGCGCACGCGGGTACTCTTGCGGCGCTTGGCCCAGGGCATGGAGAGAGAAGATGAGGCTATGGGCAAACTCGGCGAGCGGGGCGGGATTGCTGGAAAGGTTCTCCTAGTTGGCATAGAGCCGCGTGGTTTCAAGGGGGCTCCGCCGGTGAGTCAAGCTGAGGCTGAGGAGTTTTTAGGCAGGTCTTTTCTGGGCTGTGTGCGTCCTCAGGCGCAACTGGCCGCTGATGTACTGGCAGGTATGGGCATTGAGCGGCCACCTCGCGCTTACCGAAAGCCCTTGGCTGCATTGGCGGAGCGCATCGAAGCAGAGATTGGTTTAGAAGCGCCAGCTCCTGCCCGGCGGTCCTTCTGGCCCAAGGCTGGCAAGCGATGAGAGAGTCACAGAAGCTGCAATACGCGCTCGCTAATCACGCCAGCACCGCCCCGGGAGAGGCTGAGCTCGAAGGAGGCCTCGCTTTCGGCTATTTAGCGCCATTAGCAGCGGATGTGCGGGTGACTGACATCGCGGTTACGGGCGACGGAAGGGTCTGGGCAGATTCCGGGGCGGGCATGAAAGAGCGGCAACTTCACCCTGGTTTTGCCGGCCCGGGCATGGTCAGGGAGTACGCGGTGCAATTGTGCTCACAACTGGGCAAACGTCTCGACGATTCCTGCCCTATTGCCGACGCTTCCACACCCGGGGGAGTGCGTATTCATGCGGTTATTGCGCCGCTAGTTAGTGCCGGGGCTTCGATTTCTATTCGACTTCCAGACAGGCAGGAGCCGCAGCTGCAAGCCCTAGTCGCTGCTGGTCTATGCCCCGGTTCTTGGCTCTACTTGTTGCAGGCGCTTGTGGCAAGGCGGGCCACCATTATGGTTACCGGCGGCACGGGTTCAGGCAAAACTACCTTGCTCAAGGCGCTTTTGCGGCAGTGCAAGCCCAGTGAGCGCATTGTTTCCGTGGAAGAAGTGCGCGAGCTGGGTATTATTCCGGGCCACGCGGATCATGTGTCGCTGGCGGTGCGCGAGGCGAATGTAGAAGGTGCTGGGGCTGTGGCACTGCCGGAGCTGGTAAAAGCGACTCTGCGTATGCGCCCGGACCGTATTGTGTTGGGCGAGTGCCGAGGTGAGGAGATTGCTGACCTCTTGCGCGCTTTTAATTCCGGACACCACGGAGGCATGGTCAGTTTGCATGCAGACAGCGTGGAGCGCGTGCCCTCTCGCTTGGCGACTCTTGGCTTGCTTGCTGGTTTGAGCCCGCAAGTGTTGGCGGCCCTGATTGAGGGCGCGTTCGACGTAGTTATTCACCTAGAGCGTGAGCATGGGCAGCGGCGCATTGGTCAGATTGGCGTGCTCAAACTGGGTGCTGACGGGCGCTTGCAGGGCCGGGCGGTCTGTAGTTGGGATGGTAAGGGCAAACCGATGTATGGGGTGCTGTGGCCCGGTTTTGCTCGGCAGTGGGGGATTGCGACCACTGGTGCCAATGGGAGTGGTACCGGTAAGCGGACGCTGGCTCTGCCCTCACAGCCGAGACTGCCGGCGCAAGGGGTTCAGAGAGCGAGGAGCAGGCAATGATAGCTGAACCTATGAGCCCTGCTTGGGCAGCGATGTGGGCGGCTTTGGCTATATATTTCGGCCTGATGCCAACGGTTGAGTCGTGCGAGCGCTTGGCAACAGTAGTGAGTCAGCGGCGCCGCCACCTGCCCCGCATTGGTATCGAAGCCACCATCTCCTCCCTGAGTGCCTACATGCGCAACGGGGGCACGCTGGTGGGCGCTTTTGAAGAGCAGTCCGGGCGGCGCTTTGCTACGCGCAAGATTAACTATGAGCGGGCGCGCGCCATGCTTGAGGGGCGAAAACTCAGGCAGGAGAACGATAAGCAGGTGCGAGCGGTGGCTTATGCGCTCGCCGTTTCTTGCAAGTTGAGCTCCTTGCTGGGTTGTGAGGCCTCGCGATGCTTGGATGCGGTGGGGGCTGCTCACCGGCGTATGGCTCGGCTGGCCCAGGCCAAAGATGCCGCTTTTGCTATGCCGAAAGCCACCATGAAACTGCTGACCGCCTTGCCTCTGCTCACACTTGCCTTTGGCTCCCTGTTGGGTGCCCGCCCGCTGGCTTTTCTACTCAAGCCTGGTATTGGCACGCTGTGCTTAATTTTTGGCGGTGTGAGCTATGCGCTTGGGCTGTTGTGGATGCGGGCCCTGCTTAAGGAACTAGACGAGAAAGTGGGCGAGTAGAATGTTGGGGCTTCTGGCGGCGGTTTTGGCGGGGTGTGCCCTGTATTTATGGCTGCCCAAGCCCGTGCGCTCGCTGGAAACTATCGACGCGAGCGCTGATTTACCTGACATTGCGCTTACATTGCTGCTGGAAATGGTGGCGGTCTGTGTGCGGCAGGGCGCTTCGATTCCGCGGGCGCTCGACCAGATAGGAGCAGCCTGTTCTAGTGATATATCTGCTCCGTTGAGCCAGGTGGCGCGGCTGCTCAACCAGGGGAGCGACTGGTATAGCGCATGGTCGCAGGCCTGCTCGCATGAGCGCTATGGGGGGCAGCTTAAGGCAGTGCGAGATTGCCTGGAGCCCTCCTGGCGGCACGGTATTTCCCCGCTAGGGCGGATTGAAACTACGATTGAGCAGCTTGATCAGGGGCAGCGGCGCTCGCTGAACGAAGCTTCGGCGCGCTTAACGGTCAAGATACTGCTGCCTACTGGTTTATGCATTCTGCCGGCTTTTATTGTGATTGGCGTCGTGCCTTGCATCGCCGCTTTTGCGGGCGGTTTGTCTCTCTAATAGTTCTCTGCTTACTAGTGATTTCCGGCAACTTAGAGGTTAGGCCCTACCCTGCCCTCAGTGCTATCGAGAATAGTTCTCATATTTGTTTATAAGGCGCCATATATGTGGAAAAGTACGAATCAAATCGAGCTATGTATGTGGATAAGTCGCATTTTTTGTCCACATTCTTCACGTTCGACCACATTGGTCAAAAAGCACCCGGTATTTGCGTCAAACAAGGCACAGTTAAGTCATGCGGTGCACGACAGGACAGCTGCCAGCGCCGAAAGCGAGCTGGAATCAAGCCAGTCTCCCATAAGCAATGCTGTATAGAAAGGTAACTCTCATGACTATGACACAACTCACCCCCGCCAGCCTCGTGACCCACAATCAGGTGCTCGTCCCACTCGAAGGGCAGGATACTAGCGCAGGAGCCGGGAAGCGGCAGGGCAGGTGTGCACGACTGGGGCATGCGATAGCAGACCGCGCTCGCCGTAGTAGCCGAGCCCTGCGCCAACGCTACCGCAATACTGCGAATGCGATTACCAGCGCTTACTACAAGTTTGAGACCAGAGTGCAGGTGCTCATGTCGGCTCCCGAGTCTGGTGCGGCCACGGCAGAATACGCAGTTGTGTTGATTGCGGCCACCGCTTTTGCTGGCATCCTGCTGGCTGTACTCAAGTCCGGCACCGCGCGCGAGCTCTTGCTCGGCTTGGTTAAGCGGGCCCTCAGTGTGGCCTGATTATGAATCAGTTATGCAGCGCACGAAAGAGCCTAGCGGGGTGCGAGCGGCAGCCTCGGTGGGCTGGAAAGCAGTGCTGGCGGCGGGTCTTAGCTTTCGCTTGGCAGTCATGCTCGCGCTCAGATTCGGGCGCAGTAACCGCCGAGTTCGCCGTTATTCTGCCAGCCGTAGTGGCCGTGGCCGCCCTGCTTTTGGGGCTCACGCAAACGGTGAGTGTGTCGCTCAGCTGCCAGGATGCCGCCAGGTCCGCAGCGCGCGAAGTAGTGGTCCACCGGGGCGGAGGTGACCCTGCCGGCGTGGCTCAACGCGTGGCCGGTGCTGCCGCTCAAGTGTCGCTCAACCGTTCCAACCAAGCTGTGACTGTCTCCGTCTCCTGCCCAGTTATTTCAGGCCCTCTAGGTGTACTTCCGGCCCGAGTTTCTGGCTCAGCAGTAGGGATGCTCAATGAGTAGCCGGGCGCGCACCCGGTTACGCCTTCCGGCTTGGTTGCGCAAGAGTGACGCTGGCTCCGGCACCATGATGGGCGTGATGCTCGTCGCGGTTGCTGCAATAGGCCTAGCGGTAGTAGCGATTACGGGCAATATTTTGGTCTGCCAGTCGAGAGCTCGGACGGCTGCCGATGCTTCCGCACTAGCTGCTGCGTCCGCTGTGGACGAAGGTTCTCCTTCTGCCTGCGTGCAAGCGGCTACAGTAGCTAGTGCAAACAAAGGGGAGCTGGTCTCCTGTACGCTCATCGAGCAAGACGTGCAAGTTCGAGTTCAGGTGGCGACGCAAGTGCCGTTTGCTGCGCAGGTTACGGCTCAATCTCGGGCTGGACCGCAAGATTGCTCATGAGCCAAGGTAAGCTAGAAGCTAGCGGCTCAAACGGGCGCAACTAGGCCCGTGTCTCAAGAAATGGATAGCCTTAGAATATGGCATTAGCACTGTATCGGCGGTATCGCCCAGACACGTTCGACGGAGTCATTGGGCAAAAGCAAGTCACCGTACCGCTTTCTCGCGCCTTGGATCAGGGTAAGCTCACGCATGCTTACCTCTTTTCTGGGCCGAGGGGCTGCGGTAAGACTTCAAGCGCTCGTATCTTTGCGCGCTGTATTAACTGTGCTCAAGGGCCCACCAGCCATCCTTGCGGGGAGTGCGAAAGCTGCCGCGATTTGGCCACTGGCGGCCCTGGTTCCATCGACGTTGTAGAGATTGATGCTGCCAGCCATAACGGCGTTGACGATGCCCGAGAACTGCGCGAAAGAGCCGGTTTTGCGCCAGTTCGCGACCGCTTCAAGATTTTTATCCTCGACGAGGCACACATGGTCACCCAGCAGGGCTTTAACGCGCTGCTGAAGATTGTGGAAGAGCCGCCTGAGCATGTGATGTTCATGTTTGCCACCACCGAGCCAGACAAGGTTATCGGTACTATCCGCTCGCGTACCCACCACTATCCCTTCCGGCTGGTGCCGCAAGAGGTGATGGGGCCCTATCTTGAGCAGATTTGCGCAGACGAGAAGATTAAGGCCGAGCCTGGCGTGCTGACCTTGGCTATGCGTGCTGGCGGCGGTTCGGTGCGAGATACGCTCTCCGTCTTGGATCAGTTGATGGTTGGTTCAGACGAGGGCACGATTACTTACGACGCTGCCGTGGCCCTCCTTGGGTATACGCCCGAAGGTCTTATAGGAGAGGCTGTCGACGCTGTAATTGATACCGATGGGCCTAAGCTCTACGGGGTGGTGCAAAAGGTAGTTGTGGGCGGTTTTGAGCCCAAGCGCTTTGTGGAAGACTTGTTGCAACGCTTGCGCGACTTGCTGGTTTTGCTCTTGGCTGGGCAGTCTGCCGAAAGCTCGCTGAGTGAAGACAGCGAGGCGGAAAATGTTGACGACTTGCAGCGCCAGGCTCAGGCTTTCGGGCTGGGGCGCCTGACTCGAATTGCAGACATTGTCAACGATGCTCTGGCTTCGATGTCTGGAGCGACTTCTCCCAGAATGCGCTTGGAACTCTTAGCTGCGCGCCTGTTGGTGCCCGAATCTGAGATGGTGCAGCAAGTGGCGGCTGGGCCTCAGCAGGGTGGTAATGCGGCTGCTGGTCCTGCCGGCGGATCTCAAGGCGGATTCGTGGGAGCTCGTAGGGCGAATGGGCCTGCTGCTGCCGCTGCGCCCGCTGGTAATAGTGGACAAAATCAAGCAAAGCCTGCGCAGCCACAACAGGCACCGGTTGCGCAGCCTACTCAATCACCAGCTCCTGCCGCTGCTCCCAACAAAGCTCCGGCGTCGGCTCCTACTGCTGCTTCCGAGCAGGCAGAACAATCGGCTGCTGGCAACGGGCACGAGAATATGACGCTCGACCAGCGTTGGGATGCTCTCGTAGCTGCGCTGCCAGACGGGGTGCAGGAATACGTGGTGCGAAGCAAGGTGCCGAATGTTTCCTTGGGGCGTAATGCCAAGGGTCGGCCGGTCTTAGCTATGACCTTTGACCAGCCACTCAGTCAGCACGCATTCGCACTTGCCGTGGCCTCGCGGTCGGTCGAGGGCGAGACGAAGATTCCTAACATTGTGATGGCGCGTGCTCGTCAAGAGTTTGGGCCAGAGACGATGATTGCTCCCTCAGGAGTGGCTGCCAATGGTGAGAAGGTTGAATCAGTGGCCCGCATGAGCCCTGAGCGCCGGTCGGAAGTGAAGAAGCAGATTGCTCTAGCTCGGGCCAATATGTCGGCTATGAACTTGGGGCAAGGTGTGGCTCCTCATACCGCCTCCGATGCTGCTTCCAATACTGCTGAGCAAGCTAAGGGAAGGGCTCACGGTCAGCGTTCTGGAGCCGAGAGTTCAGCAGCAAGCGACTCTTCGAGCGAAGCTGCTGCTGACTCCGACGAGCATCACCCCGCCTCTGCACCCAGCGAATCGGCCGTAGTTGCGGGTACTGCTGGTGCTGCCGGTACTGGTGATAGTGGTGATAGTGGTGAACCTGCTGCTGGCGCCGGTAAGCCTCAGGAAGATGAGGGCGAAGCGACGGGCGGGCCTGCGCCTAGCTCGCAACCGCTTCCAGCTGCTGGCTTTGCTTCCACAGAATCGTATGTCAAGCCGGACGAGCTCGATGACGACGACCCTTGGGCGCACCCACAGCCGGCAAAAACGGTGAATTTGGGGCCAACGCAGCAGGCGGGCCAACTTCAGCCTTCTGTAGACCAGGAAGAGGCTGAAGAAGAGCGCAAGACTAAGAAAATGGGCTTGCCAGACATGAGCGACCAAGACGATCCTTGGGCTCAGCCAGATGGGCAGATTGCGCCTGTGAGCGCTGCCGCAGCTCCTGCTTCGCCGGTTCCGGAAGAAGATGCTGCCGTGGGCGCTGCCCAGCCTGCAGAACAGGAGGCGCAAGAGGCCCAGGCTGATTCGGTAGTTGCCGAGGCTTCGCCTGTAGCTCAGTCGGCAGATGGCGGTCAGCAAGTGGTGCATAATAGTGGTTTTGCAGCCACGCGTCAGACGCCCGCTGTGCCGGAAGTGTCTGCCGAGGAAGATTCGTATTCGCTCGACGATGCTCGCCAAGGCGCAGACTCGTTGATGGGGCCCGAAGAACTTTCGCAGATGTTTAGGGTCAAGCATGTAGAAGATTTGGCTGCCGACGACCCGAAGAACCCACTTAATGCCAATAAACACAAGCGGCAGCAAGGATTAGACGACTAATGGCAGTAGCTTATGATGGTGCAATCCAGCAGCTCATCGACTCATTCGCCCGCCTGCCCGGTATTGGCCCCAAAGGCGCTCAACGTATAGCCTTCTACATTTTGGGAGCCGACGAGCAGGAAGCGCAAGAGCTCGCCGACGCGGTAATAACGGCTAAGGCCAAGGTACGCTTCTGCGAGATTTGCGGCAATGTGTGCGAGACGAGCCCCTGCCCAATCTGCGAGGACCCCCGCCGCGACCGCTCGCTCATCTGCGTGGTAGAAGAGCCGAAAGATGTAATGAGCATCGAGCGCACCCGCGAATACCGGGGCCTCTACCATGTGCTCGGCGGCGCTATCAACCCCATGGCCAACGTGGGGCCTTCCGACTTGCGCATTCCCGGCCTACTTGACCGCCTCAAGACCGACGAGGTCAAAGAAGTCATCATGGCCTTAGACCCCAACATCGAAGGCGAAGCCACCACCACCTACCTGAGCCGACTCCTGGGGCCTCTAGAGCTCAAGCTCACCCGCCTAGCCTCCGGCCTCCCCGTAGGCTCCGACCTAGAATACGCCGACGAAGTAACCCTAGCCCGAGCCCTAACAGGCCGCAGCGAGGTGTGAGAGAAGAACTTCTCCGCAATGGTAGTTTTAGCGAGTAAGGGAGTTGTTCTGCTGGACTATTACGAATTAGGGTAGGGCCTTCGTATAGTAGGAGGTAGAGCTCCGGTATGACCGCTGGTTGATTTCATGTCACCGGAGCTAAATTTTTGTCCGCGGGGGGACTTGGCCGGGGATATGCGCCAAAATGTGTGCATATGGGTTCTTGGAAGTGTTTCGTTGGTGATGTGGTTGGCTGCTTGGCACTGGTGTTGATCGGTGGTTACAGGTGCGACTTCTCAGTGGTCTGAACTGGCAGAAATACTGGGTTAAGAAGCTGTTACGATACTTGTGCGGCATATTGTGTAATTCTTAGTAGCTTGGCATAGCAGTCACTGGTGGGCCGGTATGAGCTAGAGGTTGATGCAGCACTTACGAACAGTGTTCACACCTACTGGCAGAAGGGCTTAGCCCATGAAAAACGCACACATTTTGGCGTATATCCCGGATTTCGCGCTGAGACATAAATAATTTCTACTGCCTTGTGCGTGTTCATATATATGTGCACACGTTCTTGTCAAATGCGCAACCATCTCGGTGACTCACATGAATTAGACTGGGAGGTATGACTACAACTTTTGAGGAGGCACAGCGGCAGTTGGACCGCATTGTGGCTTTGGGGTATCCGGACGTGGCTGACTTGAGTGAGGCATCGTTCCGAGCCCTAGCTCAGCCCTTGATTCAGGCCCTCAAACAGGCGGATATGGGCCCTGAAATTCTCTTGGTGCCCACCCGCGAGCTGGTCACGCCCGAGTCGCTCATTGCCCGAACTTCGATTGGTCGCATGGCTGGTTTTACGACCATGCCCCCGCGCGACATCGCCTCCTTCCTGCCGCAAGACGGATTCGAGCCGCCAGAAGGCCCCTTCTACATAGTGGTCGAGCCCCACACCGGTACCCGCTACACTAACCGCGAGCCAGACGTGGCGCGCAAACTTATCGATTCCGACGACTGCCTGCCGCTCACCCTGGAGGAGGGCTTGGCCATCGCCACTCAGCATCCGGATTGGCTGGCCAAAAAGAACGGTTTCAACCTCCTCGGTTCGCGCTCGGCAGACGGTCGTGTGCCCAGTATTTGGATGAGTCAAAATGCTCCCCGTTTAGGCTCAGTCTGGCCCAATTCCCGTCACACTTGGCTTGGCAACGCTTTTTGCCAGTCTCGCCGCGGAGTTTCACTTTTCCGCTAAACGAATAAGAAAGAGAGCCCATGCGCACATCCAATATAGAACTTAACGAAGAGCCTCCCAAAAGTGACACATGGGAAGTGTTTGAACCTAAAAAGCGCGGACTCCAGCTCTCGAGACTGCGTCCGAGTCAGCGTCCGAGTCAGCGCCGCAACAAAAAGAGCAAGAAGCATTCCACAGGTTGGTTCGGCAAGGTCTCGTACTTGGGTATTGCGATTTTCGTCATAGCGGTGATTGCGTATTCGCTCGGTTACTTAGCTGAGGGCTGGCCTGCCTTGTGCGCTCAGATTGTCTTTGGGATAGTGTGCATCGCAGCGGGTATTTTCACATATTGGTGGTTTGTAAAAGGGTGGCGCTCACGTCGAGAGACGCGCCAGGCGGAGAATGTGGCTGTGCAGCCGGGGCGCCTGATCCTGTGTTTAGCCTTCATCCTTGCCCCGATTTGCTTATTATTTGGCGGTCGCGTTTGCTACAACTGCGCAAGCGATATGGTCTCCGGACTCCAAACGGTGTCGTCAACGGTTTGGACAGTGAAAATCGAGCGTACCGGCGGTCGTTATAGTACGACCCACTATCTAGTACGAACCCTCGGTGAAGGCGCAAACGTCAAAGAATACCGCGTAAGTCCTAGCACCCACAACCAGCTCAAAGACTCTCTCGCCCATGGCCCTCTCACCATCAACTACTGGCCAGCCACCGGAATCGTGGAATCAATCAGCGAGCAAAGCCTCCCCAACTGAGTTCCCTGCCGTCTGTCTAAGTTTGGTAGTTTCAACGCTTTCTCTCTAGGAGCTGTATAAGGCAACTTCTACAAACAAAAAGTCGGCCCGGCTTCCCCTGTCCGTGCCGACTGTGACTGCTCAAAGGTCTTGCTGGCGAAATCTCAACCGCGAGAACCTTTGGGTGGGCGTGGATCGTTGCCGTAAGAGTTCTTCTCGCTGATTTTGCCGTCCATATTGCGAATAACGTGCTCAGTATGAAGCTCCATAGCTCGTTCTCGCCCCGCAGCCTGTGCTTCCGCTTTAGTCTCGAAGGTCTTAGAAGCGCGTTCCTTGCCCTCGACCTTGATCTTCCACTTGCCGTCCTCATAGTAAGTTTCAACTGCTGGCTGAGCCATACCTGCCTCCTTCACTACTCAGTGCACACGTCCATGTGCGCTTATAAGCAATGCTACGCCGCAACTACCAGCCGCGAAGTCTCAATCGTATGATTCGCCACAGCGTGAACAGGCCTCCAAACAAGGCAATGTGTGCTACTCATTTGGACTTGTGGCCGGTTTACTGACCGGAGGACTGCTGGGGTTGGGCTGGCTGGGCGGGTTGGGCACTGGGTTGTGGCTGAGCCGGCGCGCTTTGCTGCGGTTGGGCGCTCGGCTGGGCCTGCTGGGTTTGCGGTGCAGCCTGCTCCTGCTTGGGCTGAGCGTTCTGGTTGGTTTGGCCCTGTTGCAGGCTTTGGTTGCCGTAATTTTGCTTGTTGTAGTTGTTATAGCTGTAGTTGTAATTGTTGTAACCGTAGTTATATGAGGAGCCGCGGCCAGTACCCCAAGTGCCGTCTGGGCCGCCCACCTTGCCTTCGTCTTTGGCGTTGGGGAACTTTTCGTCTGGCGTGTTCGCCGTGGCCTGCTTCATGTATTGCGTAAACATGTAGGTGGGGTAGCCCGAACCGTGGGGGTAGCCTGCGAAGTCCGGTATCTTCTGGGCTGAGCCGTCTGCGCCCGGATACCAGATGCCGAACGTGGTGAGCACTGAGGGCGTAAAACCAGAAATAGCGGCAGCAGTATCATCGTTTGCGGTGCCGGTCTTGGCAGCGATAGTTTTACCTACCGCCCTAGCCTGCGTGCCGGTGCCGTACTGCACAGTACCAGTCATGGCCTTTTGTAGGAGCGCTATCTGGTCGGCGTTAAAGACTTGCTCGCCGGTAATTGAAGGCGTGTACAGTTCTTGGTCTTTGGGATCTTTGACCTGCGCAACTAAGTGTAGCGACACTTTTTTGCCGCCGTTGGCTAGGGTTTGATAGCCCTGAGTCAAGTCGTAAGCGGTCAGTGCGTCAAGGCCCAAGGCATCGAAAGTGGTGCTGTCGTCGATTTTGCCTTCGATGCCAGCCGTGTGTGCTACTTGTGCGGTTTTCTTTGCGGTTACGTGCTCATTCAAGTCCATAAACGCAGTGTTGACCGAGTTGGCCAGTGCTGAATACAGGTTCACATAGCCGTAGCTAATGCCCTCTGCGTTGGCCACAGATTTTCCTACGGACTGGAATGTGCGGGGCGAATTGCCGTTAAAGACTGTGTTCAGGTTCACGCCGGATTGAATAGCGCCCAAGAGGGTAAACACTTTCATCGTTGAGCCCACTTGGAAGGTTGCCTGGCTCACGTTGTTGAGCTGATGCTGCAAGTAGTCGTCGCCAGCGTAGAAAGAAATAATAGAACCGTCTTTGGGATTGACAGATATGCCACCCACTTGCAGTCCTTCTGGCAAGTGTTTCTCCGGGTTGGTAGGGGAGGAAACCTGGTTCATCAAGTCCTGTTTGTCTTTGTCGATGGTGGTGATAATTTTGTATCCACCTGTATCGAGCTCATCTTCGGTGAAGGGCGAATGTTTGCCTGAACTGAGCTCGGTGCGCACCATGCGTAAGAGGTAGCCGTTGGGGCCCTGATACACATTTTGCGGAGAATAATCGATGGTTTGCGGCATAAGTGCGTCATGCTGTTCTTTGGCGGTGATATACCCGTCTTCCTGCATGATGGAGAGCACTCGGTGGAAGCGCGATTCGGCCTGTTTGGGATTGACGGCTGGATCCCAAATGGTAGGCCCGGGAATAATGCCGGCTAGCATAGCTGATTCAGCCATGCTTAAATCTTTAGCATCCTTACCGTAATAGGCCTGCGCAGCTGCTTGGATGCCGTACGCTCCGCGCCCTAGATAAATGGTGTTCATGTAATTACACAGAATCGTGTCTTTGTCTTCGGTCTGCGTAATTTTGAGTGAGAGGATAGCCTCGCGCAGTTTGCCTGTGTAGGAGGTGGTTTCGCCCAAATAGTAGCGTTCTGCGTACTGCTGAGTGATGGTGGAACCGCCCTGTCGGGTGCCCTTGGTGACGTTATTGAGCAGGGCGCGGCCAATGCCCTTGAGGTCAATGCCCGAATCTGAATAGAAGGAGCGATTTTCTGAGGCTACGATCGAGTCGCCCACATATTTGGGCATAACGGAACAGTTGATAATCTCGCGATTTTGTTCAGCAAATGTGCCGACCGGAGTGGTTCCGTCGGAGAAATACACAGTAGTTTTTTGTGCTAGAGCTTGCTTTTCGGGCGGCACTACTTCCGTGGTGATGTATAGGTATGCGAAAGCGGCAATCATAGCCACGATGAGGCCGCCGATGATACCGAGGGTCCATTTGAGAACGCGGTGGCGTTTGCGTGGTTTGCCGTTGGGCTTGAGCTCTGGGCGAGTCTTGGGCGCTTTGTTTCCAAAACTACCGGGGCGTTTCTTGCTGCCCCCGCTTTTCCCGTTCAATGAGCGTGAATTTGCTGTTCGTCCACGCCCTGCGCTGGTGCGGCCAGAGGCCGCCGAGCGCGTCTGCCGGGGCTTTCGGGGCGTCGAAGAGAGTGAGCGTGTCTCAAATGTCATAGTCTTAACGCTAATCGCTGGGCCTGTCATGTGTGCGCTAAAAGAGTAAGTTTCCATAATTTTTGTACGTTTGGCCGGCTTTTATTAGGGGAATCGCGCGGCCGATGCGCTAGCTAGGGGGGCCTGTAAAATCCTTACTTTGGGGTGAAAAAGTGGGGTGAAGAACATTGTGCTGTGAAATATTTGGCATCTTGGCCCTCGCTGCTCGCCCCGTGACGGTATGCTGGAGTTGGTATTAGTGATTATCAGAGGAGTTTGTATGAGCATCCGTGTAGCTATAGCCGGCGTTGGCAACTGCGCTTCGTCGCTAGTACAGGGAGTCGAGTATTACAAAGACGCGAAAGACGACGCCAAGATTCCTGGCATTATGCATGCCAACTTTGGTGGCTATCGTATTCGCGACGTGGAATTCGTGACCGCTTTCGACGTTGACGCGCTCAAAGTTGGTAAAGACTTAAGCGAAGCCATTTTCACTTCGCAGAACAACACCTACAAGTTCTCGGATGTGCCGAACTTGGGCGTGGAAGTCCTGCGTGGTCCTACTGGCGACGGTTTGGGCGAGTACTACAGCAAGATGATTGACGAGTCCGAGGCTCCCGCTGTCGACGTGGCCCAGGTGTTGCGCGACAACAAGGTTGATGTCTTGGTTTCTTACCTGCCCGTGGGTTCTGAGGAGGCCGACAAAGCTTACGCTCAGGCTGCTATAGACGCAGGCTGCGGTTTCGTGAACTGCCTGCCTGTCTTCATCGCTTCCGATCCTGAGTGGGCTCAGAAGTTCCGCGACGCTGGCGTGCCTATCGTGGGCGACGATATCAAGAGCCAGGTGGGCGCAACCATTACCCACCGCACCATGGCCCGCTTGTTCGAGGATCGCGGTGTGCGCTTGGATCGCACTTATCAGCTCAACGTGGGCGGCAACATGGACTTCATGAACATGCTGCAGCGCTCTCGCCTGGAGTCCAAGAAGATCTCCAAGACTCGCGCCGTCACTTCGATTGTGCCTCACGAGATGGCTGAGCGCGATGTGCACATTGGTCCTTCTGACTATGTGGCGTGGCTGGACGACCGCAAGTTCGCATTCGTGCGCTTGGAAGGCACCACCTTTGGTGATGTGCCGTTGAACTTGGAATACAAGCTTGAGGTGTGGGATTCCCCCAACTCGGCTGGCATCGTGATTGACGCCATCCGCGCCGCCAAGATTGCTTTGGACCGCCACTTGGGCGGCCCGATTCTGGCTCCTTCCTCCTACTTCATGAAGTCTCCTGCCGTACAGCACGAAGACAATGAAGCTCGCCAGTTGGTTGAGGATTACATCGCAGGCAAGGTTGAGTCCGATGCGGATTCTCTCAATGCTGATGTGAAGGCCGCTCAAGACAACGGCAAGGACGTTTGGCATGCCTGAGTTGTGCTGAATACTGCATAACTGCATATTGTAGGGTCGCTTCCTGAGGGAGGCGGCCCTTTTGCTTTCTTACGGCTGAGCAGAATGGCTTATGATGTGTAGAGATGGTACAAGTGTGCATTGATATAGCGCTTATGGCATAATATTTTCTAGCCAGTTCTTAGCAAACTTTTGGTTCTCTCATGCGCCGAAGATGTGATGCAAAGTCGGCAAACAGTAAAGCATAACCTGTGGCAGTGTTCCGGGGAGTTTACGCTCAGGCAGGTCTATCTGGGGGAGTGGTTGAGAGGAGTACCTTTGGTGCGCAAAAGCTGGGGACAGTTCGTTGCAATTTTGGCAGCCATTGCCACGCTCATGGTGGCTTGCGTTGGGTTGCCTGGCCGAGCATACGCTGTGGGCGATGCAGTGAGTGGCCGTGGCCATGTAGCGCCAGAGATAGAGCGTGCCGATGGTTCCGTAGTGGCCTTTATTAAGGTGAAGGCATCGAGCGGCATCGAGCGCAAGTTGCAAACCAAGGCCCAGCTCGACATGCAGCGCTCAGGCTTAAGTGAAACTCAGAAAGAAGATAAGGCCAAGCAGAATGGTCGGGCTACGGCTCAGCAGGCTGAGCAGGTGGCCGATTCGACTTTTGCGCAGCTGCAATCGTTGAACCCTTCTGCTGTAAAGCTTTACACCACGGGTAGCGCCATTAGCGGCGTGGCAGTTAAGGCAGATGCGCAGGCATTGCGGACGCTGGCAGAGCAGTCTCCTTCAGTGGCTAGTGTGACGCGCGTGACTGCGATGGAGCCTTTGAATAAGAACTCGGGAGCCCAGCCCCAGGGCGGTTCAGAGCCTCAGTTGTATAACGAGAGTGTAGGGCATATTGGTGCGGTAGATGCGTGGGCCCAGACTGGACACACCGGCCAAGGTGTGAATATCGCTGTAATCGATACCGGCTTAGACTATACACACGTTGATTTTGGCGGTCCGGGCACTACTGCGGCATACCAAACTGCTAGCGCTTCTACTGCAAATCCTCTAACGGATCCAAGCATTAGGCCACTTGTGGATGCCAGCAAGTATAAGGGTGGTCATGACTTTGCCGGCTCTGCTTATCAAAGCTCCAGCGACGTTCCCGCTCCTGACGACAACCCTATAGACGGTGCCGCATCTGCTCACGGTACTCACGTGGCTGGTATTGCTGCGGGCTATGGTGTAAAGACAGATTCCACTAGATTCTCAGGCGACTATACGCAGCTCACTTCTGCGGATACAGACAATATGAAAATTGCGCCAGGTAGCGCACCGAAGGCTGGCATATATGCTCTCAAAGTGTTTGGCGACCATGGCGGCACTACAGGGCTGAGCACACAAGCTATCGACTGGGTGGTCCAGCACAATTTGAGCGCTCCTTTGGCAGATAAGATTTCGGTCGTTTCGCTCTCGTTGGGAGCTATCTTTGGCCAGACGGATTGCTCGGAGATTGATGCTATTAATGCCCTTGCTAGCGATGGCGTACTCACTGTGGCGGCCGCTGGAAATAATGGCGATTTAACAGATTCAACTGGCTCTCCGGCTTCTGCCAAGTCTGCCTTGTCTGTGGCCGCGAGCTGGACGCTTGGGCCTGCGCAAGACGCGGTAGCTTCGTTCACCTCCCGCGGTCTACACGGTTCTTACGACGGAACTAATAAGCCAGATGTGAGCGCCCCGGGCCAATACATCATATCCGCTAGCTCACAGACGGGCACGAATAGTGTCATGAAGTCTGGCACCTCGATGGCTACTCCTTATACTTCTGGCACTGCGGCCTTGGTGTATGAGGCTCACCCGGGTTGGTCCGGGGCCCAGGTGAAGCAGCAGATTATCAATACTGCCGATCACGATGTCACGTATACGGGCGGCGCTTATGGGCCTGTCAGAGTCGGTACCGGGCGTATCGATGCCTTGGCAGCCGTCAATAATACAGTGCATGCTTCCGGACCTGATGCGCAGGTAGTTAGCGTAGGTTTTGGCATTGCCCAAGTGCCGCAGACCGGCTACTCGGATAGCAAAGTGATAACGGTTACCAATACCGATTCGCAAAGCCATAGCTACCAGCTGGCGTATCAGCCCAGGACGAGTAGCCCCGGAGTGAACTATTCGCTGAGCACCACTAACCTGACAGTGCCGGCCGGTAGCAGCGCGCAGTTTAGCGTTGATCTGAGCATTAGCGACCAAAGTTTGATGCGCAAGACTAGGGACCCTTCCCAAGCAGCGCAGTTCGATTCCGAGCATACGAGCTATGTGAGCGACGCGACTGGTATTGTTGAACTCACACCAACTGGCCCGCCTTCTACTGGGGCAACTAGCTTACGAGTGGCTGTGGCAGTAGCGCCTAAGCCGATTTCCGAGACCAGCACGGTCTACAAGCAGCGCATTGATGGCAGCCGTCAGCTTGAGGTGAGCGGTCACGGACTGAATCAAGGTGCGGACGAGGAAACCTACAAATCGCAGGTAGCTCCTATGGTCCTCGGTGCTGAAAGTCCAGTAAAAAACACTCATTTCACCCACTTTAGGCATCTTTTAGATTCTGGTGACATTCGGGCTATCGGTCACTCTTCTACTGCCCCGCAGCTTGCCGACCCCTCGCAGGGCATGGTGAGCTTCGGTGTTGTGACGGATAAGGCTTGGGGCCGCGTTGGAGATGAGTACCTTGTTCAACCGGAAGTCTACTTGGATACGAACAACGATGGCCAAGCAGATTATGTGATTACAGCTACTAATTTGACAACAAATAATTCGCGGCTAGATTCTGCGAAGGCTGTGACCTACCAGCTTGACGCTAGTGGGCATCGTATGGCGCGGGTCAATACGGAGAGTATTGATGACGCTTTTATATCGGACTCCCACCAGATGGTGCTCAGTACGAAGCTCTCGGCTTTGGGCTTCACTGCCACCGACACGCAGGCCAGCATTGCTTATAAGGTTGATGTCGCTTCTGGTTATGCGTATAGCGCGGTCGACTCGGCTGGTAGCTTCGTGCAGACCGTTTTCGATGCCTACCATCCTTCCCTCTGGTTCGGTTCGAACGCAGCAAGCGGTTCTGGTCAGACTTTCTTCGACGAGCAAGATGGAGAAAAGATTCCTGCCCACACTGCCCCTCTGCAGGGCGGCAACGACAAGGTTTTGCTGCTTCACACGCTGGGCCTTGCCCCCGTTGCTTCCACCGATGCTCCAGTGATCGACATCGTGAACCTTTCGACGGTCGACGCTTCCGCACTGCGGGCTGAGGTAGCTATTTGCACTGGTCTAAATGCCAGCGCTTACACGCCTGCTTCCTGGGCGAGCTTGCAGACCGCTTTGACTCAGGCACAAACGGTCTTGGGTAATGTGGACGCTAGCCAAGCAGAAGTTAACCAGGCTTTGGCGAATCTTCAAGCTGCGCGCTCTGCTCTGGTTCCCGTGACGCCTCCGGCCAACAAGACGCTCTTGCAAAATGAGGTGACAGCTTCGAGCGCCTTACAGCAGGCTGACTATACGGCAGCATCGTGGGCACCGTTTGCCACCGCTTTGGCTGCGGCTCAGTCAGTCTTGGCCGATGCTAATACCACACAAAACCAGGTCGACGCTGCTCTTACTACTTTGCAGTCAGCCCGCTCGGGCCTGGTACTTAAGCCAGTTACGAACAAAACCCAGCTTCAAGCAGAGATTAATACATCGGTTGCTTTAGTGCAGGCTGACTACACGCCTGCTACTTGGGCACCATTCGCCACTGCTTTAGCTGATGCCCAGTCAGTCTTCGCAGACACGGACGCTACCCAGCAGCAAGTCGACGCTGCTTACGCAGCCCTCCACTCTGCTCGCACAGCTCTTGGCATAATTCCAGCCAATACCACGCTCTTGCAAGCTGAGGTCAATGCTTCAACTGGCGTGATTCAGTCTGATTACACGGCTGCTTCTTGGGCTCTGTTTGCAAGCAATCTAGTTGCAGCTCAAGGGGTGTTGGCTGCCGCGAATCCGACGCAGTCCCAAGTCGATGCTGCTTACAACAGTTTGCATACAGCTCGCTTGGCCCTAAGCCCTGTGCCAGCTAATAAGACGGCCTTGCAAACTGAAGTTAACACGTCGGTTGCTTTGGCTCAGTCTGATTACACGGCGGTTTCGTGGACTCCCTTTGCGGCAGCTTTGGCCGATGCTCAGGCTGCTTTAGCCAACGCAGCTGCCCTCCAGTCTCAGGTCGACGCTGCTTACGCTGCTCTATCTCAGGCCCGCAACGGCCTGGTGCACGTGCAGACGGTGAGCAAGACACAGCTGCAGGCTGAGGTCAATGCCGCGACTGCTTTGGTCGAGTCTGATTACACGCCCGCTTCTTGGTCTCAAGTGGCTACTGCCTTGTCTACTGCTCAAACAGTGCTGGCAAACCCGGTAGCTAGCCAGCAGCAGATAGATTCTGCCTACACCGCCTTGAATACGGCTCGCTTGGCTCTCGTACTGACGCAGGTCAATAAGGCTCAGTTACAAGCAGAGGTGAATGCTTCGGCTGTTCTAGTGCAGTCTGATTACACGCCCGCTTCTTGGGCTCCATTTACTGCTGCTTTGTCTGCTGCTCAGACTGTATTGGCGAACGCTAATGCTCCTCAATCTCAGGTCGACGCTGCTTACACTGCCTTGAACACGGCCAGGCAGGCTCTCGTGTTGGTGCAAGCTAACAAGACCCAACTACAAGCCGAGGTGACTGCATCAGCTGTTTTAGTGCAGGCTGACTACACCGCGGCCTCTTGGACTCCGTTTGCATCGGCTTTGTCTGCTGCTCAGTTAGTGCTAGCAAATGCTAATGCGACCCAGTCTCAAGTAGATGCGGCTTACACCACATTGAGCGCGGCCCGCACTGCTTTGGTGCAGGTGCAGACTGTCAACAAGGCCCAGCTCCAAGCCGAGGTCACTGTTGCTAGCGGTCTGGTGGCTGGAGACTATACGCAAAATACTTGGACTCCGTTCGCTGCTGCCCTGTCTGCTGCCCAGTCAGTACTTGCTGATGCGACCGCTACTCAAGCCCAGGTCGATGCTGCTTATAACACTTTGGCTCAGGCCCGTGGCGCTTTGGTGCCGGTACCGGTGGTCAACAAGACGCTGCTGCAGGCGGAAGTTGCCAGTGCGTTAACCTTGGTGCGCTCTGATTACGTCGCGTCTTCGTGGCCGGCGTTTGCCTCTGCCCTGTCTAATGCCCAGGCAGTGCTTGCTGATGCAGCCGCAACTCAGGCTCAGGTGAATGCTGCGCTAACGAGTTTGCAAAATACCCGAGCTGCTTTGGTGCCGGTGCCTGTAGTAAATAAGGCTGCGTTGCAGGCGGAAGTTACCATTGTGCAGACCTTGGTGCGTTCTGATTACACGCCGGCTTCTTGGTCAGCATTGGCTACTGCTTTGACTTCTGCTCAATCGGTGCTTGCTGATGCAGCCGCTACTCAGAACCAAGTGGATGCTGCGCTGACGAGTCTGCAAGGCGCTCGAGCTGCTTTGGTGCCGGTGGCTAATAAGGCCCTGTTGCAGGCAGAAGTGGCTGTCGCCGGTGCTCATAGCCAGGCTGATTACACTGCGACATCGTGGTCAGCATTCGCTACTGCTTTGGCTTCTGCTCAGGCGGTGCTTGCTGATGCCGATGCGACCCAGAACCAAGTAGATGCTGCACTTACTCGCTTGCAGTCTGCAACTGCGGCTCTGCAACTTAAGCCCACGCAGCCGCCGGTCCAGCCGATTCAGCCTGGTCCAGTGCAGCCCGGACCGGTCCAACCTGGCCCAGTGCAGCCTGGTCCGGTTCAGCCGGTTCAGCCTACCCCACCTCCTACTCAGCCGGTTCAGCCGACTCCTGAGCAGCCCGGTCCTGAGGGGCCAAAGCAGCCGGAGCAGCCTGGTCCGGTTCAGCCCGGCCAAGATGATCCTAAGAAGCCTGGCTCAGGTTCAGAACCAGAGGGGAACCAGGAACCGGGTTCGAAAGACCACCCATCGGGCTCCGGTCTGCACCCCGAATCTGGAAATACTGAGCAGCCCACCCCATCTCCTGGACCGGCCGCTGGCAATGGGCAAGCTCCTCAGCAGGGACCGTCTCAGGCGCAACCTCAGGCTCAGCCCGCAGCTCCGGCTTCGGTTCCCGCTCCGGCTGCTGCTCAGCTAGTGTCTGCTCTCGCCGCAGCTTCGTCGTCAGCAGAGTCTTCGTCTGCTGATTCTGAGGCTGCAGCTTCGGCTCCGACAGAGCAAACTCCAGATCCAAAGGATGCTCCGAAGATTACTCCAAAGTCTTATGACAACAGTGCAGATGAGTCCGAGGAAGATGGCCGCAGGACTCCGTATGGTGCTGCCGATAGTGCCGAGGAGAGCTCGTCTTCTAGTTCTAGCTCCTCTCGTACTCCACTCGTAGCTGCGCTAGTAACGATATTGGCTGCCGCTGCGCTCTTCTTGGTCTATCGCCATAATCGCGGCCCCTCCAAGCCATCTGGCCCAACCACCAGTGGCATGTAGTAATAAGCGCCACCAGAAAGTAGCGTGCAAAGGAAGGTTGTCTCCCAACGTGGAGGCAACCTTCCTTGTTATATAACTCCCAACTCTCAAAGTGCAACTTGCTAATTCGGCAGCGGTACCAGTCCGGCCTAGGTATGGCAAATCGCATGCCAAAATGTGCAGAAGTGACACATAGTGGACATTTTGTGCAAAAGTGTCACTTCGGGGTCTAGTGTGAATATTCAAGTACCTCAGACATGAACTCGCTCGGGGCACTTGACGAATACCACGAGACAAGGGAGAAGGCAGATGGGAAAGAACAAGAAAATATCTTGTTTCTTGGCAGTCCTCGCCAGTTCAGCGATGATAGCCTCCATAGCAGCCAGCGCCTCAGCGAACACAGCTGAGCGGGCGCCGGCAGCGCAAATAGGGCAGGCCGCTTCTATACCAGGACCGTTAGCGCAAAAGCTGCAAGATGCTAATGGCAAGGTAACTGCTTTTATTGAGGTCAAAGAAACCTCTGGCGTAGAGCAAAAAGTGCTGAAGCGTCAGCAGTTAGATATGCAGCGTTCGGGCCTGTCGGACGAACAGAAAGAAACCCAGGCAAACGCAGAAGGCCTTGATCATGCTCACAAAGCGAAGCAGGCCGCAGACAACGTTTTCAAAGAATTGCAGGCCTTCGACCCCCAGGCCGCTCTGATTTACGATACTTCTTATAGCGTGGCGGGCGTAGCAGTCAACGCCGACGCGGCAGCTCTACGAAAGCTGTCGGAACATTCCACCGCCGTTGCACGCATTTCCCCCATTAGGTCGATGAAAGCCGTCGACGAGTCGCAGTCTCCAGCAGGTGCGGAAGATGGTCAGCAGCCTAATAACAAGAACGGCGATCAGCTGGTAAGTGCCATTCAGACTTGGAACCAGACTGGCAAAACTGGGCAAGGTGTCAACATCGCAGTAGTCGACACCGGTTTGGACTACACGCACTCCGATTTTGGCGGCTCAGGCAACGCTGCCGATTATGCAACAGCGCTCGCCTCCACTGCCAATCCGCTGACCGATCCGGTGCTGAGCACCAAGCTCGACACCGCTAAATATAAGGGTGGCTACGATTTTGCTGGCCCTACCTATGACGGCAGGACCAATCTGACACCAGCACCTGACGCTAATCCGATTGATGGTGAGCACGGCCATCACGGCACGCACGTTGCTGGCACCGCAGCAGGATACGGCGTAAAGAATGACGGTACTCGCTTCTCCGGCTCCTACCCAGGCCTCAGCCAAGCTGATGTAGCAAGTATGCGCATTGGCCCAGGTTCGGCACCGGAAGCAGGCATCTATGCGCTCAAGGTGTTTGGAGATGGCGGCGGATCTACCGACTTAGTCGGTCAGGCCTTAGACTGGGTGGCCCAGCACAATCTCACCTCTGCGCTGGCAGACAAAATTGGCGTAGTGTCTATGTCTTTGGGCAGTACTTTTGGTCAGACTGACGATCCTGAAAATACGGCAGTCGACAATCTTTCCCGCGATGGCGTGATTTCCGTCATCGCTGCTGGCAACGAAGACGACGTGAGCGATGTGACAGGTTCGCCAGGCACGGCCAAGAGCGCGCTCACCGTGGCTGCTAGCCAGTCAGGTAAAACCTTGCAAGACGCAGTCGAGGTGACCGCAGGGCCAGCAAGCCTAGTAGGCACGAAGCTAGCAGGCCAATATTCTAGGAATTACAACAATCCAGGGTTCTCGGTTACAGCTCCAGTGGCACGAGTGAGTGACCCAACTAACTTGGAAGGCTGCAAGGCCTATTCTGCCGCTGATGCTGCGCGGGTGAGTGGCAAAATTGCTTACGTTGAGTGGGACGATAACGCTATAGTCTGCGGGTCTGGCACTCGCTTTAATCGAGCGCAGGCTGCCGGAGCTGTCGGTGTCGTATTTGGTTCCAAAGAGAATGTTCCTCAAGCAGGAATCGGTGGCAATGCTAATATTCCCGGCTTCCAGCTGGTTAAGGATGCCAATGGTAACCAAGACTTGCAGACCGCAATCAACAACGGCAGTCTTGAACTCAAGCTTGCAGATAACTTGCGCTTGAGCGTAGACTCCAACTATGCCAGCGAAAAGGAAGACGTAGTTGCTTCCTTCACTTCGCGCGGCATTCACGGCTCCTACGATGGCACGGTTAAGCCAGATGTTGCAGCTCCCGGCGTTGGTATCATCTCCGCTTCGGCTGGCTCTGGCAACAATCGCGAGGTTATGAGCGGTACTTCTATGGCCACCCCGCTCACTTCCGGAGTTACGGCTCTAGTTCGCCAGTCTCACCCAGATTGGAATGCTTACCAAGTCAAAGCGCAGATGATGAACACTGCCGACCACGACGTGCTCAGCGCAGATCGTTCCACAGCAATGAGCCCAATGCGCGTGGGATCGGGCCGTATCGACGCACGGGCAGCGGTAAGCAACCCTGTTCATGTTTCTGCCGACGAGGTGGCTGTGAGCGGGCAGTTCGGCATCGTCCAGGTGCCTCAGGCTGGCTATTCGGCTACGAAGACCTTCACCGTTTCAAACACCAGTAGCAGCGCACGCACGTACGACATTTCATATGCGCCACGCACTTCAACTCCTGGGGTCAACTATCAATTGAGTGCAAACACGATTACGGTGCCAGCCAATGATTCGGCCAGTTTTAGTGTTACGCTCAGCATTCCTGACCAGTCGGCTTTGCGTCACACGCGCGATACAACGCAGAGCGCAGAAGTCGCCGGCGAGCACCGTTCGTATGTGACCGACGCTTCCGGCGTGGTAAAGCTGGTTCCGCAGACCGGTACCCCGGATGCCTACGGGCTGCGAGTGGCTGTTTCTTCGGCACCCAAGCCTGTTTCGCAGACCAGCGCTCCCTACCAGGAGAACGTGGGCGGCGATAAGCGGCTTGCCATTAGCGGCCACGGCTTCGCTCAGGGCACCGGCGAGCAGACTTACGCGTCGAAACTCGTGCCGATGATCTACGGAGTTGAGGATCCAGTCGACGGATATGTGGGCACGCCGGGCGATCATGCTCAGCGCAGCCTGGCAGCTGGCGACATTCGCGCAGTAGGGTATTCCTCTACCGCACCCCAGCTGGCAGACCCCTCGCAGGGCTTGCTTTCCTTCGGTATTATCACCGATAAGACTTGGAATCGCATTGGAAACGGCGCTGTCGTGCCAAGTGTTTATTTGGATACAAACAACGACGGTACTGCGGACCACGTCATCTCTGTGGAGACCGAGACCCCCGATGGCACTCAAACCGACACGGCATTTGCGCGCACCTACACGCTCGACAATTCCGGATATATGGATACGCTCGTGGACGAGGAGCCCATTGATGATGCTTTTATCTCTGACTCCAATCAGGTAGTGCTGTCGGCGAAGCTTTCCGCCCTCGGTTTCACTAGCGCTAGCCAGTCTGCTCCCATCAGGTATTCGGTGGTAACGCAGTCGATTTACGCGGCTGACGCACCCAACCCATACGAAGTGGACCAAGCTGCCGGCGGCCCGGACGATGCCTTCGACGCTTACCATCCAGCTATCTGGTTTGGTGCCAGCGGCGCTTCGGGCAACGGGGAGACTACTTTCGACGACCAAGACGGCGTAGTGGTGCCGGTCAATACTGCCATGGTTCGCACTCCCGGCCCTGCCAAGGTGCTGAACGTGCACACGTATGGTTCTGCGCCCGAGCAGCCAGGTAGCCAGCTGAGTTTGGATATTAGCAACATAACGCCGATAAATAAGGCGCAGTTGCAGTCTGCCATCGCCCAGTATTCCGCTCTGGACGCAAGTAAGTACACGCCGGCTTCTTGGCAGGCCTTGCAAACGGCCCTAGCAGCGGCTCGACAGGTGTTGAGCAACCCGGCTTCCTTGCAGGCCGATCTCGATAGCGCCTATAACGTCTTGCAAACGGCATACAACGGCCTGGTGCAAGCCGAGCTGGCTGTAAATAAGGACAAGCTGCAGGCTGCTGTGAGTGCGGCGGCAAAGCTGAAGGCTGGCGACTACACTGCGGCCAGCTGGGCGACCTTTGCTCAGGCTTTGGCTCAGGCTCAGGCGGTCTTAGCTGACCCGAATGCTAATCAGGCAGATGTGAATGCTGCCGAGCAGACGTTGGCGGCGGCCGTAGGGCAGCTGGTATCTGCTACTACTGACCACAAGCAGCCTGGCGGCGGTTCTGGTTCTGGCGGCGGCCCCGGCAGTGGCAGCGGCTCTCACCCTGCCCCGGGCTCCGGCTCAGATGGCTCTGGCAAGGTCACTCCCGGTGCTCCCGCGGGTCCTGGCGCGGGTGCCCCCGGTGCGGCAGCTGCCGGCATACAACCTGCTGGCAAGGAATCTAAAGTAGCAGCTCGCCAGCAAGATCCTTCCCAGCTAGCGGCAACCGGAGCTGAGGTAGACCTCCTCATCGCGCTCGCAGTGGTGCTAACTCTTGGTGCAGCGGCACTCGTTGCCTCGGGCCGGTTCGAGCGGACGATTTGCGGCATGCATATCAGCCGGTAAAGCAGTGAAAGTGCGAGTTTTCAGCCACTGAAATACGAAAAATGGCTGAAAACTCGCAAGCTGGGAATATCTTTGCAAGTTTTCAGCCATTGAGCCTGTGTTGGCGCGGGCTAGGCGAATACAATCCCCGAATATGATTGCGGGGGCCAGTAAGCGCTTAGTGCTGAGCTAGCATGGGCTCAATCTGTTTTTCGAAGGCCACCAGTGCCGAGTTGATAACTTGGTGCATGTCGTAGTATGCGTAAGTGCCCAAACGACCGCCGAAGACTACTTGCGGCTGCTTCTCGGCCAGTTCCTTGTACTGTGTGTAGAGACTGCGGTCTTCGGCCGTGTTGATGGGGTAGTAAGGTTCGTCGCCCTTGCTGGCGAAGCGGGAGTACTCTTCCCAGACCACCGTGCGCTCGTGGTTCTGCTCCTCGTAGCGCTCAGGGTTGAAGTTTTTGAACTCGATGGCACGCGTGTAGGGCACATCCGAGTCAGAGAAGTTCATGACTGGACAGCCGAAGTGGTCATCCTCGTTGTAGCGCTGCTCTTTAAACTCTACCGTGCGCCACTTGAGTTCGCCCAGCTGGTAGTCGAAATAGCGGTCTACGGGGCCGGTGTAGACCACGGGCACCTTGCCGACTAGAGCATCGCGGTTGAAGGGCTGCGAGCTGTCGAAGAAGTCGGTGGAGAGCGAGACGGAAATGCGCGGGTCGTCAATCATGCGCTCAAACCAAGCTGTGTAACCGTCCTTGGGCAGGCCCTCCCAGGTGTCCTTGAAGTAGTGGTTGTCATAGTTGAAGCGCACGGGCAGGCGCTTAATAATGGAAGCAGGCAACTCGGAAGGGTCGGTCTGCCACTGCTTTGCCGTGTAATTTTTAATAAACGCTTCGTACAGGGGGCGGCCAATCAGTGAAATGCCCTGGTCGTTCAGGTTCTCGGGATCGGTGCCCGCCAGTTCGCCGGCCTGCTCCTGAATCAACGCCTTGGCCTGGGCAGGCGTGTAGTGGGCGTGGAAGAACTGGTTGATAGTGCCCAAATTGATAGGCAGGGGGAAGACCTCGCCCTTATGTGTGGTGTAGACGCGGTGGTTGTAGTCGGTGAACTCGGTGAAGCGGTTGGTGTAGTCCCACACGCGCTTGTTGGAGGTGTGGAAGAGGTGGGCGCCGTACTGGTGAATCTCGGCCCCTGTTTCCTCGTCCTTGTAGGAGTAGGCGTTGCCGCCGATGTGGTCGCGTACGTCGATAATCTGTACGCGCGCACCGGTAGCCTCCACCGCCTGCTGCGCCACAGTAAGCCCAAAGAGCCCGGCCCCCACAATCACCAAATCCGCGTCCATTGCGCTTCCTCTCGCTTGGTATCAGTCATAATCTTGGCTAATCATATCAACGGCACTGCGGCACCGGCTCCACCAGGCCGCTATGTCTACGATTTCCTTTCGAGCTTTCACGCGGGTGCTTGTCGGGGCGATTGCCTGTGGTTGCTTGCTTACCCCTGGCGGTTGTGGGGGTGGTGGCGGGCTTTTGGGTGGTGGCCTTGTTTGCCTACTTGGTAGGCGGCGTATGCGGTGGTGGCCAGGGTGGTGACTAGGAGGAGGCTGCTCCCGCCGAAGCGTTGCAAGGGCACGGTTCCGGCTGCGGGCAGCGTTAGGAAGGTGTAGTAGCGGAAGCCGGGTGTGATGACATAGTCGGGCTGGGGAGCTCCTGTTGTGCTCCACTTCATTTTGACTGCTATCGTGCCTTCGGGATGGGCGGGGCTTTTGCCGTTCCATTGTTTGGCGCTCTCGTTGTAGCTCGGTGTTATGGCGTGGCTCGAATCGCCGAATTCAATGCTGCTTACATCGATTGCGCCCGATGTAATTGCGCGGGGAGTTGGATTGGCGGTACTAGATAAGCTGTTGCCGTCGCCGAGTTGGTTGTTGTAGTTGGCTCCCCAAGCGCTGCCACTGCCGTCATGGCTAATTGCCAGGGTGTAATCGGCTCCGGCATCGGCCTGGATAATCCTGTCGGCCGGCAGGCTTCCTCCGGTCACGAGCACAGGTATGGGGTTGGCTCTTGTCTCAGAACTGACACTACTGTTAATGCTGTTGCCGAGCTGCCCGTATGAATTCCAACCCCAGGCGTGTAATCGTCCCTGAGTGTCGATTGCTACAGAGTGGCCGCCTCCTGCACTAATGCTAGTGATTGTGGCGTTGCTGAGACTGCCGGTGTTCACTGGTGTGGGTGTGGGGTTGGCTGTTTTGTCCATCATGCCCAGATTGATATTGTTTGTGTTGCCGAGCTGGCCGTACGAATTCCATCCCCAAGCGTGAACGTGGCCTGTAGTGTCTAAAGCGAGAGCAAAGGACCCTCCTGCACTGATTTGTGTGATACTGCCGTCTGGCAAGCTGCCCCCGGTAACTAGCGTGGGCGTGGGATGACTGCTATCTGAGATACCGTTACCGTCAGTGTTGCCGAGTTGGCCGGCAGTGTTGTTTCCCCAAGCGTGAACTCGGCCGGTGTTGTCGAGCGCAAAGACAGTGCCTCCGCCTGCGCTGATTTGTATGATGTTGCGCCGCGTTAGGGAACCACCTATAACTTGTGTCGGTATTGGGTTGGGGTAGTTTTCTCCGGTGTTGGTAGTGTTGCCGAGTTGTCCGGACCTGTTATGACCCCAGGAATGCACGTTTCCTCTGGAGTCGAGGGCGAGTGAATAGCCGTTTGCTGCGCTGATTTGAGTGATATAAGCGTTGCTGAGACTGCCGCTTGTAACCTTTATAGGAGTAGGATTTGGCTGTGGTCTACCACTGTTGGCTACTCCGAGTTCTCCGCTAAAATTGAAACCCCACGAATACACCTTGTGGTCTTCTCCTAAAGCGAGAGAGTGATATAACCCCGTGCTGACTTGGAGAAAGTGGACCCCAGCTGGAGTCAATACTCGCAATGGCTGCGAGCGAGTGGCCCTAAAGAAAGTGCCGTCTCCCAGCTGGCCGTATTCGTTCCATCCCCAAGCGTAAACGTTGCCGTCTGAGCCGAGTGCCAGGGTATGGTACTCGGAGCCGCCGCTTACTTGGGTGAAGCGCAAACTGGTGGTTTTGGGATTTGCCTGTATGGTCACTGGAGTGTTGCCAGTTGTCGGGCCAATTGTTGAGGAGATATCAAAGGTGTAGTGGTTCCAGTGGGCGGTCAAAGTCAACTCTTCGTTTACTGGATTGATGAAGCCCCAAGGTTTGCCGTCGGCTGTGAACCAACCAGTGAACTGATGGTTGGTCCAGATTGGATCTTCGGGCCAATTAGCTGGCTCGCCGTTCATCACCGCTTGGTCAGCTGGCCCTGTTGCTTTCCCATTTCCCTCGCCAAGGTCGTAATGAACCGTGTATGTGCCCTTATACTCATAATGCAGCGTGATTGGGGTTTGCGCGATTCCATCTATGGCCCAGGCCACGCTGACGTCGACCTTGCCTATTGAGTGCTGGGGCACATCAACTGTCCATGTGCCAGTGTTGGCATCTTGAGACGTGGCAACGGCTGCGGTTGAGCCGAACTTTATGCCGGTAATGGTGATTACCGGTTCGAGGACTTTCCCGGGTGTGGGGCTGACTACAGATAAGGCTATTCCCTGACCTAAAGCCCCGTATCCGTTGAGGCCCCAGGTGTATGCATGGTTGTCGTTGTTGAGAGCGATAGAGTGGCCTGCGCCAGCGGCAATGTGTGTGGTATTGCCGGATAGGTCTGCGCTTGAGACCAAAGTTGGCGTGGGGTTTGGCGTGTTGGTGCGTAAATTCGTTGAGTTGCCAAGCTGCCCAAAGTAGTTATCTCCCCATGCGTAGACTTTGTGATCGCTGCCAATAGCGAGGGTGCTGGCTCCGCTAACGATATTGACGTCGTGAGTGCCTGAGCTTATATCTATGCTGTCAATATCTGCGGGCAGTGCGCCGCCGGAGACTAAGGTGGGGGTGGTGACTGGGGTGTTCGTGCCAAGATTAACGCTACTGCCCAGTTGCCCATACATGTTATTGCCCCACATATATACTTTGTGGTCTCTGCTGATGACTGCGGCAGATATGTATCCTGCCTTGATGGTCAGCGGTGACCAGCCAAATATTGAGACTGCGTTGGGTATCTCATGAGGAGTGGGATTCGCAATAGTGCTGCCACTGTTGGTGGGGGTGGCTAGGGTTCCGTATTTGTTGCTGCCCCATGCGTACACCCGGTTGTTGTATCCTACAGCCAGGCTGTAGCCTGAGCCTGCGCTAATTTGGTCCCAATAACGAGGCAGTCCAGCCCCCGTCACTCGCTTGGGTGCTATGTTGGCGGGGTTAGGGGGTGCGGAGTTGCCAGTGGTGTTGCCCAACTCTCCGTATGTATTGCTGCCCCACGCGTAGATTTGTCTGTCGGTGCCAAGGGCCAGTGAGTGGCCCGCGCCTGCGCTAATTTGGGTGATGCCAACGTGCAAGTCGCCGCCTGAAACTTGAACAATTTCACCGCTTCCTGCGATGCTTCCAAAGCCTGTTGAACTGCCAAGTTGCCCGGAGTAGTTTTGCCCCCAAGCATATACTTGGCGATCGTCTCCGAGGGCGAGCGAATGGTACTCGCCGGCACTAACCTGAGTAAAACGTACGTTGCTTGGTAAGCCTTGTACGCGCACTGGTCTATTGACATGCCCTACTATTGTTGGATCCACTTCTCCGTGCACGTTGAATCCCCAGGCATAGACCTTACCGTCGTTGCCGATTGCCAAGCTGTGGCCCCAGCCTGTGCTTATTTGGGTGTAGTGTACGCCGTTTGGTGGTACGGGCGGTGTGATGCTTGCCTGGTTTGGCGCGTTTGCAAGACCTTTAGTAGGGCTGAGCGTGAATCCGTCAACTGTTTCCTCGCCAGTGACACCACCGCGTGTCAGTTGGCTGGGAGAATCATCTGGAGCTGAGTCAGCTGCGGCTGAGCGCGTAAACTGAGTAGCCCCCCCCCCCAAGGATAGTTAGAGCTAGCGTTAACACAACTGCGCTGGCAGTGCGGGAATTACGCATGTGAAACCCCTGTGTAATGAGTGCAAGTGGTGGACTCGAGTATCGTGCAAGAGCAGCTGAGCGGACCAAAGCTCCGCGGTGCAAGTTCCCCAACTAGTGCAAACAGTCTGCGTATTGCATATATAAGGTATCATTCTACCATGCTGATGGCGCAATGCTGCGGATTTCGGGCTCTGCGCTTGCGGTCCTTACAAACGACTGCGCAGAGTTCGGTGATTGTTCGCTTGCGGCAGGGCTCTTGCTAGACTGTAGTTACGGACGGCTGGGCCAAAGCTCGGCCGACGTACGAAGGAGCTTAAGAGCCCATGATCCCTTCAGAAGTCTTTGACTACGACGATGTGCAGCTCATTCCAAACAAGTGCATTATCGAGTCCCGCTCTCAGGCGGACGCATCGGTGCAGTTTGGGCCCCGCACATTTAAGATTCCGGTCGTGCCTGCCAATATGGAGACCGTGATTCACGACGAGCTGGCCGAGTGGCTGGCTGCTAACGGGTATTTTTACGTGATGCACCGCTTTGAGCCGCAAACCCGCGCCGATTTTGTGCGCACTATGCACAGCAAGGGGCTCTATGCCTCGATTTCCGTGGGTGTCAAGCAAGGCGAGCATGACTTTGTAGACGAACTGGCTGCTGCCGACTTGGTGCCAGAATATGTCACGATTGACATAGCTCACGGGCACTCCGACTCGGTAATTCGCATGATTCAACACTTGAAGCAGGCCCTGCCCGGCGCTTTCGTTATCGCTGGCAACGTGGGTACGCCCGAGGCGGTGCGCGAGCTGGAGAACGCGGGCGCGGACGCTACGAAGGTGGGCATTGGGCCGGGCAAGGCTTGCATTACCAAGCTCAAGACCGGCTTCGGTACTGGCGGTTGGCAGCTGGCGGCGGTGCGTTTGTGCGCCAAGGCTGCTCGTAAGCCAATTATTGCCGACGGTGGCATTCGCTACAACGGCGACATCGCTAAGTCTATTCGCTTCGGCGCTTCTATGGTGATGGTAGGCTCCTTGTTGGCTGGTCACGACGAGTCGCCCGGCGGCAAAATCACCATCGATGGCAAGACCTTCAAACAGTATTGGGGCTCGGCCTCGGAGAAGCAGAAGGGCGCCTACCGCAACGTGGAAGGTAAGCAGATGCTGGTGCCTTACCGCGGTGCCATTGCCGACACCCTGCGCGAAATTGAGCAGGACCTTCAGTCCTCCATTTCGTATGCCGGAGGCAGCAAGCTCACCGACATCCGCCATGTCGATTATGTAGTGGTCAACAATTCCGTTCTCAACGGCGACAACTACTAAAGCGTCCAAACATTCGCGGGCTGCAAAAATCCGCGCAGTCCGCTAGAATAGTATTTGCTCTCACGTGGCGTTATGTCACCCAATCCCCCCAGGGCAGGAATGCAGCAAGGGTAAGTGGCCTCTGACGGGTGCGTGAGAGTTTTCTTTTTTTCTAATACTTGAAGCTCCATACCTCACCGTTGGTATCTTTCGCATGATTCGCCGGTGAATCTCGATTATTGACTCGTTTCTTCCTACTCCTCTCTTGCATTTTCACATTCGACCACATTGTTCGTAGAAGGTGCGCCGACTCCCTCAAAGGCCGTAGGATAGCGGCCAAAGATAAAGGAGGCAATGTGGGCAGGTTGGGATTAGAGCATTCGCGAGTTGGGGTGCATTTTTGGTGGTATCGCACCCAAACGGGAACGTGTAAAAGTGAACAGGAAGCGGTGGGGCATGCTGTAGATGCTGCTTTTGCGTGCTTGATGCGTAGCCGGTGGGCGCTGGAAAGTCTGGGGTATAGTCGGCAAGATTTGTGTTGTGAGGCTGTGCAGCGTGATCTTATGTTGCAAATGTATGGAGCCTTGGTGGCTACGTTGTCGATATTGAGGGGGAACGTGGGTGGTTCGTCGAGCGAATATTGTGTGCAATTGCCGCAGTGTCCATATAAGCCGGTTCGTATGGCGCAGGTCGAGGGGGTGCCTCTTTTTGAGATAGCGATGCAGCCTCTTATTACTGGGTCTGTGGGCAGAAATGCCGTGGTGCAGATGCGTATGTATGAGTCTGAACCGGATTTGGCCTTTGACGTGTGCATAGGGCATTGGGCAGGAATTAAAGATGTACCACACGGGAATAAGAGGGCAAGCATGATGCAGGGCGAAATTATTCGAGAGCAGCAAAATGCGGCCATGCGAGATGCTATGAGTCAATTCCGTTCTGGGAGTAAAGCTGGCTGGTGATATTGGAATGTGGGGAATGGGATTTGACAAGATAGGATATAAGTAATAGCTTATACAATAATAGATGCAATGCAATGCAATGCAATCGTTAGGGGTTGAAGGGGGCAGGGAAAATGAATGAACCGAAGAATGAGATCGCGGGTGCTTGCGATGCAACTGTCGAGGAGCCTAGAGCGCGCTTTGCTGAGTTAGATTTTGAGCAGCATGGGTTTGATGAGAAGGAGCTGGCAGCTGTTTTGGCAAAGGAAGAGAGTAGTCTTTTGGCCAAGCTGGTTGAGGGGCGGCAATATAACTCGCGTTTGCGGGAGAAGGAGGGGGCGCACGACTTCAATCAAGCAGATATTGCCGGGCGGATGGGTGCAGTTTCGCAGGCATACGTCTCTCAGTTGGAAAATGGACTGGTTTCGCTGGTGGGAAAAGTGACACGATATGCGCGCGCCGCAGGTTTGGTAGTGCATTATGAAGTTTCTTCGGCCTTGGACGGTCAGTCGATTCCTGCTCATAGCGCGCAATATAACGTTGAACCTTCGCCGACGGCTACCGTGCCCGCAGTCGGTAGCAAAAAGCTGTAGTAGTCGTTATTGTGCCCACCTGTGGATGCATTGCACGACTTGGACGTGACACGGCACGGTAGACCGGAGGAGTAGATAGATTTAGAGGTATGACGAATCAGAATGGCGAGGGTTTGGACGAGGGGCAGGATGCTCAGCAGGGGGCCACTGCTCCCAGCGGGCAGGCGAGTGTAAGTGATGTTGCGTCCTTAAGCGGGCAGCAGGAGGCTTTGAATGGAGTGAGCGGCCTCGGCGGTCTCAACAGGGTCAGCAGTCTCAGTGAACCCGGTGGGTTCACTGGGCAAGCGAGAGCTGAGGGATACAATAGCCGGTTTGCGCCTTTGGGAAGCAGCGACGCAGCCGGGCTCAAAGAGTACGCGACCTATGCGGCGCAAAATGGCGATTTTGGCACCCAGGCTGCATTGAAAGACCTGCAAGAATTGGCCAAAGCCGGAGACACAACCGCGGCGGAGGAAGCCGAGGAGCTGGAGCGCATGGATCCGCTCACCCGCAAGCCCCGCGCTTCCTCATGGATTAGCTGCCTAATCTTGGGTCTGTTGTTCCTAGCTGCTGCCGCCGGAGTGTGGTGGCTGGGCGTATACACGCTGGCCGGGCAGCAGTACGAAGACGAGGTCTATCGCAACTTTGCTGGCTATTTGCAGGCCGTTCCGCTCCTGAAAAGCATCTTGGGCGTGTTTACCATCAGCAAGCTCACCATCGGCGTGAGCTGTGCTATCGGCGCGCTGGGATACGCCATCGCTGCCCTGCGCAAACGCTGGTGGCTGCTGGCCCAAGTAGTGCTCTATTCCATTATTTCTTACGGGGCTGGGCGTCTGCTCAAAGCTTTCCTGCCAAGGCCTTACATCATCAACTCTGAATCGATGCACGGCAATTCCGCGCCTTCGGGCCACACCATTATGGCGGCCACGGTCGTTATCGTTTTGCTGTGCGTAGTACCGCGAGTGTGGCGAGCTTTCTGCGCCGTTATTGGCTTCCTCTTTACGATGGCGGTAGGCTACTCGGTAATTGACGGCCGCTGGCATAGACCCACCGACGTGATTATGGCCATTCTTATCGCCGGCGGTTTAGCTCTGATAATGTTGGCTGCAACGCGCGCTTCGGGCATGGACGAGCCCGGCACTCGCTATTCTTCGGCCAGCGTACAAATCGTCTCGACGATTATGATTACCGCAGGCATTCTGGGCGGTCTCTATGGGGCATTCTTGGTCTGGCAGATGGTCTCGGGCCTGGAAATGGGCGCTCGCTGGACTTTCTACGGGGCTCACGTCTCGGCGGTGGTATTTATAGCCTCAGCGTCTGCCATCGTGTTTGGCTCCTTGCTGGCTCTGCGGCAGGTCACGGCTTCCCCTCTGTCTAAGATAGGATTGTTAGGTGCACCGCCTACGCCGCCGGAGGATTTGTAAAGCTGTCGACTTATCCACATTTGGGAGTCACATTCGACCACATTGCCGTTCCCAGAGCTCAATGACCACGGCAGGTGAGTATGATGGCGAGCGAAAGCGTATATAAAAGGAGAGGCCATGGCACACGGCAACAAGCTGGTCATCGTGGAGTCGCCCACTAAGGCAAAGAAGATTGGCGGCTACCTTGGCTCTGGCTATACGGTTATGGCCTCGGTGGGGCATATCCGCGATTTGGCTAAGCCCTCGCAGATTCCGGCCTCGCAAAAAGACCACTTTGGTAAGTTTGGTGTCGATGTCAACCACGACTTTAAGCCCTATTACATAGTCGATGACAAGAAAAAGAAGACTGTTTCTAGCTTGAAGCAGGCCCTCAAAAACGCTGACGAACTCTATCTGGCAACTGATGAGGACCGCGAGGGCGAGGCCATTGCTTGGCATCTTGTGCAGACCTTGAAGCCCAAGGTGCCGGTCAAGCGCATGGTTTTCCACGAGATTACGCCCGAGGCCATTAAGGACTCGCTCAGCAATACTCGCGACGTGGATTCCAACATGGTAGTGGCCCAGGAGACCCGGCGTGTGCTCGACCGTCTCTACGGCTACGAGCTCTCTCCGGTGCTGTGGCGCAAGGTAGGGCCGGGGCTTTCGGCTGGCCGTGTGCAGTCCGTGGCTACTAGACTTATCGTTGAGCGCGAGCGCGAGCGTATCGCTTTCGTGCGTTCTCCTTACTGGGATTTGCTGGCCACGCTCGCTGCTAAGAGCAGTGTGAGCGAATCGGGGCAGGAGAGTTTCGAAGCGCGCATGGTTGAGCTGGGCGGTAAGCGCCTAGCTGCTTCTAAAGATTTCAGCTCAGACGGCAAGCTCACTGCTTCGGCGAGCAAAGAGCAAGTCTTGCAGTTAGACGAAGCCAAAGCGAAGCAGCTGGCTACCGAGCTGGCTTCTGCTGACTTCACGGTGGCGGGCATGGAAACGCGCCCCTACCACCGCCGGCCTCAGCCTCCCTTCACGACTTCGACCATGCAGCAAACGGCTGGCAACCGGCTAGGTATGAGCTCTCGCTCTGCCATGCGCGCGGCCCAGAGCCTCTACGAAAACGGCTATATTACTTACATGCGTACCGATTCGGTCACGCTCTCTCAGCAGGCCATCGCGGCTGCCCGTCAGAGTGTGGAAGAGGTCTACGGTAAGCAATACTTGGCTTCCGGCCCCAAGCAGTATGTGACGAAGACCGCGGGCGCTCAGGAGGCACACGAGTGTATCCGCCCGGCGGGTTCCCGCTTCCGCTCCCCGCAAGAGCTGGCTTCGTCTTTGCCGCCAGACCAGCTCAAGCTCTACACGCTGATTTGGCAGCGTACACTGGCCTCGCAGATGGCCGATGCTACTGGTTCTACCGCCACGGTGCGCTTGAGTGCACCGACTGAGAGCATGGGCGAGTCCATCTTCCAGGCCTCCGGTACCGTCATCGAATTCCCCGGCTTTATGAAGGCTATGGGATACGGTTCTGACTCAGCCAAGGGCTCTAAGAAAGGCGAAAAGGGAGCGGAAGACGGCTCCCTGCCGCAGATGAGCGAGGGCGAGCAGCTCAAGGCCAGCTCGGTTGAGCCCGAAGGCCACGAAACTCAGCCCCCAGCGCGCTACACCGAGGCTTCGCTAGTTAAGACGCTAGAGGCTAAGGAAATAGGCCGCCCTTCAACCTACGCCTCGATTATTTCCACGATTATTGACCGAGGATATGTCTACGAGCGCGGGCGGGCGCTGATTCCCTCCTGGCTAGCTTTCTCAGTAATCAAGCTCTTGGAAGCCAACTTCCCCCAGTATGTGGACTACCATTTCACTGCCCTCATGGAGAACGGGCTAGACCAGATTGCCCACGGCGAGGAGACGGGCACTGACTGGCTGACACGCTTCTACTTCGGTTCAGGGTCTGGAGCGGCGAAGAGCGCTATCGAAGCGCACGAAGGATTGCAGGAGCAGGTAGCACAGCTGGGTGAGATTGACGCTCACCAAGTGAACACTATCGAAATTGGCGATGGTCTCCAAGTGCGCGTGGGGCGGTATGGCCCATACTTGGAAGACACTGCAAACTTAGACGAGAAGGGCAATCCCAAGCGGGCTTCCCTGCCTGAAAGCTTGGCTCCCGACGAGCTGACGGTAGCCAAGGGCCACGAGCTGATTGACACCAATTCTGGCGGGCCTCGCGTCTTGGGTACTGACCCTGAAACTGGCGGTCGTGTAGAAGTGCGCAAGGGGCGGTTTGGCCCCTACTTAGCGCTCATTACGCCGCAGATGGAGCAGGAGATTCAGGAAGCCGAAGAGAAGAAGGCTGCTGGCGCCAAAAAGGTGAGCGAGCCCAAGCCCAAGATGGCCTCCCTCTTCAAGACGATGGACCCTGACGCTATCGGACTCGACGATGCTTTGAAGTTGCTGTCTTTACCTCGCGAAGTGGGGCAAATCGAGATAGCAGATGCTAAGAGCGGCGAGTTGGTAAAGGCAATGGTTACGGCCAGCAACGGCCGATACGGCCCCTACCTGACGAGCACTACCGAGGCTGGCGCTACTGACACGCGCTCTCTGAGCTCGGAAGACCAGATTTTCACGGTCGATGCTGCGGCGGCTCAAGAGCTCTTTAACCAGCCCAAGTACGGCAAGCGCGCTCGCGGAGGTGCCAAGCCGCCCCTGCGCGAACTCGGGCCAGACCCCGAAAACGGCAAAGCAGTTACGATTAAAGATGGTTTCTACGGCGCTTACATAACCGATGGCGAAACCAATCGCACCCTGCCCAAGCAGTACACGCCCGCCACGGTTGAGCCCGAAGTGGCCTTCCGCCTGCTAGCCGAGAAGCGCGCTGCTGGGCCAACCAAGCGTCGCAAGCGTGCCACCAGCAAGACTGCTGCTAAGAAAACGACAACTAAGAAAGCTACGGCTAAGAAGAGCAGTAGTAAGACCACGACTCGTAAGAGTGCAAGTACCAAGGCCAGCTCGGCTACCAAGACTAGTGCGCGCAAATCGTCTGCAAAGTCCACTACGCTTGCCAAGGGCAAGGCTAGCGCCGCGAAAACGACGAAGCGGGCCAGCAGCAAGACGAGTGAGGAAAAGGCATGAGTGAAGGACTGTTCGTATCGTTCGAGGGCGTAGATGGCGCTGGTAAAACCACGCAAGCCCAGCGAGCCCGGGACTTCCTCCAAGCCAAGGGCCTGCGCTCTATGGTCACTCGCGAGCCGGGCGGAACTCCAGCAGGTCTAGCGATTCGTGAGCTGGTATTGCACGGCATGGCAGCCTTCCCCTCGATTGCAGTTACGGGCGGCACCGACGTGGTGGGCGCTTCCGACGATTTGAATTCGCGTACCGAAGCCCTGCTCTACGCGGCTGACCGGGCCGAGCATGTGGCACAGGTGATTCGCCCAGCCCTAGAGCGCGGTGACGTAGTGTTGTGCGACCGCTACATCGACTCTTCGATTGCTTACCAGGCTGGCGGCCGTGAGCTCGACGAGCATGAGGTGCAAGAGCTGAGTCGCTGGGCTTCGGCCGGTTTGAACCCGAAGCGTACCTACTTGCTTGACGTGGATCCCAGCCAATCCCACGACCGGGTAAACGAGGAACCCGACCGGATGGAGGCTGCCGGCGATGATTTCCAAGCCCAAGTGCGGGCGAAGTTCTTGGAGTTGGCAAAGGAAGACCCCGAGCGTTTCGTAGTCATCGATGCTTCCAAATCTATTGACGAAGTGTGGCAGATTATCCAAGCCGACTTGGAAACGCTCACTCAAGATATGACTGTGAACCTAGCACCCGTGCCCAGCGATGATGACGCTGACGATGATGATGAATACAACGAAGATGCAGACGAATCTTACGACGATGACGACCAAGACGAGAGCGACGAGCTCGACGACGACATGGACGATGCGGATTCTGACGATTTTCTAGACAGCGAGGATAGCGATACTGCTGCGGATGCTGAGAGCGAAAGCAGCACCGATGATGCCTTAGACCAGACAGGCCAAGGGCAGTGAGCGTATGGGATTCCATCGTGGGCCAACAGCCGACGGTGGACTTACTCAAGCAAATAGTGGCCTCGCAAGGGTCGCAGCGAGATACCATGACGCAGTCTTGGCTCTTCTGCGGTCCTCCCGGTTCGGGCCGCTCCAACCTTGCTAAGGCCTTTGCTGCCGCGCTCGTGAGTCCGGATCAAGGACTGAATGAGGAAGCTACCCGAGAGACACGCGAAGTTCTCGCCGGAAGCCACCCAGACGTGACCTACTTAGCTACCGACAAGGTAACTATTGGGATTCAAGAGGTGCGCGACCTCATCATGACCTCGGAGCAAATGCCTTCCACCGCGCCTAGGCGGGTGATTGTTATTGAAGATGTGGATCGCATGGTGGAGCGCACGACCAATGTCTTGCTCAAAGAGATAGAGGAGCCGGCCGAACATACGGTTTGGATTCTGTGCGCACCCAGCGCCCAAGATGTGTTGCCGACCATTCGCTCGCGCACGCGCATCATCAACTTAGCGGTGCCTTCCAACAAGGCAGTAGCTGGATATTTGCGGGAGAGCCTCGGTGTTGACGAACACCGGGCAGCGCTCGCAGCCCGCCTAGCTCAAGGCCATATCGGTATTGCTAAGCTCTATGCCAGCGACCCGCAAGTGGTGAAAGACCGCGACGAACTTGTGGTCGACCTGCTCCGGATGGAGCGCGCTTCGGATGCTGTAGTGTTAGCCGTCAAAATTGCTGACCAAGCCAAAGAGCAGGCCACCCGTGATGCCGAGGCCCAAGTGGCGCGAGAAGAAGCCGATTTTCGCCGCATCAATGGCTTGGACCCTGAGGAGCGAGTACCCCGGCAGCTCTTGGGAGCCTACCATCAGATTGCTAGCAAAGACGAGCTGCGCAGGCGGACCATTCGGCGCTCGCGTGACGTTATTGACCGCGCGCTCACGACGCTGACCTCGGTATATCGCGATGTGTGCGTCTTACAAAATAATTCCGAAGAGCAAGTGGGCCTAGTCAATATTGAGAACCGGGCTGCCATTACCGAGCTTTCTGTGCGCTTGAGTCGGCAGGGAGCAGTGGACCGTATTGAGCAGATAGCTGTGGCCCGCCGCCGCATCGAAGGCAACGGTGCGCAGCTGCTCGATCTTGAAGCCATGCTGTGCAACCTGCTGGTGTAGTGCCTGTCGCCTTACTGTTCGTTTAATTATCGGCAGTACCGGGAAGCGTCATATCGCTGGAGCCGGTGCGTGGTGACCAAGTGGACTCGCGATAAATGAGCTCCGGTTTGAAGGCTTGGTAGGCGGCCATGCGCGGTTTATTGGTATCCCAATCGCAGATGATGCTCACCGACTCTTCGGCGATTTCTTCATACATGGGCCGAATCGAAGTCAGGGCAGGCTGGGCAATTTCGCAGGCCGGAGCATCGCCATAGCCAATGATTTTCACATCTTCGGGCACGTCTAACCCTAAGTGTTTGCAGGCGATGAGCACGCCCATAGCAATAGAATCACTAGCGCAAACTACCGCGTCGGGCACTACTCGCCGGTCTTGGAAGAGGGAGATGGCGGCCTGGTATCCGCGTTCCATCGTGCAGGGGCCAAACTGTACCCAATCCGGATCTGGGGTGAGGTCGAGGGCTTTGGATTGCGTGTAAAAAGTAGTGAATAAATCAGCCGCTGTGTACGATTCAATTTCTCGGCTCAAGTAGGCGATGGCGTGGGAGCCCTGCTCAGCTAAGTGGTCCACAGTCATACGCATGGCTTCGCTCTGGTCGGTGCCCACCCAGTTGATATGGGGTGTGAGTGATTTACCGCCAATTTGCACAATGGGTAGGTTTTTGTATTCTTCGTCGAGCGATTCCACAAGGTTTTCGTCGTTGGACGAGATGATAATGAGCCCGTCGATACCGCGGGTCAGGAGGGAGTGTAAGTCTTCTTTTTGCCGTTCGGCATCGGCGCCGATTGCCAGCAGCAGATAGCGGTTGGCTTCGCGAATGGCTGCACTGAGTGAGTTGAGCAAGAGCGTAGGAGTCTGCTCTTCGCTAATCTCGGGGATAACTAGTCCGATGGTGCGCGTTACGTCGGAGCGCAAACTCGATGCTGCGAAGTTAACTGAATAATTTAGCTTGGCTGCAGCTTCTTTGACCCGCCGACTGATATCGTCGTCTTTGTCTCGCTGACCGGAAAGTACGCGCGAAACTGTGGCCGTAGAGACGTTCGCAAGAGCAGCCACGTTGGCAATGGACACTTGGCCCGTTGCTAGATTTCGTGCCATACTCTGCTCTTTCGTTTGCTCTAAGATTCAGCCCTTACGCCAAATGCGAACATACATAACTATAAATGAAGCGTACGAAGGCCCTGCGGAAGGTGCGTAAACCTTTTAGCAGGGCCCTAAAAGCCGTTGAATGTAGTGCTTACTCAGCCCTGGTGAGCACCTCGATGAGTTGATCGGCTACCTGCTCGGCATTGTCGCCATCGACGGTGAGTTCAACGGTATCGCCCTTGGCGACGCCCAAACTCATGACCATCAGGATAGAAGCGGCATCGACACCGGGCTTGCCGGGCTCCTTGGAGATGGTGACTTTGCAGCCCGAAGCAGCGGCTGCCTGGGAGAACTCCGAAGCAGGGCGAGCGTGAATGCCGACGGGATCGGTAATGAGAACGGAACGAGTGATAGCTGCCATGAGGAAACTCCTTTGGTTAATGTGTAGGTGTTCGGCTGGCGGGCAAAGCCGCCGAGCTGTTCCCTCAAGCATAGCAGGGCCCCCGGTCTCTTGCAGAAATCGATTACCGTTGTAATTCTGCGGAAAAAGTGTGTATACTTGTCACCTATGTGGCCCTGTTCACACCGCTGTGTGGGCAGTAAGTCAGCGCAGAAAGAGCATACAGCAGGGCAAACTTGCCGGAGTACAGATACGAGCACTGAGGAGTGCAGCATGATCATTAAGGGTGTCGGAATTGGCCGCGGTGTCGCCGTTGGTCCAGCTATTCGTATGGCAGAGAGCTTGGATGTGCCGTCTGAAGAGCAGCGCAACTCGTCTCTTTCGGTCGACAGCGAGATGGTGCGTATTGAGCAGTCAATGGATGAGGTCAACAAGGACTTGCTTGCCCGTGCGGATGCTGCCCAGCATGGTGACGAAGGTGCTCAGCAGGCCGCTCCCATTCTGACTGCTTTGGCCCAGATGGCTCAAGATCCAGCTCTGAAGAATGCCATTCAGTCGCAGCTTGAGGCCGGTAAGACTGCAGAGCGCGCAGTATACGAGGGCTTCGGCTCCTTCGAGGAGCAGCTCAAGGCTATTGGTGGCTACATGGGCGAGCGCGCAGGCGACTTGCACGATGTGGGCCAGCGCGTTATTGCTTCTCTCCTCGGCGTGGCTGCACCTGGCGTGCCTGAGTCTGACAAACCATTCGTGTTGGTTGCTCCCGATCTTTCGCCGGCAGACACGGCTAACTTGGACCTCAACAAGGTCTTAGCTATTGTCACTAGCCAGGGTGGCCCCACCAGCCATACCGCTATTTTGGCCCGTTCGCGCGGCATCGTAGCAGTGGTTTCAGCTCCCGAAGCTGATGATATTCGCGACGGTCAGAACTTGATTGTGAACGCAGCTCAGGGCCAGGTCACCTCAGATCCCAGCCAAGAGCAGATTGCTGAAGCCGAGCAGGCTCGTCAGGCTGCCGACCAGGCCAAGGCCCTGCGCGGTCAGCCCGGTCAGCTCAAGGATGGACACAAGATTCCGCTCTTGGCTAACGTTGGTAAGCCCAAAGATGCCGACCCAGCTTTGGAATACGGAGCTGAGGGCGTGGGCCTCTTCCGCTCTGAATTCCTCTTCCTCGGTTTGGAGAACCCGCCGTCGGTCGACGAGCAGGCCAAGGCCTACCAAGAGCTGCTGGAGCGCTTCCCCGGCCGCAAAGTCGTAATCCGTATGCTTGATGCTGGTGCCGATAAGCCCCTGCCATTCCTCACTCCTGAAGACGAGCCAAACCCAGCTCTCGGTTTGCGTGGTTTGCGTACATTGAAGCAGCACTATCAGGTCTTGGACGACCAGCTGACTGCTTTAGCACGCGCCGATGCTGCTACCAATGCCGACCTGTGGGTTATGGCTCCGATGGTGGCCGACGAGCACGAGGCTGCTTACTTCGTAAAGTTGGGTAAGTCCAAGGGTTTGAAGAAGGTCGGCGTTATGGCCGAGGTGCCTTCGATTGCTTTGGTGGCAGACAAGGTGGCTCAGGTGGCCGACTTCGTTTCCATTGGTACCAACGATTTGACCCAGTACACGCTGGCTGCCGACCGCATTCTGGGTTCGGTTGCCAACTACCAGACTGCTTGGCATCCTGCCGTCTTACGCGCTATCAAGCTGATTGCAGACGCTGGTAATGCTAACGGCATGCCGGTGGGTGTGTGCGGCGAGGCTGCTGCCGATCCAGATTTGGCTGTAGTGCTGGCTGGTATCGGTGTCAACAGCCTGTCGATGACTCCTGTGGCCCTCGACGATGTGCGTGCCGAACTGGCAAAGCACACCCTCGAAGAGGCTCAGCAATTAGCTTCCCGAGCTCTGGATGGCGAGTTCTACCATCCTCAGGGCTGGGACTTATAAGGAATGCCCTCAGCGGTAGACCTATACAATTCACAAGATAGATACTAAGGAGCTGCACATGGCAGATTTTAAGGCTTTCCTGCCGGACTCATCGTTCGCGCTGGATGTGTCGGTTGAAGACTGGAAGGGCGCCATTCAGCGCTCTGGCGACGCTTTGGTGGCCTCCGGTTTCACAACTGATGCTTACACCCAGCAGATGATTGAGACGGTAGAAAAGATGGGGCCTTACATCGTAATAGCCCCGGGTCTCGCGCTGGCTCACTCCCGCCCCTCAGACGCTGTGCTCGGCACTGGTCTGTCTTGGATTCGCCTGAAGACTCCGGTCGAGTTTGGCAACAAAGCCAATGATCCGGTCTCTTTGGTGATTGGCTTAGCCGGGCGCGACGAGCAGGAGCACTTGCAGGTTATGTCAGCCATCGCTGGCGCCTTAACCAACAAGGAAAAGACTGCAAAACTGGCCCAAGCCGAAACTCCAGACGAGATTCGCGCCATCCTCGAGGGCTGAGCTGCAGTAGAAGCTGCGCTTTCCCCGATATGGGTATCGCACTATGGATACCCCCCCCCTGCGGCAGGCGGTAACGCCTGCTAGCAGTAGTGAGAAATACAAACTGTTGCAAGACTTATTTAGAAAAGAAGGACACAATGGATATCCTGTGCGTTTGCGGTAATGGTATTGGCACTTCTGTACTGCTCAAGGTCAACGTTGAGCAGGCTGCTGCCGATTTGGGTATGGATGTCAACGTCACCACTTCCGACGCTGGCTCCGCCAAGGGCACCGCAAATATGAACGACTTGGTTCTCACCTCCAACGAGCTCGCATCCGAGCTGGAAGGAACTACGACTCCGGTGGAGACCGTAGACAACTTCATGGATATGGACGAGATCAAGAATATTCTGAAAGAGTACGCAGACTGATTCGTCGGCCTAGTACCCCCCACCAGAAAGAGAAGAAAGAATGAATGTCTTACTTGCTGTGCTGAACTTCATCAGCCAGGAGATACTCAACGTTCCCGCATACCTTATTGGTATCGTGGCTGCTGTTGGTCTGATTGCTCTCAAGCGTTCAGTCGGACAGGTCATTTCGGGCGCTTTGAAGGCAGCCATGGGCTACCTGATTTTGGGCGCGGGCGCCACAGTTGTGACCAACGCCCTCGATCCCTTCGGTCAGCTGGTCTTTAAGGCTACCGGTGCCCACGGCGTTGTGCCGACCAACGAGGTAATCGTAGCGCAGGCTTCCAGCCAGTTTGGTGCCTCCTCCGCTTACATCATCGTGCTGAGCTTCTTGCTCATGCTGGTCTTCGCACGCTTCACCCCGCTCAAGTACGTCTTCCTGACGGGTCACCACATGGTCTTCATGTCGACCCTGATGGCTCTGGTACTTTCGGTCGGCTTTGGTGAGGGTGCAAACCAGTGGCTCATTGTCCTGATTGGCTCCGTGCTTATGGGCGTCATCATGGTGGTTATGCCTGCCTTCGCGCAGCCCTTCATGAACCGCGTGACCGGCTCCGACAAGCTCTCCATCGGCCACTTCAACACCTTGGGCTACATTGTCTCCGGTGCTGTCGGTACTGCCGTGGGCAAGAAGTCTCGCTCCACTGAGGACATCGACTTCCCTAAGGGTCTGTCCTTCCTGCGCGATTCCATGGTTTCCACCACTGTGCTGATGGTCATCCTCTACTTGGTGTTCTCGGTTTGGGCTGCAATCGTAGTTCCTGCTGCAGATGCATTCGCCATCTTCCCCTCTCACCCTGAGAACTACGGCGCCTTCTTCATGGCTGCCTTCGCTCAGGCCCTGCAGTTCGGTATCGGCGTTTCCATCATCCTTTACGGCGTGCGCGTCATCTTGGGCGAGCTGGTTCCCGCCTTCCAGGGTATTGCCAACAAGGTTGTGCCTGGTGCCCGCCCCGCTCTGGATATCCCGATTGTCTTCCCCTACGGCGCTAACGCATCCCTGATCGGCTTCCTCGCTTCCTTCGCTGGCGGCTTGGTCTCCCTGCTGATTATCGCTGCTTGGCTCGGCCCGGTTTGGGGCTTGGCTCTGATCCTGCCCGGCATGGTGCCTCACTTCTTCGATGGTGGCGGTGCTGGTGTCTTCGGTAACGCAACCGGTGGTCGTATCGGCGCAATCGTTGGTGCTTTCATCAACGGTCTGCTCATCACCATCCTCCCCGCTATTTTGATGACGGTTCTGGGCTCCTTCGGTCTGTCCAACGCCACCTTCGGCGATGCTGACTTCGCTTGGTACGGTACCGTTGTGGGCAAGCTGGCTCAGATGGGTCTGCCCGTCGGCGGCGTTGTGCTGATGATTGTGGCCGTAGTGCTCTTCGCTTGCGCTTGGGTATGGCAGGTCAAGGTTGTCAACGCTGGTTGGCTGCCTGCTGCTAAGCACGCTGAGTTCATCGACGGTATCAAGGCTGAGGAGCAGCAAGAAAAGGAAGCTGCTAAGGCCGCCGCTAAGGCTGCCCGCACGGCTGCTAAAGCTGCTAAGGCTCAGGAAGCTGGCGTCGAAGGCGCTGCTCCCGTTAAGTAATATGTCAGGCTTGGGGCTTGCCCTGTAAGCTCCTACCTGTCCTTTGAATAAACCCGGGTTTGCTGGTTCTGCTAGCTGGCTCGGGTTTTTCTATGCGGCAGAGGTAGTTGCAAAGTCTCCTATATGCTGCGAATCTTCCAGCAGTTGAGACGCGTCTTTTCTCCGTTACGTAGAAGCTGTAGAGTGGGAATACAGTAGGTTCACGCTTACCAACAGAAAGGCGCCCCTCATGCCCTGCACCACGCTACTTGTCGGAAAAAATGCGAGCTACGATGGCTCAACTATCATCGCCCGCAACGAAGACTCAGCCAACGGCCAGTTCCGCCCTAAGAAGCTGATTGTTGTTCAGCCTAGTGAGCAGCCCCGCCACTATCAGAGTGTATTGAGCCATGTGCAGATTGAGTTGCCAGACAATCCCATGCGGTATACGGCTGTGCCCAACTCCATTCCAGACAAAGGTGTGTGGGGCCAAAATGGTGTGAATTCAGACAATGTTGCTATGACGGCCACTGAAACCATCAACTGCAACGAGCGCGTTTTGGGCGCGGATCCTCTAGTGAATTTGGTCCCGGCAGTAGGTGAGCCCGGCAGCGCTGACTACGTGCCCGAGCAGGCAGGCGGCATCGGCGAAGAAGACTTGGTCACCATTATCTTGCCATATATTCACTCAGCTCGCGAAGGTGTCGAGCGTCTTGGTGCCCTGCTTGAGGAGTATGGCACTTACGAGATGAATGGCATCGCCTTCTCTGACATCAATGAGATTTGGTGGGTGGAGACTGTGGGCGGTCACCATTGGATCGCCCGCCGCGTGCCCGACGACTGCTATGTCACCATGCCCAACCAGCTGGGTATCGACGAGTTCGACTTTGACGACGCTTTCGGCAGCCAAGAAGACTTCATGTGCTCGGCGGACTTGCGCGAGTTCATTGCCGAGAACCATCTCGACCTGTCTATCGAGCCCAGCAGCCCCTTCAACCCGCGTGATGCTTTCGGCACACACTCTGATTCGGACCACGTGTATAACACGCCCCGCGCTTGGTATATGCAGCGTTTCTTCAACCCCTACGACGAAGTCTGGGACGGCCCCGATGCCGAGCATAATCCCATGAGCAACGACATTCCTTGGTGCCGCCAGCCTGAGCGCAAGGTTACGATTGAAGATGTAAAATATGTGCTCAGCTCCCACTATCAGGGCACGGCTTACGATCCTTACGCCATCATCGGCGACGAGCATACGCGCGGTCTCTTCCGCCCCATCGGCATCAACCGCAACGACCAGTTGGGCGTTATCCAGCTGCGCCCATACAGTGCTCAAGGCTGTATGGCAGTACAGTGGATGGCTTTCGGTTCCAATGCTTTCAATGCGCTCATTCCCTTCTTCACCAATGTCGACACCATGCCCGAGTACATGTCGGCCGCCGGCGCAAGGGTTACCACCGACACCCTCTACTGGTCTGACCGCATCATCGCGGCCCTGTCTGATTCGGCCTTTGCAGACACCATCAATGCCAACGAACTCTACCAGCAGAAGATTGGTGCCTTGGGCCACAGCATGATTGCTGCGACTGATGCGCAGGTGTCTCGTCTGGCAGGAGCAAACGAGGGAACCAGCAATGCCGAAGTGCGCCAGGTGCTCGAAGCTGCCAACGAATCGATGGCAAGCCAGCTGCGTAAAGAGACCGACGACCTCTTGGGTAAGGTGCTCTACACGGTAAGTCTAAAGATGCGCAACGCTTACCACATGTCTGACCACTGAGTTCTTATGAGTGCCGGGGCTGCCTACTCTAGGCGCCCCGGCACTGGTATATGTATGCTTATAAAAACGGGAGAATTGGATGGAGCGAGCATGACCACCTTTAACGATTTTGTGACACCTTACGGATTGGTCAGCAAGGTAGACGCTTTTGGCTATTTGGACTATCTCAAAGCCCATCCCAACGAATCTACCAAGCAGGGCAAAGTGGTGTTGGTTACTGCTGATACTCCTCTCAAAGCCTCCCGTGGTGAGGGCAAAACCACTACAACGATTGCTTTAATCGACGCCCTGCGCTCGCGAGGAGTTGACGCAGCGGCGGTCTTGCGTCAGCCGAGCATGGGCATTACTGCGGCCGGTTCCAAGGGTGGAGCTTCGGGTGGTGGTAAGGCCTCTCTGGCTCACCCGGAGCTGGTGGACTGGGGCCTGTGCGGCGAGATGGCAGCCATTGAGAACGCTCAGAACTTGCTGGTTTCCTTTGCTGAGAAGGCAGTAGATGAGGGGCTTTTGGACGACATCTTGGTGCCCCGAGTTTCCGAAGTGCCCTCTCGGTCCCTGCGCCAGATTGCGGTAGACCGAGGCAAGAGCGACCTTCCCGAGCGAGTGGTCTTAACTCCTACCTGCGAACTGATGCAAATCGTAGTGCTCTCGCGATCGATGGACGAAATCGGGCAGCGGGTGGCTGCCATGACTGCCGGAACCAAAGCCGGCAAACCGGTCACTTTCGGCTCATTCATTGACCTCTGGCGCATTACCAACATGCTGGCCGATGCGGTCAAGCCCGCCTATATGACCACGCAGGAGGGTTCGCCGGTCTATGTGCACTGCGGGCCTTTTGCTAACGTATCGCTTGGCATTCCGAGCTTGATATCGGTAGAGATGGCTTGCGCTCGCCACGATGTGGTTGTAGTTGAAGCTGGTTATGGCGCTGATGCAGGTGCTCAGAAGTGGCTCGACATTGCAGCTCGCGAGTTCGGAGCTGCTTGGCCCTCGGCGGCAGTAGTCGTTACCCGCGCTTCAACTTGGCGGGATGATCCTGCCTTGCGCTGGCGCTATCCCTTCCATATCAATCGTTTAGAAGGCTTGGGCATTCCCACTTTCCCCTTGGTCAATTTGTGGGCGGGCGAAGATAGCGAGGTAGATGCTTTGCGAGAGACGGCGGCTTCCCTAGGATTACGCCAGCCAGTTATGGGTAATCTCTTCCGCGACGGCGGGCAGGGATTGTCTAGCCAGCTTGACGGTTTCGCTGCTGCCTTAGATACTGCGGCTTCTGATAGTCCTGCACTTGCAGACGCTGTGAGCAGCCACAAGGGCATGGATGTGGTTGATCAGCTGCGTTGGATTGCTCAGAGTGCCTACGGAGTCGCGGGGGAGCGTGTGCTTGAGGGTCCTGCATTCGCTGAATCGTTGGCATCCGCGCGCGCTCTGTGCCAGGAGCAGGGGCTTAACGTGAACGACTTGGTGCCGGTGGCAGTAAAATCGCCGGCAACTATGACCGACAACGACGCAGCCCCCGAATCTGATCGTACAGTGACTTTGAAAAAGTTGGAAGTCCATACCGGCGCTGGCTTAATTCAGGCCAATGTGACCACTTCGCTCACTACGCCTATGCCCAAGATTGTGTAGTCGCAGGACGCGGGCCAAACGGTCGGCACGCCGAAGAGCGTTCGTCTTGCGTATTTACAAAAATCGAGTATAGTTTTCTTTTGGCTCTTCAAAGTGCCGTCGCCCCTGTAGCTCAGTTGGCTAGAGCAGCTGACTCTTAATCAGCGTGTCCGGGGTTCGAGCCCCCGCGGGGGCACATGAAGAGGAATGGTCCGGTTTATTCCGGGCCATTTTTTATATATGCCTCTTTAGAGTTTTCGACACCTGTGCTTGTTTGGTAATACCTTCCGTTATACTCAACTCAGGAAATTCTAAGGTTCGAACTTTCTTCCTTCGCGGTGGGTACTATCCAGAGAAGGCTGTCTGCAGTGCACTGAATTTGCACTGCTGCAGAGAGGGAGTTCGTTGCTTCTATATAACGGGGGAAGTAATATGGGGAGAATGTCGATTGCGCTCAAACGTGCAATGAGCGGTGCTGTTGCAGTAGGCATACTGTTAGCAGGGGTGATTCTATCGGTGGGCCAACCAGCCTACGCTTTGACCGATGATGATTACTTGCAAAACTGCCAACCGGACGTTAGTAAATTGAGACAGTGTTTTGACCGCGCTTTAGGCCGGGCTTTAATGAATGCATACAAACAGCCGGGTTCTGCCAATGCAAGCGTCAGTATAAGTGCAATCTTTACTCAGGAAATGCAACAGCTTAATGCTTCGGCTATGCGTGATGGATTCCAAAGCAGCCCGGGAGAATTGAATCTTTCGGGTCATAATTCGATTGATTCTGGCAACGACAGGGGATATGTTGCACATCTTACAAATATTGAGGGCATCGGCAACATTACTGGTTTGACGAATCTGAATTTGTCTTATAACGATACTGGTGATCCTGTTAACATACCTGATGTTCCAGCGCTGAATGATTTCAGTCCACTGCGCAATTCGACTAGACTGCAGCGTTTGAACGTGGATGAGGATTACCTCCATTATTTGTCAGATACCGAACTACGTTCCTTTGGTGGCATTACAAGTTTGGAGGAGCTTTCTGCCGAAAAGAACGAGTTGACCACCGCTCAGTTGGTCACGCTTGCTTCACTGTCTGACATACAACATCTGAAAGGCTTGGATCTCAATGTCAATCGACTGGATGTGCTCCCTCAGGACACGGTAGACGGATTCGTGGGCAGCTTGCGCAACTTTTCCTTCGATGACAACCAAGTAAGTGAAGTTGACACGCTGGCTGCCCTCAATGCCACACTGACCGACTTGTCGTTCAAAAGGAACCAAGTTCGGGACGTAACCGAGCTCAAACAATTAACCAATCTCAAGAACTTACACTTCGACGATAACCAAGTGGGTTTGCGCGACGACAATACCATGCACGCTAGCTTGGCAAATTTGGGGTCGCTGAGCCAGCTGTCCAATGTGAGTTTTGACCGCAACCACATTTATGACATGTCGGGCGTGTATGCCGCGGCCAGCAATCCGTCGAATACCTTCTCTGGCGTGGATCAGACCATCGACCTAGGGATTATCGGCGACGCAGGGTTCCCCCTCGATGTGAAGAACGGGCAGGTAAGCCCCAACAGTTACGCCGAAGATCCCACAGACGTGCAGATCGACAATGTTTCCGATGGAACCTTTAATTACGATCCTGTCACCGGCGACCTGCATTGGAGTTCTCCACGGGCTGGAGATTACAGCTTCAAATTCACCAAGACAATTGGTGTGAACCCCGACGGTAGTCCCAAGGTATTTAATGGCACTGTCAAGTTTGGTGTGCGGTCCTCTTTTATTGTCGACTTCTTAGATTCGACCAGCCATAAGCCGGCTGACAATGCCATTATCAAGAGCACGACAGTCCGGGGCAGTAACTCCGGTCTGACTTCTAGCGAAGTTCCTGCTGGGTATACGCCGGGTATGACTACTGTCTCGCGCGATATGGAGTTTGACGACTGGTATCCGGCTGACGCTTCTGGTAAAGCTCCGGATTTGAACAAGCCAGTCTTTGTGCCAAGCAATATTGTTACTGACAACATGAAGCTGGTGGCTCACTGGCGTGCGATGCCGCTGGTGATTGCTGATCCCAACAATGGGACAAGCGGCCAGGAGCAGACTACAACGACTCAGAAGCAGATGGATGGTACGAACACGGCCCAGTCTGGCAACTTGACACAGCCCAGCAAGGACCATGCGGTCTTCCAAGGATGGGTAGATGATAATGGCAATCCCGTGGATTTGAACCACTTGCCGCTGATAGTTAACTCTTCCCATGAGTATGACCCGATTCACATTCACGCCAAGTGGGCTGATTTGCCTAAAGTTAACTTTGACTACAATGGCGGTGCTGGCTCGGTTAGCCAAATGCAGACAAAGCTCTCTGGTGGCGTTGTTCAGCTTGACGGTACTCTACCCACAGGCAAACGCGCTGGTTACAAGTTCATCGAGTGGACATATACAGTCAACGGAACGGACAATGTTAATCCAAACCGCTTGCTTCATGTGGGAACTAACCCCAACTTCACTGATGTGACGGTACATGCCAAGTGGATTAAGCTGCCAACGGTGGTGATTGACAAGAAAAATGATGGTAATTTCGAAGACTCAGGCATTTCTACTTCGGTAGATGTTAATAATAACAATCCTAAATTGAATGGTAATATCCCTGCGCCCAATCCTTCAGATAATCCAGGTATGATTTTCGACGAGTGGCGCAATCTAGACGGAACCCCATTTGATCCTGACCACCTTGATGCTCCAAAAGATGGTGATGGGAACTATGGAGAGGTAAAAGTTGTCGCCCACTGGGTACCGGCTCCTAAGGTCCATCTGGATTATAAGGGTGGTACCAGCAATCCTGCCCCGAGTGTGATGGACACTTCTATACAAGGTAAGGATTTCAACCTTGCGGGTGATTTGCCGACGCCAGCCAAAGATGGTTACAAGTTTGGCGGCTGGGTTTACAAAGATACGTCAACTGCAGTAGATCCCAATAAGCTTGATATCAAGGGGAATAAGCGTGTAGGCTTCAATGATGCTTATGTTGAGGCTGTGTGGCGCAAGCTTCCCGTTCTCAATCTTATTCCGAATGGCGGATCAGATGTCCCTCCCGTCATCAAGACAGAGCTGAACCCAGATGGAAGCGTTAAGCTTAGTGGTGTAAGCAGCCTGCCGATTCCGACACCAGCTGATTCACAACATGCCTTTTTATGTTGGATTGATAGTAGCGGTAAGGCCGTCACTACTGACGATGTCACGTTCCTCCCGAATGCAAATGGTGATTATACTGATGTGACCTTAAACGGTCGTTGGGTTAAGCTGCCTACAGTTGATTTTGATTCACAGGGCGGCACAGCTGTTCCCAGCACAGATAAGACCGGACTTACCGATAATCATAAGATTAAATTGATTGACGGTAAATTCCCAGTGCCATCACGCTCGGGTTATGATTTTGAAGGCTGGGTTGATGACAACGGTAATCCTGTAGACCCCGATGATTTGCCGTCAACGCTGTCTGGCGATGAATACGGTAAGGTACATCTGATAGCCAAGTGGCGAAAGGTGGATAATCCAAAACCGAGCATTCCAGCTGACCCCAGTGATCCCATCGATTCAGCTGATTCAAGTCAGCCAGATAACGGCGGCACTAGCGACTCGACAGACTCGAATAGGTTTGACAGTATTGGAAACGCTAGCGAATCAGAAGTTCCTAGGAAGTCAGGCAAAAAGAGTACCGATTTGGCTCACACTGGCTCCAATGTCTTGTCAGTGGTCTTTTTAGCTGTTCTTCTTTCGGTGCTCGCTGCTGTTGGCCTGCTTCTTTCTCGCCGTAGGAGTAGGCCCTAAAGGAGCTAACTAGCTATCTTCTAGTGACGACCATGAAAAGCCAAGGGGTTGTTCCTCTTGGCTTTTCATGGTCGTTTTATGACCTCACGCTTGAGATGATTTGATGTTGATTTTTTTGATATGAGTGTCAATGTGAGGAATTAGAGGCTAGTATGAGAAGACAGCGTTTGTGTTGGGGGGAGACACCGGCAGTGGTGCTTGTGTGCCATTGGCGACTACACGCTATGCTGATTTGGGGGAGATTAGTTTCGAACAGCTCTGCATCTAGCAGAAGCTACTACTTATGAAAATAAGGAGTTATGCATTGAAATTATCGTCCATTTCGCTGAAACGGACCGCTGCGGGACTCGCAGCATCCGCGCTTCTCGCCACTGGCGTAGGGGTAGCAGTTTTGAATAATTCGTCTGCATTTGCAGGCGGAGTTTCCCCGCGAGCTTGCGTTGTCGATACAAGCACTATCGCTGACTGCTTCTCTACCGATTTGGCCCCCATCATCGTTGACGCCGCAGGTGCTGCTAGCGACACTGATGTCTTTACCTCTTCGATGGTGAGCAACATTACCGATATCACCATTGCTCGGGAGCCTGACATCACCTCGTTCCCGGTGCAGAACTGGGGCGGTATTGGTGAGCTCACCAATCTTAACCAGATTGATGCGTCCGCTACCGCAATGACGGCTGTAGATCTTGCTGCGCTTGCTGCAACTCCTGTTGCTGGCCAGATTGAAATTCTGAATCTTTCGGGCAATCCTACTATTACTGATTACAGCTCTCTGAGCGGTTTTACCAAGGCCGTAACGCCGACCCCCCCCCCCGCGATATTTGAGTTAATTTTGATGGGCAATAACCCACAGAATGGCTATTTCCCCAATAGTAACTGGGAACTTCCGGGTGTAGGCACTCTGAGCGTGGATGCTAACACGAACCTCAGTGCAGCAACCTATGCTAAATTCCCCAACCTGATCAATGGTGTTCAGATTCAGATGGGCCTGCAAGCTCAGCCTGACGAAACGGTCATTCGGAACTCTGCTCCCGTTAAGCTTCCTAAGATTAAGGTCGGCCCTGCTGGTTCAGAAGTTGCTTTAACCGATACTGATATTTCGAACCTTTCTCCTGCTGGCGGCGATGTCATCATTGATCTCGACAACGTTGTATGGCCTGCTCCTACCGCAGTTGGCGATGCTACCTACTCTTATGAGTTTAGCAAGAAGGACGGCAGCATCACCTATACTGGCGTCGTTCAGATGGATGTTCACGTCAAGGGTGCAACTCCTCAGGTAACCTTCCAGGATGCCAGCGGTACTGTAGCTGCTCAGACCATCGCCACCAAGTACGATGCCAGCGGCAAGATTGCTCTCGACGGCACTGCGCCTGCAGCTGCTCGCGATGGCTACACCTTCGATGGCTGGTTCTATGCTGACGGTTCTGCATTCGATTCTGCCGATGTCAAGGCTTCGGTAGATTCTGCAACCGGCGATTACCAGGACGTTACCGTTTCTGCCAAGTGGACTGAAGTTGTAGTTCCTGTAGACGATGACGACACCACAACGCCATCTGATGATGATACCAAGACCCCGGTTGCTGAAGAGAAGCCTGCTCCTCAGGCTCCTGCTGCTGAGAAGAAGCCTGCTGATCCGGCACCTGCTCCTAAGCCTGCCGACCCGAAGCCTGCTGATCCTGCGGCACAGAATGAAGCTAAGGGTGGAGAGTCCTTGGCTTCTACTGGTTCCGATGTTATGCCATTTGCCGTTGGTGCTGTAGCACTGTTGGCTCTGGCTGGCGCTGGTCTGGCTGCTTCTCGTCGCCTCGGCAACAAGTAAGCGCGACCCCTCTCTGCTCACGAGCAGATAAGGTTGTAATACCGCAGTAAGCATCCGTGCTCTGCGGGATAAGGGTGGTACCTAGATTTCTGGGTGCCGCCCTTTTTTCGTGGTCTGAGCATGTATGGAATCTTTTGGGTGTGTAGCTTTACCGCAACTTGTTATGATGTTATAATGTTTGTAGATGTGGTTGTATGAAATCTTGCAAGGAGGCAAAGTGCTCGAAGAGTTTTTGAGGCCCGGAGCAGTGCTCTACGAAGACAATGTTGAGGGTTGGCAACAGGCGGTAGACGAGGCAGCTCAGCCCTTGTTAGATGCTGGCACTATCCGCCCTGAATACGTGGACGCCATTAAGGAATCCATTGCGAAGCCAGGCGGCACTTACATGGACTTGGGCTCGGGTGTTGCCCTGGCCCACGCCAGGCCGGAAGCTGGAGTGGTGCAGACCTCTCTCTCAGCTCTGCACGTAGGCCAGCCCTTCCTCCTTGCGGATGATCCCGACCATCCAATCACTACTATGTTCTGCCTAGCTGCCGAGGATGCAAATAAGCACCTGAGTCTCATGCAGGCCCTGGCAACCTTCCTGAGTAGCGAAGCCAACCAAGAGCGTTTGGCAAAGGTGTCGAGCAGTCAGGAATTAGAATCTGTGCTCACCGCGGTTGAGCAATAAAGCGAACTGAAGAGTTCAGAAGGAAAAGGGAAAATTATGAAGATCTTAACAGTATGCAGCACGGGTCTGGGCTCCAGCTTCATGACCCAACTCAATATCGAGAAGGCGCTCAAGCAGCTGGGTGTCAGCGGTGTTGAGACCGACCACATGGATTTGGGCTCTGCCACTCCCAACGACGCAGACGTATTCTTCATGGGGCGCGACATTGCTGATTCAGGTCAAGGCTTGGGTGATGTTGTGGCTCTGAACAGTCTCATCGATATGAATGAAATCACCGAAAAGGTCAAAGCTGCCCTCGAACGCCATGGTGTTCAGGTGCCCGGAAAGGAATAGGACTCATGAACGGCGCTCTTAAAATCCTCCTCGACATCTTCCGGCAGCCGTCGGTTATTGTCGCTCTTATCTCCTTCATCGGTTTGGCCTTGCAGCGCAAGCCCGCCACCGACATCTTGAAGGGCACTATCCGTACCTTCGTGGGCTTCTTGGTTCTCGCGGCAGGCGCTGGCGTGGTCAGCAATGCTCTCAACCCCTTCGGCGACATGTTCCAGCATGCCTTCCATGTGCAGGGCGTGGTGCCCAACAACGAAGCAATCGTAGGCACTGTCTTGGTGAAGTACGGCTCTATCGCTGCGCTCATCTTTTTCTTTGGCATGATTGTCAACATCCTGCTCTCGGCAACTTCGTACTTTAAGTACGTCTACCTGTCGGGTCACGTGGCCTTCTACATGGCTACGATGATTACGGTTATTTTCGTGGCAGCAGGCTTCCCCACTTGGCAGACCTTGCTCTTCGGCTCCATCGCCCAGGGCCTGGTGGTTACGATTTCTCCCGCCATTGTGCAGCCCTTCATGAAGAACGTGACCGGTTCCGACGATGTGGCTTTGGGTCACACGGGCGGCGCAGGTATCGCTCTGGGCGGTTTGGTAGCAACCTTGACCCGCAGCAAGAAGCATCCCTCCAAGTCCACGGAAGAGATTAACGTACCAAAGAATCTCTCCTTCCTTCGCGACACCACGGTGATTATCGCCCTGTCAATGGCTGTGATTTACATCATCGTCGCTATCTTTGCTGGCGCTCCTTACATCGAGTCCGAGCTGAGCGACGGCCAGAACTTCATCGTTTACTCGGTGCTTCAGGCTGCAACCTTCTCGGCTGGCGTGTTTATCATCTTGGCTGGCGTGCGCGTGGTCTTGGGCGAGATTGTCCCCGCTTTCAAGGGCATCAGCGAGCATTTGGTCAAGAATGCCAAGCCTGCTCTCGATGTGCCGGTGACCTTCACCTTCGCTCCCAACGCTGTGCTGATTGGCTTCCTCTCCTCCTTCGTGGGCGGCATCGTAGGTATGGTCATCATGGCTGTTTCGGGCTCCACGGTTATCATTCCTGGCGTTGTGGCTCACTTCATGACCGGTGGCGCAACTGGCGTTATTGGCAACGGCGCAGGTGGCCGTCGCGGTGCTACGATTGGCGCTTTTGTCAACGGTTTGGCCATTACCTTCCTGCCTCTCTTCCTCCTGCCAGTTCTGGGCGAGGTCGGCACGGGCTCTGCCACATATTCCGACGCGGACTTCGGCGTGGCCGGCATCTTCCTTGGCTACCTGAACAAGGCCGGTGGTCAGGTTGCTATTATCGCAGGCTTGGCTGTCGTATTGGTCCTGCTCTACGTAGCTTCCTACTTCCTCACCAAGCGTGCTAAGACTGCTGCTGCATTGAGCGAGCAGGCTGGTGCCGCAGTAGAGGCCTAGGTTATTGACGGTAGTGCTGTGCTCTACTGAAATGTTGCAGGGATCGGCTGGACTCGCGCAGTCTGGCCGGTCCCTCTTCCATAAGGCACAATCGGCACAATTGGTGTATAGCAGGTAGTGTCGGTAGGAAAGCAGCGATGGGAAGGATGACGGTATGGTAGGTGGCATACCCAAGTATGTGACGGTAGGCAACCGTTTACGAAGCCGGTTGCGGGGCATGGCTGTAGGGGAACAGTTGCCCTCCGAAGCTGAGCTATGCGAAGAATATAAGGTGAGCCGTATTACGCTACGGCGGGCGATTGACGACATTATTCGAGAGGGCCAAGTGGTGCGCTCGCAAGGTAAAGGCACTTTTAAGGCTGAAAATACTGCCGCTGCCCGCGAGGTTATCAATAGCCAGATTAAGGGCTTTTACCGCCAGCAAGTAGACCAAGGTCGGCAGGTGCGCACCCGGGTGGTGGCGAGCGAAGTGGTCCACGATCCCCTTATTGCGCGCATGTTGGGCATTGACCCTAGTTTTGGTATTGTCCGCTTAGAGCGCCTGCGCTATGTGAACGAGCACCTGCAACAGCATGTGGTGACGTTCTTAAGCCTGGAACGCTTCCCCGAGGTCTTGCAGCAAGATTTTTCCGATGGTTCGCTCTATGAGTTTTTACAAAAAGAATACGGTGTGCGTCTGGAGCGAGACGAAGTGGTAGTTCGGGTGGAGACTGTAGAGGGGAAAGTCTCCCGCTACTTTGAGGTGGAGGCTGGCACGCCTGTCCTCGCTATGGATTCAACTGTTTATGATTCCGATAATCGTGTAATTTGCTACGGAGAGGCTCTTCATCCACCAAACCATAGCGAGATTAAGTTCGTTATTAACAATCCCACCGTGCGCGTTGAGGAAACAGCCCAGTAGCGCTAGTGGGGTCCAAGATTTGGTCATATCTTGGCGTTCTGTCTTGCGGGGCACTACGATAGATGTTAAGGCAATGTGCCGCTGCGGCTGGTCTGGCCGCCGTAGCCCTAGAGAAAGTTGGGCATTATGGCAATAGGAAGAAAAGAACGCGAGCCGTTTGCGCTGGAGCATGCGAGTGTGGCCACTGGCAATGCCGACGGTAAGATTTTGCATGACACCACGATTGTGGTTGGCTCCGATGGGCGCATTGAGCAGATTTCACCTTCTGCCAAGGCCTTTGTGCCGGCGGGCTACCATCATATTGATGCCAGCGGTAAAGTTGTGGCACCGGGTCTGATCAATGCCCACACCCATCTCTTTGCTGAGGGTAAGCTCATTCAGGGCAAGGACGCTAGCCCGCGGCAAGAAAAGGCTGCGCTGGCACTGATTCATAGCCCGCTGGGCAAGGCTTATTTGGCTGCCAAGGTGCGCTCAAACGTGAAGGCTTTGCTGAACTCGGGCGTTACTACGATTCGTTCCTTGGGAGACGCTGGCTACGAAATGGTGGCCCTGCGAGACAAGGTTGATTCCGACGATGTGTTGGGGCCTCGCATCTTAGCTTCTGGACCTATGCTGGCGATTCCCGGGGGTCACGGCGACCCTTATATCGCCTTGTCTTCCTCTACTCCCGAGCAGGCTCGGCTCAACGCGCGCATTAACTTGGAACATGGCGTGAATGCTATCAAGATAGCGGCTACTGGCGGCGTGACTGACGCGAAAGAAGTGGGCGTGGCAGGCACTCCTCAGATGGACGAGGAATCGATGGCGGCCATCTGCGAAGAAGCGCACGAGGCTGGCGTTATCGTGGCTGCGCATGCCCAGAGCGCTGCTGGCGTGCGTGCGGCTCTCAAGGCTGGCGTAGACACGATTGAGCACGGAAGCCCTATGGATGAGGAACTGGTGGAACTTTATCGCCACAATCCTCGCGCCCTGCGCGGCTTCTCGGGGCTGAACTCCACGCTTTCGGCCTGCCTGCCGTTGGTTAAGGTGAGCCAAGAGGAGTTGGGCATTAGCGACATTATTCGCGCTAACTCTGAGCAAGTGACTTCCGGCATGGTGCAGGGCGCTCGCGATGGCCACAAATACGGGATTAGCGAGGGCGTGGGCACCGATACGGGTATGACGCTGGTGACGCAATACAACACTTGGCGCGAGTTAGATTTGATGGTGCGTTACGCTGGCTTTACGCCTGCCGAGGCCTTCCATGCTGCCACTCAGGTGAACGCGAAGAATCTGGGTGTCGACGACGTTACCGGTTCCATCGCCATTGGTAAAGATGCAGATTTGATTGTGCTTGACGGCGATCCGGCCCAAGACCTGCGCGTTCTTGAACATCCGAATCTGGTTATCGCTCGCGGTTGGCCAGTCTGGCGTCCTAAGGTCAAGCATATTGCAGAAGTTGACCGTTTGGTTGAGACTTTCTAAGCCTTGCTCTCAACGTTGTTGATATAGTTCCGGCCTGCAAGAAATATGCCTCTCGCAGGCCTGAATTATATGTGAGCGCTTGTAGCAAGTTTGCGCCAGCTTATGCGTGGTTTTCGGCCATGACTCCCACGAGCGCATGGGGCAGGTAAGGCTCTTCCAGCCAAGCGCAATCCTCAGGGCTCAAGACCAGTTCGGTGGCATCAACGGCACCCTGCACGTGCGTGGGCTTGGTCATGCCCACTACTGGCGAGCTCACCTTGCTCATGAGCCAAGCCAGCGACACCTGAGTCATGCTCACACCCAAGCGCTGGGCCAGCTGCTCAACGCGCTCGATGATGACCCGGTCTTGGTCCTGGGTGCGGTCATATTTAGAGCGGGCGTAAGCGTCTTCTTGCAGGCGCTTGGACGATTCGCCGCTCTTACGAGACAATCGACCGGCCGCCAGAGCGCTGTAAGGGGTCAGGGCAATGTTGTCTTGCTTGCACAGGGGCACCATCTCGCGCTCTTCCTCGCGGAAAATCAGATTGTAATGCCCTTGGATAGATACGAAACGGGGGAATCCTTCGGCTCCGGCCAGCGCGTTCATCTTGGCCAGCTGCCAGGCGTAGCAGTTAGAAATGCCAATATAGCGGGCTTTTCCCGCGCGCACTACGCTGTCGAGTCCGGCTAAGATCTCTTCCATGGGCGTGCGATAATCCCACATGTGATAGATGTATAAGTCCACATAATCCATGCCTAGATTACTTAAGCTGAGATCGAGGGAGCGGCGAATGTGCTCGCTGCCCGAGACGCCGGCGGCAATGTCCTCGTCGGTGCGCGGCAGGAATTTGGTGGCCACTACCACGTCTTCTCGCCGGGCAAAGTCTTTGAGTGCTCTGCCCAAGTAGCGCTCGCTGGAGCCGCCCTGGTAGGCGATTGCAGTGTCAAAGAAGTTGATGCCGGCCTCTAATCCCTGCTTGATAATGGCGCGCGAGTCCTCTTCGCCCAAGGTCCAATGATGCTGCCCGGCTTGTGAATCTCCAAAGCCCATGCACCCCATGCAGGCCCGAGAAACAGTGAGCTCCGACGCTCCCAACTTGGTATATTTCACAGCAACCCCTCACACCCTTGCCGCCCCCAGCAAACTGTTGACGTGCCCAAACTAATACGGTAAGACTGAGACTAATACTTCAAGCAACTTGAAGAGCAAATCAGTTGGATTGCACGCCGGCTCGTGTGTGGCGGCAAGCGTGGCAGGCAAGGAAGAAGCGGAATTGAATACAGGCGAGCGTGAGCAAGTAGTGGGGAGGATGGCGCCTTCTCCTACGGGGCGGATGCATTTGGGGAATGCTTATGCAGCGCTGGCGGCTTGGTTGGGGGCTCGCTCTGCTGGCGGGCAGGTGCGGCTGCGGATTGAGGATATTGATACGCCTCGCGTGGTGGCTGATGCTGACCGGTGGATTCAAGACGATTTAGCTTGGTTGGGCTTGGACTGGGACGGGCCGGTTGTTTATCAATCCGAGCGTCAAGACCTTTACCGGCAAGCTTTCGCCGGGCTTAGAGAGCAGTATTTGCCCGCAGCTAGCGGGGGTGATTCCGGGGCTCAGCAGGCACTTATCTATCCCTGCTTCTGCTCGCGGGCTGACATTCGCGCGGCTTCGGCTCCCAACGAGGGCGATGGTTTCCTTGTATATCCGGGCACGTGCAGGCATCTTCCACAGGCTCAGGCTTTCGATCAAGTAGAGGCGGGCGCTCGTCACGCTTGGCGTATCGCGGTGCCCAGCGGAGGGCAGCCGGGCTCTGTTTGTGCTTTTATCGATCAAATATTTGGGCCGCAAAGTTACGATTTGCCGAGGCAAGTGGGCGATGTGGTGGTCTTGCGCTCCGACGGCATTATGGCTTACCAGCTGGCGGTGGCCGTCGACGACTTTGATATGGGCATCACTCAGGTGGTGCGTGGGCGTGATTTGCTGCGCTCTACCGCCATTCAGCTGTGGATTCGCGAGCATTTGGGCGCTTCCGAACCGGTTGAGTGGGCCCATTTACCTTTGGTTGATGCTGCTGATGGCCGCCGACTTTCCAAGCGCTACGGTTCGCTAGATTTGGGCAATTTGCGGCAGGCGGGCGTGGCTCCAGAGCAGATTTTGGGCTTGTGCGCTTGGTTCTTGGGGCTCCAAAATGGGCCAGAGCAGGTTGATCTGGAAACCCTGCTGGAGGCTTTTAGCTGGGAATCGCTCGCCAAGAACCGCGAGGACAAGGTGCTGACTGCAGATGGGTGGTGGTCGCTCTAAGCGAGGTTGAGGGCCGCGCTTAAGCTGGTGCCTATGGTTGCGTATATGGAGCACAAGAATCTGGCCAATGAGCATATCTCAAGCGAGCGGGCTCAGGAGATTACTGATGGGGTCCGCAGGGTTCAGGACCAGCTTGCGCAGGCTGAGGCGGCGGCTGGGCGTTCCGAAGGTTCGGTGCGCTTGCTGGCGGCCACAAAAACTCGTGATGTGGGCGAGATTGCGGCGGCCCTGGATGCGGGCGTGCGTCTGATAGGGGAGAACCGGCCCCAGGAAGTAGTGGCGAAGTTTGAGGGTTTGGCCCGGCAGTGTGCCCAGCGCAACTTAATTATTGGTGATTGGGTAGACGATAAGCCAGTTCCGGGATCCCTCTCGTGCGTAGGTTTTCACCTGATTGGGCAGCTTCAGTCCAACAAAATCGGCAAAGTAATCCCGTATACGGACACCATCGAATCAGTTGACAGTCTCGAATTAGCGCAGAAAATAGCCCGTCGTGCTCTCGCTCAGGGGAAAACGACTGGAGTTCTTCTTGAGGTCAACGAGTCGGGCGAGGAGGCCAAGTCGGGTTGTGCGCCTGAGCAGGCAGCGGATGTGGCCTATCAAATAGGGGAACTTGAGGGGCTGAGCTTGCGCGGTCTCATGACTGTGGGCGCTCATGTTAACGAAGAGCGGGTCATTCGCGCTGGTTTCTCTCACTTGCGCGAGCTGCGAGATGAGATTCAATCCTCGCGGCAGTCCGGCACTGCCAACTGCCATGAGCTCTCGATGGGCATGTCGCAGGACTTGGCCTATGCCGTGGCTGAGGGCTCAACAATAGTGCGGGTGGGCACTGCCATCTTCGGTGAGCGTGCTTTTATGTAGGCTCCCAAAATTATGGTTCCGCATGGTTCTGCGTGGGCGCAAATAGGACTAGACTGGAGTCATGAGAATAGCACGATTTTCACTCAACAATACCCCTCACTATGCCTTCGTGCAGAAGGATGAAGCGAGCGGTAAAGACTTTCTCGTGGAGTTGGACGGCTACCCGCTGGGCGGTCAGCAGGTGCAGCCCACTGGCCAACGCTACGCCCTTGATGCCGAAGGTGTGCGCCTCCTAGCCCCGGTCCTTCCCTCTAAAATCTATGGTTTGGCTTTCAATTATCGCGATCACACGGTGGAGTTTGCTAACCAGCATCCCGACATCCCCCAGCAGCCGCTGAGCGAGATGAACGTCTTTATGAAGCCGTCGACTGCCGTGATTGGCCCCGACGATCCGATTGTTTATCCCTCTGCTAGCCACGACTTGGAATACGAGCCGGAGCTCGTGGTTATCATGGGTCGCGTGGCGAAGAATGTGAGTGCAGAAAACGCCATGGACTATGTCTTGGGCTTTACCTGCGGCAACGACGTATCTATGCGCGATTTCCAGCACGACGATCCCATGTGGACTAGGGCTAAGGGCTTCGACACTTCCTGCCCGCTTGGCCCGTGGATTGAGACTGATCTCAACTATTCTGATGCTCGCATTTCCTTTAAGCTCAACGGCCAAGAGATTGAGGACGCTGGCGGCACGACTGCCAATCTGATTAACGACATTCCACGCCAGATTGCCTTCATCTCCAGCTTTGCAACCCTGCTGCCGGGCGACGCTATCATGACTGGTTCGCCGCACAAGTCCGGCCAGATGCACCCGCGTGATGAAGCCATTGTTCACATCGACGGCATCGGTGACTTGCGCAATGTGATTGTGGCTGAGTAAGGGGCGCACAGGCGGTCCAGATTAGGGGCTTAAGGCAGGGAATGCACAGCGCGTTCTCTGCCTTTTTTATGCCTACTCAAAACTTGAGCCAAAAAGACTCAAGTTTGGGAATAATGCTCCTTGCTGCCAGGTTGAGCCTTATAGACAAGACAAGAAAGCCCTGTGTTTACAAGGAATGCGGGGCTCAGAGAGTGGAGGAAGCATGGAACAGAACTTTACAACCATGGCTCAAGAGGCTTTGGGAGACGCTATTCAATCCGCATCGGCGGCAGGCAATCCGCAGGTTGATACCCTGCATTTGTTGGACTCGTTGCTTCGCCAGCAGTCGGGCGTGGTGCCGGGCTTGTTGCAGGCAGCTGGAGCGGACCCGCAGGCCATAAGTGCTGGCGTGCGCAATGCTTTAGTGGCCCTGCCCTCGGCTTCGGGTTCGAGCGCAGCGCAACCCTCGGCCAGCCGTCAACTCAGCCAGGTGCTATCGCGGGCCGAGCAGGAAATGCGTCAGATGGGCGATGAATACGTCTCAACCGAGCACTTGCTCATTGCCATTGCAGATGTGGATTCGCAGGCGGCCAGCATCTTGAAACAGGCCGGCGCTACTGCCGATGCCTTGCGCAAGGCCACGCCGCAAGTGCGCGGAGGGGCGAAAGTCACGAGCCCCGACGCTGAGGGCACATATAAGGCTCTGGAGAAGTATTCTACCGACTTGACTGCTCGGGCCAAGGACGGCAAACTCGACCCGGTAATAGGGCGCGACGGCGAAATTCGTAGGGTTATCCAGATTCTTTCGCGGCGCACCAAGAACAATCCGGTCTTGATTGGCGAGCCTGGCGTGGGTAAAACGGCCGTGGTAGAAGGCCTGGCCCAGCGCATTGTGGCGGGAGATGTGCCCGCTGGCTTGGAGGGCAAGAAGCTCATTTCGCTAGACCTGTCGTCGATGGTGGCTGGATCTAAGTATCGTGGCGAGTTCGAGGAGCGCCTGAAGGCAGTCTTGAACGAGATTAAGTCGGCAAACGGGCAGATTATCACCTTCATTGATGAGATTCATACGATAGTTGGTGCGGGCGCTTCCGAGGGCTCGATGGACGCGGGTAATATGCTTAAGCCCATGCTGGCTCGCGGTGAACTGCGGCTCATTGGCGCTACCACCTTGGATGAGTATCGCGAAAATATCGAGAAGGATCCGGCCCTTGAGCGGCGCTTCCAGCAAGTGTTTGTGGGGGAGCCCTCAGTTGAGGATACTGTAGCTATCCTACGCGGCTTGAAGCAGCGCTACGAAGCCCACCATAAGGTAACTATCGGCGATGATGCACTCGTGGCTGCGGCCACCCTCTCCAACCGTTACATTACCGGTCGGCAGCTGCCAGATAAGGCCATTGACTTAGTCGACGAAGCAGCGGCCCACCTGCGTATGGAACTAGACTCGCAGCCCGAGGAAATCGACGAATTGCAGCGCAAGGTCACCCGCCTTGAAATGGAAGAAATGCAGCTCAAGAAGGCAGACGATCCCGCCTCGCAGGACCGACTGAGCAAGTTGCAAGCAGAGCTGGCTGATACGCGCGAGAAGTTGAGCGGACTCAAGGCCCGCTGGGATCAGGAGAAGGCCGGTCACAACAAGGTCGGCGACCTGCGTGCCCAGTTGGATGCCAAGCGAGTTGAAGCTGATAAAGCCACCCGCGAGGGAGACTTGGAGAAGGCTTCGCGCATTCTCTACGGAGAGATTCCAACGATTCGTAAGCAATTGGCTGAGGCGGAAAACGAGGCTGACAAGGCTTCGGAAGGTTCTGAGCCGAGCGGGGCAGCGCAAGGTGCAAATCCGGCAGTTGGCTCCGCGCAAGAGCCGATGGTGCCCGACCATGTGGATGCCGATTCAGTGGCAGAAATTGTCTCTGACTGGACTGGTATTCCCGTCGGCCGCCTCATGCAGGGTGAAAACGAGAAGCTCCTCAACATGGAAGCCTACTTAGGCCAGCGGGTGATTGGGCAGAAGGAAGCCATTCGCGCGGTTTCGGACGCGGTCCGGCGCTCGCGTGCAGGCATCTCAGACCCCGACAGACCCACAGGCTCCTTCATGTTCTTAGGGCCCACCGGCGTTGGTAAGACTGAGCTTGCTAAGGCATTGGCTGACTTCCTCTTTGACGACGAGAAGGCCATGGTCCGCATCGACATGTCAGAATACATGGAGAAGGCTTCGGTTTCGCGGCTCATCGGCGCAGCTCCCGGCTACGTCGGCTACGAAGAGGGCGGTCAGCTCACCGAGGCTGTGCGGCGCAGGCCCTACTCTGTGGTGCTCTTTGACGAGGTTGAGAAGGCCAATCCGGAAGTGTTTGACATTCTCTTGCAGGTGCTTGACGACGGGCGGTTGACCGACGGTCAAGGCAGGACCGTGGACTTTAAGAACACGATTCTGATTATGACCTCGAACTTGGGCTCGCAGTTCTTAGTGAACGACGAGATGGATGAGGAAGCTAAGCGCAAGGCCGTTATGGACACGGTTCACGCCTCCTTCAAGCCCGAGTTTTTGAACCGCTTGGATGATTTGATTATCTTCCAGCCGCTCACCCGCGAGGAGCTGGGCAGTATTGTTGATATCCAAGTCAAGCAGGTGGCTGGTCGCCTAACCGACCGCCGTATCACGCTCGACGTGACCGACTCGGCCCGCGAATGGTTGGCCAATATGGGCTACGATCCGGCCTACGGTGCCCGCCCCTTGCGCCGCTTGGTACAAACCGAAGTGGGCGATCAGCTGGCGCGCATGCTCCTAGCTGGCAGTGTTCACGACGGCGACACGGTTCTAGTGGACCAGACCGGCGGCGAGCACTTGGAACTCACCGCTTGGCCTACCGACAAGTTGGTTGACGATGTGTCAATCGATGGAGACTCTGCTAGCGAGTCTGGTCAGGTAGGTCAGGGCGACCAAGGTTCTCAGCCTTTTGGGTTGCAGAATCCGTCTGGGTCTCAGGACTGACCGCGAATTGGTGACCACCGTCTGCAATCACTTGTGGGCGGTGGGCTGCCAAAGTGGGCAGCTCTTCGGGCTGCGCGAGCGAGAGAGTATTCCAATGCTTGCGCAGCCTCTTGTGCTGCTTGAGGCGGCGAATGTTGAGCATCGAAATAATCGTAGCCATGGCCGTTGCAACAGGAGCGATAATTGGGTTGAGCATCCACCCAAAGAGCGGATAGGTCAAGCCAGTTGCTAGAGCAATGGCCACAATGTTGTAAACGTATCCCCAGCTCAGATTCTGATTGATGGTGCGCTTGGCTGCGCGGGCTAACTCAATTGCTTGACCAATGCCGTCAATATTTCCGGTCTGGAGCACCAAATCCCGGCTGCCCCAATCGCTGGTTTGCTCTTGTGTAATGGTTTCGGGGCCGCTGGTAAGGGCTTGAGCCGCATCGCTTATATCGATGTGAACCTGTGCTGTGGACTGGGCCTGCGCTTCCGCTCCCTGGTAAGAGGCGAATGCAACCAAGCCCGATGCGTTCTCTTGTATGGGCTTTTGGCTTGCTTCCATGCCCACGGCCTGATGCAAATCGTAGATAAAGCGCTCCACCCAGCGTGCTTTGCGCTCGCTGTCGACACCGGTCAGCAGGAAATCGACACCTGCCCGTCGGGCTGACTGCTCGACGCTGTCGCCACCATTGCTGGATTCTAGAACTATGCTCGTTATGCTCATGGCGCGTAGGTGGGTGCTGGTCCGCGCTAACTGGACGCAGGTGCTTTCGTTGGCGTCGGCATTATTGCTGGCTTTGAGTAGTGATTCGTCGATAGTTACGCTCGTGGTGTCGGCTAAGTGGCCCATCGCTCGCGGCGAAGTGAAGAGCATGCCGTGATTGAGACCAGCGCTCAAAGCGGCCCGGAAGGCGAGCGGGATGGCGAGAGCGAGGGCTGTGGGGCAGGCGATAATGAGAACGCTAGCAGCGTTGGCCACGGCATGCGCCAGCCGGGGTTGAGGCCCCACGAGCAGCCAAAGCATAAAAGTCCAGACAGCCACAATCATCACCACCGGCTCAGCCCTAGCTATCAGCATGTCGACCTGGCGCTGGGCAGATGAAGGGGTAAAAACGGCGCGGGTAATCAGCTGAGCCAAGCTCCCTGCAGTGTTGACATTGTGTGCATTGCTGCTGCCATCGTTTTCTATGCGGCCGGAAAAAATGGTGAGCCGGGCGCTCTGCTCGCTCGTCTGCGCAAACAGTGCGAGCGTGGTAATAACGCCGATAACGTCGAAGTAGGGCTGGCGGGAGCCTTCGGGCAAGAGGCTGGGGAAGGCGCAGGCAGCCAGGCTGTATGCGTATGCGAGGGCCACAGCGATGGTAACCAGGGTGCCTATGCTGGTCTGGTGGGCTTTCAGTCGATTCCAGCTGTCTGCATAAATGGGGCGGCCGCAGTAAAAAACGGCAGGTGTTATGAGAATGGCTTGGATCCAAGGACTGGTGAGCCAAGTGGGGAGGAAATCGGGGGCTAGCCTGGCGCACACATCGACGATTAAGACGGGCGCGCTCAGGATTGCTGCGATGAGAGTGAGTCGGCGGCTGTGCTGGCGTTGGGCTTGCAGGGCTGTTGACCGCTCTCGTGGACTGGCTTCTTGCTCGCTGTTATTGCTACCGAGATTGGCCGCAGAATCTGAGCTGTCGGCTTGGTAGGTGATGGGGTTTTGCTTGTTGGTTGTTGAAGCAGAACGCTCGCTGTCTGGACTATCGGGCTCCTCCTTGCGCAGAGTAGGCAAGAGGAAATACCATACGATGAACCATGTGAGCGCGGCGGCTACGAGGATGTCACCTACCGCCAGAAAGATGTCAATTCCCACAGGGCCTCCTCAAGGCAGCGCAAACAACTGGGCAGGTTGCCCCGCTGAGTCATATTAGATTCCTTCCTTTCTATTGTCTCCTATTTTTGGCCTGCGCGCACGATTTGTATTCATTCATTCGCGGAACGTGCGAATTGCTGACTGTTACCGAGTCCAGCTCGTGTGGTTGACTAGAACATATGTTCGACGCTTTATCTATGATTATCCTGCTCCTCGCGGTCATCTGTGCCCTGGCGATTGGCGGTTTTGTGGGCCTTCGTATGGGTCAAGTTCGTGGGCGCGAAGCCTTGAGAGATGCGCAAAATCGGGCTAATCAAGAAGCCGACGCTCAGGTGGCAGACCTGCGGGCTCAAATGGCGCAGGCTCATGAGCGGGTGGCTCAGTATCGGGCCCAGTTCGAGGGGGCTAGTGAGCAGCTCTCATTTGTGAAGTCGCAGCTGGCTCAAGCCCAGCAGGCTGAGCAGGTGCGCTTGGCACGGGAGCGCGAATTGGCTCAGCAGCGCGAGGAAGAAAAGCGCCAAGAGCAGGCCAAGGCCTTGCAAGAGCAGAGTAAGGTGCTCAGCGCTTTGGCTCCGGTTCAGAAGAACTTAGATGCTTTACAACATAAGGTCTCTCAGATTGAAGAGGGTCGCAAGCAAGAGATGGGCGCTCTCGGCCAGCAGTTGAAGAGTTTGGGCGAGCAGCAGGGCCGTTTGGATAAGGAGACAAGTTCCCTAGCTTCTGCCCTGCGCAACAACAAGGTCCGCGGTGCTTGGGGCGAGGCTCAGCTCAAAAATATCGTCGAATCTGCGGGGCTTTTGGAGCATGTTGACTTTGACACTCAGGTGGTTGTAACCGCTTCCGACGGGCGGGTACTGCGGCCAGACATGGTGGTGCACCTGCCTGGTGGCAAGACCATTCCTATCGATGCCAAGGCACCATTCTCTGATTATCAGCGTGCCTGCGATATTCCAGAGACCGCCTCCGAAGAGGAATTGGCCCGCAAGCAGGAGCTGCTCAAGTCTCACGCGAAGGCCCTGCGCGACCACGTCAAAGCCTTGGCAGACAAGGAATACTGGAACGCTTTCGAGACTGCGCCAGACTTCGTAGTTGCGTTCATTCCCAGCGAGTCCTTGCTGCAAGCTGCCTTGGAGGCAGATCCTTCTTTGATGGACGACGCTTTCGCGCAAAAGGTAGCTTTGACTTCGCCAGTCACATTGTGGGCTGTCTTAAAGTCGGTAGCTTACGCCTGGCAGCAGCAGAGTCTGACCGACGACGCTAAGCGACTCTTCACCTTGAGCCGTGAACTCTACGAGCGTTTCGTTACTTTGGGCGAGAGGGCTAACAAGCTCGGCTCTTCCATCAGTCGCACGGTCAAGGCATACAACCAGTTCGCCACCACCCTAGAATCGCGAGTTCTAGTCACAGCCCGCAAACTCCAAAATCTAGACCCCTCCAAGGTCATAGACCCAGTAGAAATCCTAGACTCCGACCAATCCGACATCAAAGAGCTGACCTCACCCGAGACTCAGTCAGAGTTCAACTCAGAACTCCCCACCCTCAGCCTCTAATTCCCCAGCAAGTGTGCTTTGCTGCCACAACGCAGAGCACACTTCGCCTGGCCAATACATATCATCGAGTCGGTGTTGAGTTGCTATCGGGGCTCAGTACATGGGAATCTGCTTCCAGCTGTATTTGGTGCGTCTGTTTTGGTCTTAGAGACCTTTGCTCTTGGCGGTTGATGCACTGTTTATACCGCGAACCATTTGCTCGAAGTCGGAGAGCTGGGCTGGGTCTATATCGTTGAATTTCTTCAACTCTTCTCTTGCTTTCTGGTCGGCCTGCGCCCGCGACCTACTGCCCTTGCCTTGGAGGATTGCCCCTCCTGTTAGCCCTATGTATTGGTTTACTAGTTCGACGCATTCGGCCATGGTGGTAGTTTGCATGTTTTCGATGCGTGATTCAATCATGTCTAGGAAGCCAGAGGAAAGACGGTTGAGCCGGTCGAGTTCCTTGTCATCTAGGTAGTTTTTAGCAATTGTCACGTCCGAGGAGTGGATGCGGCCTTCCGGAGAGCCTTTCCAAGTAGTCAATCCCATGTGAGGCTTATTCGCGTCGGCGCGGCTTTCGATGATTTCCGGTGCTGTCTTGCCTGTCGCTGCGAAGTGGAAGCGGTTTTGCACTTCCATGTAAAACTCCTTGGTGATGCGACTATCTTTGTCGTAGTCCACGCTTATCTCTTGGAAGACTTCGCAAATTTTCGCGTAGAAGCGTTTCTCGCTGGCACGAATATCGCGGACACGACTCAGCAGCTCGTCGAAGTAGTCCTTGCCGAAAGGCCGGCCGTTCTTGAGCATGTCGTCGTTGAGCACGAATCCCTTGACGATGTACTCCTTGAGCGTGGCCGTGGCCCACTGGCGGAACTTGGTGGCCTGTTTGCTGTTAACTCGGTAGCCCACGGCGATGATAGCATCGAGATTGTAGAAGGAGATAGGCCGTGAAACCGTTCTGCTGCCTTCGTTTTGAACTATTTCCATTTTGGAAACTGTTGCCTTTTCGTCAAGCTCACCATCGGCAAAAATGTTCGACAAGTGTTTCGAGATGACAGGCACGTTCACGCCAAATAGTCCAGCGATGTTCTTTTGCGGCATCCAGAATGTTTCGTTCCAGTAGGTGACTTGGGCCGGTACGTTGTTTCCGTCCTGCTGGTACAACACTACTCGGGCTTGCGGCTGCTCCGATAAGTCATCGCTCATTTTTTCTCCTCGTATGGCCCTAGCTCTCAATCGAGGAGCCTTTGGTTTCAATAGCTTGTGCGCAGTCTCAGTCCCTCAAGCATAATTATACAAGTTCGAACCGCTTTCGGCTGTGATATTTGGCGGTAAATAGCGTGCCTCGTCCGTTGCTGCGATACGCTTGGAGTATGGGTTTTGAGCATGATGATACGAATACAGACGACCGAGCTTTTCGCTTGACTGGAAGCGGGGAGCTGGGCGGGCAGCGCGCGTCTGGCGGGCAGGAGATGCTGGAGCCGCGAGAGCAGCTGCGCGGGCTCCTAGCGCGTGAGATTGACGGGCGAGCTTTTGCTGAGTTGGCGGGCGTGAGCTTCGACCACCGGGGAGCTGAACTAGCTGGGCATGTATTGCTCGATACTTTGGAAGAGGCGGGCTACTCTACCGACGACTTCGATGCAGTCGGGGCGCTGACTGCTGCTGCCGTGCCGCTGGCCGGCGCTATGCTCCACGCCGCTGCCTCGCGCGGGCAAGACCTCGACGCATTCGTGATGGACTTCGTTTATCCCAGCATTAAGGGGCCTTCCATAGAAGGCAAGCGGGTTATCTTGCTCGATGCTTGGCTGAGCGAAAAGTCCTATGTGCAAACCTCTTCGCTAGTCACCTTGCGCAATGGAAACGAGCTAAGTTTGGATTGCGGTATCGTAAGCCGTCAGGGCGCTAGCGTCGTAGCTATAGCCTCGCTAGTGGGAGGCGTCGGCAAGTCTGCGTCTGATTTCGAATCTGCGTCTGATTCCGATGCTGAGTCCGCAGAGCAAACTGCCCCAAATGCAGCCCAAGCTTTGTCCGAAGGTGCGCTCCACGCTGCGGTCGAAGTCATCGACCCCATCGATAACACCGAGCAAACCCTACCCTTTATCTGCGCCTACGACGAGGAGCTCTTCGCTCCAGCTTCAACTAGCGAGGGTGAGTCTCATGACTAAGCCCAATCCGATTACGCAGGCAGCTATGGAGTCGGGCGAGCCGGTCTTTCGCCAAGTGGGAGTAGGTCCTTGGGCCCAGGAGCACCCCGGCGAATCTAGGCCAGACGATGCTGACTCACCCAACTATGATCCCAGACTCGACCCCCAGCTCCTCGACGAGGGCGACCGTCGTAACGTACTCGACCGCTACCGCTACTGGCGGGTGGAGGCCATCCGCATCGACTTAGATATACGCGGGCGCCACGGCTTCGAGGTGGCTGTCGAAAACTGGACTCACGACTTCAACATCGGCTCTATGGTGCGCTCGGCCAACGCTTTCGGTGCGGGCCACGTCTACATTGTTGGGCCTCACAAGTGGAACCGCAAGGGTTCACTTATGACCGAGCTCTACCAGCACGTAGACCACTATCCCTCCATCGAGTCGCTGGTTACGGCTTGGAAGCAGGAGCGCATTCACGAGGCCCACAGCTTCGCTCTCCAAGCGCAAGATGCGAGTGACCCGCTCCAGCGCGACTACCTGCTCTCCATGAACCAAGTGGCCGCCCAAGCCAAGGTCATCGCCTTAGACATTATCCCCGGCGCAGTGCCGATTGAGACTTATACCTTCCCGGATCGCTGCCTGCTGCTCTTTGGCGCGGAGGGGCCGGGGCTGTCTGAGAAGGCGCTCGACCTGGCCGACGAGGTGGTCTACATCTCGCAGTTTGGCTCGGTGCGCTCTATCAACGCCGGTGCCGCCGCCGCAGTAGCTATGCATTCATGGGTTGCCCAACACTTGCGGGGTTGAGGGCTGGAATCTGGCTTTATGGCTCTTTTTGAGCGTGACTGGCCGCTGGCGAACTTCGGTTTTGGGGTTGTCTGTTTTTGCTTGCCTTGTGGCGGGCGATTGGCTTGTGCTGAGCTCTGATAGCCGTCGCCTACAAGTCCAAACTGTTACTTTTCAATGAGTGGTGGCCCTGTTCCGCTTGAGGACTATGCTCCCGGAAGTCGCGAACTTTCGGCCACTGAAACCCCGAAAATGGCCGAAAATTCGCGTTTCGGCCAAGAAGTCGCGAAATTTGTGCCATAAAACGCGAAAAAGTGGCCGAATGTTCGCGAATTGGCGAAAGTATCGCGAGCTTTTGGCCGTTAGAGCTGGTGAGTGGCTGGAAACTCGCAACCTAGGCAGATGATGAGGTACTTTGGAAAGTGATGTTGCTGTGTCTGCTACCAGCTTCACACATGTGTGACCCGCCAAAAACTATCCGCCCGTATTTTTACTTCAGCTGAACTCTTAGTATTGACTCTTATTACATATAATGCGCGTTTTCTGAGGTTTTAGCCTGATTGCGATTTAACGTCAACAAACTATTGAGGGCCGTCTTCATGAATGATTATGAAGACGGCCCTTTTGTTTATACATACTGTTTGTGGAGCTGAGGGTAGTCGAAACCCCGACCTCTTCGATGCGAACGAAGCGCTCTACCAACTGAGCTACAGCCCCGAATCGTTGCCCGACCGTAGCCGAGCAACTTAGCTACTTTAGCGCGACCGCAGGTCAAACGCAAAACTTGGGGAGGGTTAGCGCTCGCTCTGCTCCGACTCGGCTGCAAGCGGGGTAGGTTCGGCCTCGGCTGCCGTCTTCTTTTTGCCAAACTTGGCCTTGAACAAGCCGATTACGGTGGGCAAGACCGAAACCAGCAGGATCAGCACGATAACGAGCTCGAAATGATCCTGCACGGCCGGAATGCCACCGAAGAAGTAGCCCAAAAGGGTGAAGAGCGTAGACCAGACTAGGCCGCCCAAGATAGAGAAGGGCGTGAAGCGAGACCAGCGCATGCCCGAGATGCCGGAGATGAAGGGCATAAAGGTACGGATGAAGGGGAAGAAGCGGCCCAGGAACACAGCTAGCGGGCCCCATTTTTCAATCATGCCTTCGGTTTTGGCCACGCGCTCGGGAGTCATGGCCTTGACTTTGCCGGAGCGGATGATGGCACGGCCGAAATAGTGGCCGATGAAATAGTTGCTCTGGTCGCCCAAGATAGGCGCAATCCACACTATGGGCAGCAAAATATCGAGCCCCATGCCAGACTTGGGATCGTGGGCAAAGACACCTGCCGCGAAGAGCAGCGAATCGCCGGGCAGGAAGGGCATGAACACTACGCCCGTTTCGACGAAGATAATCAGGAAAATAAACGCGTACGTTGGCACTAGGCCCATAGCAATCCAAGAGGCAATGGCCGAGCGAGGATCCTTCAATAATCCGATAATCCAATTGATAAAGCCCATAGGTGGCAAATCCCATCATCTAGCGAGCGCAGACACATCAAACCCTATCAACCATAGCAAGCCGGGCAGCGAAGTGGGCAGGCGTGCTCAGACCCGTGCGAAGGGCACACAAGTCGGGCGCAATTGGGCTGCGAGAAGCGGCGCGAGAAGAGGGGTGCGGCTGGCCCTACACCCAGCTGGGGAGCCACATGTGGACTAGCCAGAAGCCGTACGGCACAGGGATAGCGGTCCAAATGGGGTAGAAGAAGAGGGAGACTGCGCCGATAAGGCTGAGGGTGATGGTGCAGGTGCGGCGGTAGCTGCGGGCGGCCATGTTGTCTTTGAGCCAGGCGGCCAGATAGCAGATAGCGAGAATCATCCATGGCAGGATGACGATGGCGTAGAAGGTGAAGGTGGTGCGGTGTAGGTATTGGGCCCAAGGCAGCCAGCCAGCCAAGAGACCAGCTCCGACGGCTAGGAAGCGCCAGTCGCCGCGGCGGAAGATGCAAGCGATAATGATTCCCAATATGAGACTGATTGAGCCCAGCCACCACAGAATCGGGTTGCCCAAAGAGGTGACCGAAGCGATGCAAGAGGAGCCGGGCGCTAGCTTGCACAAGCCCGGATGGTCGGGCAGTTTTTCCCAGTAGAAGGAGGTGGGGCGAATTTGCAGGGGCCAGGTGAGCGGGTTGGCCATGTAGGGGTGGGGCGAGTCGAGGGTGGTGTGGAATTGCCACATTTGCTGGTGGTATTCCACGAAGGAGCGCAGGCTTCCAGGCAGCCAAGTCAGGCCCTCGCCCGGGTTGCGCTCGGCCCAATTGCGCAGGTAGGAATCGGGGTGGATAAACCAGCCAAGCCAAGTGGCCATGTAGCTCGCGGCCCAAGCGGGGAGCATGTAAGCGGCGGCCGGCAGACCGTCTTTGAACACTGCGGCGAGGAGCCAGGCGCGGTAGCCGGCTTCGTGGCGTTCGTAAGCATCCCAGAGCACGGAAATCAGGGCGAATACTGCGAAGAAATATGTGCCCGACCATTTAGTACCGGTAGCTAAACCCAGCAATACCGCGGCTGCCAGCCTCCACCAAGACCAGGCAATGAAGGGGCCGGAGGAGTCGAGCACGAGGCGGGTCTGCCCTCGTTTGCGGCCCAAGCGGCGGGTAGTGACTGCAAAATTGGCGGCGCGCGAGTGGATGTCTTGCTGGTAGGAGCTGCGTAGGCGCTCTTGGGCCCAGTCGCGGTGGGCCAGCAGGCAGGCGAAGGCGGCTAGGGCAAAAATCATGATGAAATTGTCGAGTAAACCCGTGCGGCTCATGGAAATACCCAGGCCGTCGACCGCCATGAGGAAGCCTGCTGCCAAGGCCAAGGGCAGGTTCTTAAAGAGGCGCAAGGCCACCCGGCATAAGAGGAGCACGGCTATAGTGCCCGCCAGAGCGGTTGCAGCCCGCCAAGCGAAGGGGTTGCCCGCGCCGCCGAAGAGCTTCAAACCCAAGGCGATGCACCACTTGCCCATGGGCGGATGCACCACGTATTCGGCGCTAGAAAGCCACAAATCCGTTTGGCCAGAGGCAAACAGTTGGTCGATGGGAGTTTTGGCGGCCCCCACTTTTTCGGGCCAATCGCGCGGCTCGCCGGTCATGAGCATGGTCCAAGCGTCTTTAACGTAATAGGTTTCGTCGAAAACCACAGCTCGCGGGGAGCCAAGGCGGGCGAAGCGCAGGATCGCGGCGAACACGGCCATAAGCAGGGAGCCGAGCCAGCCTTTCGCGCGGGGGCTCAGGCGGGCAAGCTGCGCGCGCACACGGCTCCTGGCGGTTCCCAATGCCCGGCCGGAGCTATGTTGCAAGGATCTTAGCTTCACCATACTCATCATCTCTAGGTTAAGCGATACTAGAGCTATGAGTGAGGCAGAGCAGGAATCAACACAAGACATGTCACAACAGCAGGAACTAGCTGCGGAAAGCGGCCCGGCTTCGCTTTCGTCGAGCGCTTTGGTGCCTGCCGGAACGGTGGTGCTCGCGGCCACGCCTATTGGCAACACGGCTGATGCCTCCCAGCGCTTGCGTGATTTGCTTGCCGGAGCCAGCATTGTTGCGGCCGAAGATACCCGCAGGCTCTACGATTTGGCTAACCGCTTGGGTGTGCGCGTGGGCGGGCGAGTGGTGGCTTACCACGACCACAACGAGCGCAAGCAGTCCGACCATTTGCTAGACCAAGTGGAGCAGGGGGCTTGCGTATTGGTAGTCTCCGACGCAGGCATGCCTACTATTAACGACCCCGGGCTGGCGATTGTACGTCGGGCTATTGAGCGCGGCCTGCCGGTAACTTGCGCGCCCGGGCCGAGTGCGGTGCTCGACGCTCTGGCCTTGTCTGGTCTGCCGACGGACCGCTTCTGCTACGAAGGTTTCCTGCCCCGCAAGCAGTCTGAACGCAGGCAATATTTGCGCTCACTGAAGGCTGAGCAGCGCACGATGGTTTTTTACGAGTCGCCTCGGCGCTTGGCTGATTCTATGGACGACTTGCTGGAGGCTTTTGGCCCGGAGCGGCGGATGGCTATGTGCCGGGAGTTAACCAAGACTTATGAGGAAGTGAAGCGATCCAGCCTGCAAGAATTACATGACTTTGTCCATGAAAATGAGCCTCGGGGTGAGTTCGTGCTCGTGGTAGCCGGAGCCTCGGCGCAGGAGGCGATTGAGGCCAGTCCGGAGGTGCTTTCGACGCAAGCGCTGGCGCAATTATCCATCGCTCGCGCACAAGAGCAAGGTCTGCGGGTTAAGGATGCCATTGGGCAGGTAGTGGCCGAGCATCCGCTGCCAGACGGCTCGATTCCTAAGCGCAAGGCCGTGTATGCGGCAGTTTTGGAGCTTGAGCAGCAGCAGGGCGCATAAGCGGGTAAGCGCTGCTGAGCGGGGGCTTCCAGCAAGCGTGAGTAGTGCAGAAAGTCAGCAAAACTATCTGCTGCTGCCTCCCAGCGACTCTAACAATATAGTGAGCGCTTGCTTGACGCCGGGGCCGCCCAGTTGAGATATGGTTTCAAGCATCTCGGGCGACGCTTTAGGGTTGGCCGGCAGCCAGCGCCGCAGTTCGGGCACCTCGCGGGCTATATGCCAGAGCACTTCCGGCGGTGTTCCCGGGTCGCAAGCAAGCGCGGGAGTTAGCAGTAGGGGTGGCACTGGGGGCGCTGCACTGCTTGGATTGCCTGCATTGCCCGTATTGCCAGCGCTGCTTGACCTCTGAGCTGGGCGCTGGCTAGGATTAGCGCCGGCCTGAGTGCCCTCCCGTAATTGCTTGAGTTTGTCTACTTTCTTGACTGCTCGACGGCCGCGTTTCATGCTGGAAAACAGCTTCATTATGCCAACTTTCGTAAAAGGTTAAAGGTTTCAATGCCCGAATTGTGCCCGGGCCAGCGCGGATTGGCGGCCAGCAGGTTCAGGCAGGCGTTCGAGCTAACTTGATACTGCTCCATCAGTGTATGCAGGGAAGCTACTTTGCCAGAATTGTCTTCGTCTGAGCGCTCCTCGCAAGCCAAATCGCAGGCCGTGCGCAGGGGTGAAGTGGTCCAGAGCCTACCCAGTTTCATCATGTGCTCAAAGGGGAGCTTGCGGTTGTGAACCCGCAAGGGGTGGCTATACATGGGAGTGCGGAAGTGGGAGCTAGAAACTACGTCCAAGTAAGGCGGGAAAAGGCCGCCCGACCACACCCAAGAGGCCAAACTGTTGCAGGCAGTGGTGCCGTAAGGTATGAGGCGCTTAGCAATCGCGGCGCGGCCGAAAATACCGCTGGCGCGCTCGCTCAGGTAGGCGGCGTTGGGGTCGAGAGGCTCGACGAGGCGGTATTGAGTCAGCAGGCGCATACTGTTGGGGCCGGGTAGTTTGCTCAGGAGCACCAGATCGGGCAGGGAATCGCTGGCGCTGGGTTTGGGCTTAGACAGGGAGGCGATTTGACGGCGGGTGACCTGGTCAGGCTGGCCCTGCTCCTCAAGTATGCCCTGCTTCCAAGCGGAACTGCGGGCTTTGCTTGGATGGCGGCGGGCCGGGCGAGAGGGAGGTCTTCGCAGGGGCGGTCGGAAGGTTTGAGCAGTGGCAGGAGTAGGGCCGCTGGGCTGCATGATTGCTGGTCGTTCGAGGAGGGCTGTGCCTGCGTCGGAGGGGCTGCCGGCGCTACTGGTGAGTCTGCTATCAGTCATGATTCGAGCCTAAAGGCGGGCACAGGGGGTGGCGAATCGTGCGCTGCTGCAAGGGGCGGATGTGGATGTTTGCCCTCGCGGTGAGCTTGGCGGTGCATAAGAGTGTGTTGAAAGCGACCTGAAAGTGATTCCGGACAGTAGATTTGTGCATAAAGTCAACCCATTTTGCGGCTTGTGGACAAGTGAGCGTGCATAAGTGAGCAAATAAAACGCTCCCTCGCCCTCGCAGTCCGCCTTTACAACCCGGCTCGGTCCAAGCCCGCGCTCGCTGCTGCGCTCAGTAAAGGAAAGCGCCCGCCTTGTACCCTAGGGCCGATAATCTACCAGTATGAGCAAAATACTGGTTTCTGTAGCCTGGCCTTACGCCAACGGCCCCCGTCACATCGGCCACGTAGCAGGCTTCGGCGTGCCCTCAGACGTCTTCGCCCGCTACGAGCGCATGAAGGGCAACGAAGTCCTCATGGTCTCCGGCACCGACGAGCACGGCACCCCCATTCTGGTTGAGGCCGAGGCAGAAGGCATTGGTGCACAGGAGATTGCCGACCGTTATAACAAGGTCATCGTCAAAGACTTGTGCGAGCTGGGTTTGAGCTACGATCTCTTTACCCGCACCACGACCGGCAACCACGAGCAGGTGGTTCAAGAGCTCTTCAAGCAGTGCTTAGAAAACGGCTACATTTACAAGGGCACCCAAAAGGTTGCAATTTCGCCATCCACGGGCCGCACCCTGCCCGACCGCTATATTGAAGGCACCTGCCCTATCTGCGGTTACGACGGCGCTCGCGGCGACCAGTGCGACAACTGCGGCAACGGACTCGACCCAGACGAGCTGATTAACCCTCGCTCCAAGATAAATGGCGAAACTCCGCGCTTTGAGGAGACCGAGCACTTCTTCCTCGACTTACCCGCGCTGGCCGAGGCCAACGAAGCCTGGCTCAAGACCCGCAAAGACTGGCGTACCAATGTATTGAACTTCTCGCTGGGCCTCTTCCGCGAGGTAAAACCGCGCGCCATTACCCGAGACATTGACTGGGGTATTCCGGTGCCGGTTGCTGGTTGGATAGACAATCCCAACAAGAAGCTCTACGTGTGGTTCGACGCGGTTATCGGCTACCTGTCTGCCTCGATTGAGTGGGCCCGCCGCCAGGGCGATCCGGACGCTTGGCGCAAGTGGTGGAGTGACCCAGAATCGCTGGGCTACTACTTTATGGGCAAAGACAACATCACCTTCCACTCCCAGATTTGGCCCTCCGAGCTGCTGGCTTACAACGGCGAGGGTTCTAAGGGCGGCGAGCCCGGCAAGTTTGGCGAGCTCAACCTGCCCGAGCAGGTGGTGGCCAGCGAGTTCATGACCATGGAGGGCAAGAAGTTCTCCTCCTCGCGCGGCATCGTGATTTATGTGAAAGACATCTTGGCCCGCTACCCGGTAGACGCCGTGCGATACTACATTTCCGTGGCTGGCCCAGAGACTTCCGACGCAGACTTCACCTGGGCCGAGTTTGCCCGTCACAACAACGAAGAGCTGGCTGCTGCTTGGGGCAATCTGGTCAACCGCGTAGCCAATTTGATTAACAAGAACTTTGGCCAGATTCCGGTGGTGAATCCAGCTAAGCTCGACGAGCGCGATAAGGCTCTGCTGGAGCTGTCTCAGGCAGCTTTTGATACGGTTGGTGGCCTGATTGAGCGCCAGCGGCAGAAGGCGGCGCTTGGCGAGGCTATGGCGTTGGTGGGCGATATCAACAAGTACATCTCGGCTACTGAGCCTTGGAAGATTAAGGACGACCCCGAGCGTTTGGCTGCGGTCTTGCACACGGCGGCCCAGGCGGTTGCTGATGCCAACCACCTGCTCGCGCCCTTCCTGCCCCACTCTGCGCAGAAGGTCTGGGAGGCTCTCGGCGGCACGGGCACCTTCTCGCCCCTGCCTCGCATTGAAGAGGTAGAGGACTTAGATAAGCCCGGCTTTACTTATCCCACCATTACCGGCGACTACCAGCTGGGCGAAACGGTGCATCCTTGGAAGAGCGAGCCCATTGTAGAAGGGGCTGTAGTTCCTAAACCGACTCCTATTTTTGCCAAGATTCCCCCGGAAGCTGTTGAAGAGGAGTTGAACCGCTTCCAAGCTGAGCTAGACGAGCGTAAGGCCAAGGCTCAAGCGCGTTTCGAGGCTGAGCAAGCCAAACTCAAGGCCGGCCAAGTCCATGAGTAAGCCCAAGCCTTCACAGAGTCGATACAAAACTTTGAGGTAACTTTGAGCTTGCTCTACCGCGTTGCCCAGTATTGGGTGGTTATATAAGTATTACCGGCCGGTGGTGAACGGTTGGTGAGGTTCTTCCCCGGGAACCCCATAATTGAACCTTCTTCTCTCTCTTCTCAAAGCCCGGTGTTGTTCGCCGGGCTTTTTCTTTTTGTATACACAGTCTGGCCATGCCACCATATTGGCTAGGTTGCAGCCACGAACTGCTCATTTTCCACTCTTTTCAATGCTTCTAGAGACCAATAGAGAGAAGAGAGTAAGCGTTTGCGCAAGCTCTAACTTTTTGTTACGATTGCACTGTGCGTATCGGCGCGCTAAACAATTCAGTGCAATGAAAAATAACACGATGGAGTGGATAATTATGAACAAGGGGAAAGTGGCTAAAGGGCTAGCGCTGGCCGTAAGTATCGCTACGCTCGTAGGAGTTGCTGGCTGCGGTTCGAGTGGCGGTTCTAACAAGAGTGATTCCGAAAGCAGCAAGGTCGAGTGCTCTCCATACAAAAAGTACGGCGACTTGAGTGGCAAAAAGATTTCGGTATATACCCTGTGGATTGATCAAGACGCAGATGCTATTACCAAGGTATTCAACCAGTTTGAATCCTGCACCGGTGCAAAGGTCGAGCACGAGGGCTCACGCGATGTGGCTTCCCAGCTACCAGTAAGGGTCAAGGCCGGTTCGGCTCCCGATATTGCAGCTGTTTCTCAGCCTGGCATGATTAAAACCATGTCGGCCACCGGCAAGGTCAAGCCTGTACCAAAAGACGCTGCAGAAAATGTAACTAAGTACTATTCCAAGGATTGGCAGGATTATTCGAGCGTGGATGGCAAGCTCGTAGCCATTCCGCTCGATGCCAACGTGAAGTCCTTCGTATGGTACTCGCCCAAGAAGTTCAAGGAAAAGGGATACACAGTTCCGCAAACTTGGGACGAGATGATGGATTTAACCAAGAAAATCGCCCAAGATACCAAGAACGATCCTAATACCAAGCCTTGGTCGGTGGGCCTTGAAGGTGGTGCTGACTCCGGTTGGCCAGGTACTGATTGGCTGGAAGATGCCGTGATTCGCTTCGCGGGTGGTGAGACTTACAGCAAGTGGGCTTCCCACGAGATTCCCTTCAACGATCCTCAGATTCTCAATGCTTTCAAGGAAATTGGCAAGATTGTAAAGAACGCTGCCTATGTCAATGGTGGCTTTGGTGATGTACAGTCTATTGCTTCCACTGCTTGGCAGGATGCAGGCAATCCCTTGGTTGAAGGCACCAGCTATATGATGCACATGGCCCTCTTCTATGAGAACAACTACGACTCCTCGAATCCTGACATAAAGATAGCTCCTGACGGCGATGCTTGGGCCTTCCAAATGCCCGGAAAAGATAAGGACACCAAGTCCATGCTCGGCGGCGGCAACTTCGCTATGGCCTTCTCGGATAGGCCAGAAGTGCAGCAGTTCCAAGCCTTCTTAGCTTCTCCTGAGTTTGCAAATGGCTATGTCAAGTTCAAGAAGAGCGCCATCACCCCCAATTCAGGTATTGATACCAATAACCTCAAGGGTCTGTCCAAGTTGGCGTACTCATCTCTGACTGACAAGGGCACCACCTTCCGCTTCGATGCTTCAGACCTCATGCCTTCGGAAGTGGGCTCCGGCTCCTTCTGGAAGCAGATGATCTCCTACTTCGCGCAAGACAAGTCTGAGCAAGAAGTGCTTGATGCAATCGAGCAGTCTTGGCCCAAGGGGCAGTAAGCCTCTACAGCATTAGACAAATACCGACAGTTGGGTGTTGAAAGCAGGCACCCAACTGCCGGGTTCATTATTGAAAGGCTTGATACAGCATGGACACCATCCTGCATCCAGATACCAACCTGACCAAGTTGCTGGCCATGGTTTTGGCTGTCCTTCTCTTCGTGGGAGTTATGGCCTTGGTACTCTTCCTTACGAATCTGCCGAAACGAATGCCCTCCTGGGGTGTGGCGATTATGTTCCTAACGCCCACAATCATTTTGCTCTGTTTTGGCCTCTTGTATCCCACGGTGATGACGGTTCGCTCGTCCTTCTATGGTCGAGACGGCACGAATGCAGTTGGTTTCGCCAACTACGTGACCATTTTCACCCAACCTCAGTTCCTCCAAGTGCTCCTCAACACCATCTTATGGACGATTCTCGTTCCTCTCTTCTCGACGGGCATTGGCTTAGTCTATGCGGTTCTTGTTGACCGTACTCGATTTGAAAAACTAGAAAAGGCCCTACTCTTCTTACCGATGGCTATCTCTATGGTGAGTGCTTCCATCGTGTGGAAGTTCGTGTACGACCAAAAGGTAGGCCTGCTCTCGGCCCTGTATACGGGCGTGGCCCGTCTATTCGGCCAGCACGTAGTAGCTCCTCAGTGGCTCATGAGTGCGCCCATCAACACTTTCCTGCTGATTTTCGTAATGATTTGGTTGCATGCTGGGTATTCTATGACCATTCTCTCTGCTGCCATTAAGGCCATTCCTGAAGATCTTGTTGAGGCTTCAAGACTCGACGGTCTCAACGGGCGCCAGCAGTTCTTCTATCTGACCATTCCTATGATTCGCCCCGCGATTTTGGTGGTAACTACAACGGTTGCTATGGGCGGCTTGAAGGCTTTCGACGTGGTGCGGACGATGACTGCCGGTAATTACGGCACATCGGTCATTGCAAATGAGTTTTACACCCAGTCCTTCCAATATCAAAATGCCGGCCTTGGTGCTTCGTTGGCAGTGGTCATGTTCATCGTGGTGATACCGCTGATTGTTTTCAACGTTCATCAGATGAGAAAGTCGCAGGAAGTAAGATGAGCAGGAAACTTACGCGTCAGGAAAAGGCGCTTATTCGCACTAAAAACAAGCTCTCCTCACCATGGGCATCTGCGATTTCTATTGTGATTGCTCTGGTGTGGACCGTGCCGACGCTGGGCCTGTTGGTCACTAGCTTTAGAGACGACCGTATGGCGATTTCTCGCAGCGGTTGGTGGGAGACCTTACTGCCCTCGAATTGGCATCAGTTCGGCTTGGGCAATTATGAGTCGGTTTTGGGCGGTAATTACAACCTGGGCGCATACTTTGTGAACTCGTTCGTCATCACCATCCCCGGCGTGCTCATTCCCATCACCCTAGCTCTGCTGGCTGCGTATGCCTTCGCGTGGGTCGACTTCCGAGGCAGGCACGTCCTCTTCATTGCAGTGTTTTCCATGCAAGTAGTGCCCATCCAGGTCACGATGATTCCCCTGCTGACTCAATACGTCAACTGGGGCTTGAACTCCACCTTCTGGGTCTTGTGGCTTTCACACACCATTTTCGGTTTGCCGCAGGCAATCTTCCTGCTCCACAACTTCATGCAAGACATTCCTCGGGAGCTGGTCGAGGCCGCTAAGGTCGACGGCGCGGGCCATGTAAAGATTTTCCTCAAGGTGGTCTTGCCTCTCATGGTGCCGGCCATTGCGTCCTTCGCTATATTCCAGTTCCTCTGGGTCTGGAACGACCTGCTCGTGGCGCTTGCCTTTGCAGGCAATACTCCGGCTACAGCGCCGCTGACTTCAAGGCTTTCAGACATGGTTGGATCGCGTGGATCCGCTTGGTATCTGCTAGCTCCTGGAGCCTTCATTGCCATGATTGTGCCGGTGGCGGTCTTCTTGTTCTTGCAACGATACTTTGTGCGCGGAATGCTCGCAGGCGCGGTGAAAGGTTAAAACTCCCTCATGTCTATGACAATTACCCAGTCCTCTGCTGTTCTTTTTGATCTCGATGGTGTCTTAGTGCCCACCGTGCGCTTGCACAAGCAGGCTTGGGCTCAGCTTTTCAAGCAAACCCTGCCTGCCAGCGTTGAGCCCTACCAAGAAGAGGACTACTACCAGTATGTGGATGGGAAGCCGCGCTACGACGGTGTGGCTTCCCTCCTCAAGAGCAGGGGAGTTAACCTGCCTTGGGGTAGTCCCACAGATGGGCCTGATGACGAAACAATCTGCGGTCTCGGTAATCGAAAGAATGCCGTCTTTGAGCAGCTTCTATCCGAAGAGGGCATTCAACCCTATCCAGATACCGTAGATTTGCTTGAGCATCTGATGGGTATGGGCATTCACTTGGCTGTGGTGTCAAGCTCGCGCAACACGAATACGGTCTTGCGTTCAGCCGGCATTCGCAACTATTTTGAAGTCATCGTAGATGGCAACATTCGTGCCCAAGAGGGCCTTAAAGGTAAGCCAGCGCCCGACACCTACAGTCGGGCGGCAGACCTGCTGGGGCTCAACAATAGCGATTGCGTTGTAGTAGAAGACGCGCTCTCTGGTGTGGCTGCTGGCAGGGCTGGCAACTTTGGCTTGGTAGTTGGCGTTGACCGCGGTGTTGGCGCTTCCGCATTGCTTGCTTCTGGAGCCGATATGGTGGTGTCAGAGTTGGTTGAGCTCATTGAAGGTTCAGCCAAGCGCACCACCATATACCAAAAGCCTGATTTAGACGAGGGTATCTATCCAATTGACCCTTGGGCTTTGCAAGAAGAAGGCCAGCCGAGGCCTGAGTCTGCCACCCTCCTCTCGGTGTCCAACGGCAATCTGGGCATAAGAGCCAATGGCGACCCTAACCGTAGTCTCGGCTCTGGTACCTTCATGAGTGGCTTCCACGACACATACGCTATTAAGCATGCCGAAGGTGCCTACGGATACGCCCGAGTGGGCCAGGTGATTCAGGGCGTGCCCGACGCTTGCGGCTTCACTCTGCGGGTAGACGGCAAGCTCTTAGGTGAGCCCGAATCAACTACCCAGCGCTTAGACTTCCGGGCTGGTATATCTGCCACCCGAAGTTACTATCGCTTGGAAGATGGCGCCATGCTCGCGGTTGAGGTTTCTCGCATGGCTTGCCTCTTTGATCCGGCCCTTGCTGTGTGCAGCCTGCGGTTGCAGTGCCAAGAGCGAGACTTAGAAGTTGAGGTTGAGGGTCGCATTAACGCCGAAGTGCCTAATGCGGCGGCTACTGACGACCCCCGTAAGTCGCAGCCTATCGACGGCTGTGGTATCCACGAAGTCCTAGACGCCAGTGCTATCAACCCAGTCCAGGGCGAGACGCATGTGTATCGTTGCAATAATTCTCAACTGACTATGGCTATGGCGGTTCGTCAGTACTTGTATAGCGACAAAGGCCGCCGCCGGCTCGAAGGTGACGTGTGGCATGTAGAAGTGCACCAGGGCCAGCCAGCCGAGATTGAGCGTTACGCTGCATATCAGAGCTTCCCACTGGTGCCAAGGGGCATCACTAAAGGGCTCGTAGTGCAAACTGAGGGCGAAGATATTCGCCTGCTGGTTGAGCGCTGCTATGAGACCTTGAACAAGGCTTGCGACCAGGGTTTGGACCAGGTCTCAGCTCAGCAGGAATCGTGGCTAGAGGAGTTCTGGCAGCGGGCCGATATCGTGATTGATGCTGAAGACGACGGCCGAATTCAGCAAGTGACTCGCTGGGAGCTCTTCCAACTGGCCCAAGCCACTGCGCACATTACCAACGGTATAGGTGCTAAGGGCTTGAGCGGCTTGGGCTACGACGGTCATTACTTCTGGGATACCGAGATTTACATCCTCCCCTTCTTGGTTTATACCGACCCTGAGCGGGCTCGGAAGGCGCTCCACTATCGATACATGATGCTGCCCGCTGCCCGCAGACGAGCCGCTATTATGAATCTTTCCGGTGCCCTTTTCCCCTGGCGCACCATCGACGGCGAAGAAGGCTCGGCATACTTCCCGACCGGTACTGCCCAATACCATATCGACGGTGACATTGCTTACTCTCTAGCCCAATATGTGCAGGTTAGCGGTGACGACGATTATCTGGCAGAGGAAGGCATAGACATCTTAGTGGAGACGGCCCGCATGTGGCTGTCTTTGGGCTCCTACCAGAGCGACGGATGCTTCCATATCCACTGTGTAACGGGCCCCGATGAGTACACGGCGATGGTAGATGACAACCTCTATACCAACCAGATGGCTCGGTTCAATCTCCAATCCGCAAGCATGGCAGCCCAAAGTTTGGCGCAGAAGAGTCCAACTCTCTACGATCAGGCAAAAGACCGCCTCGGTTTTGACCAAGACGAGATTGAGCGTTGGGGCCAGGCCAGCGAAGCTATGTTCATGCCTTACGCGCAAGAAGAGGGAGTCCACGCTCAGGATGCTCAGTTTATGAGCCGACCTGAGTGGGACTTTGAGCATTTCACGGCTCGTCCCTTGCTGTTGCATTATCATCCGCTCGCCATCTACGGACACAGGGTCCTCAAGCAAACCGATGTGGTAATGGCTCTTTATCTGCTCTCCTCTTGGTTTAGTCTGGACCAAAAGCTGGCTGATTTCGACTATTACGATCCGCTCACTACCGGAGATTCCACGCTCTCGGCGGCTTCACAATCCATTATTGCTGCTGAAGTTGGGCACGATGATTTAGCCATGCGTTACTTCATGGAATCGCTCTTTGCTGACGTGTGTAACTTGCATGCCAACACTGCAGATGGCATCCATTTGGCTGCTGCTGGCGGCGCTTGGATGACTCTCGTGGGTGGCTTCGGCGGTCTGCGAGATACTGGCGGCACTCGAATTAGCCTCCAGCCTCGCCTACCCAAGGGCTGGAAGTCGATGACTTATCACTTGAGCATCAAGGGCAGTTTAATACGGGTAGAGCTGACTCAAGAAGCCGTGGAATTGTACCGCATATCTGGCCCCGAGCTGGAGATAGAAGTAAACGGAGAGATGCGGCTGGTGTAGACCGGTATTGCTTATTTGTGGGCAGATTTGGCGGAAGAGCGCTCGACGAGAGTAGTTGGAAACACTACTGTCTCAGACTCTGAGCCTCTGCCCGCTATGGCATCTAAGGCTAGGCGGGCTGCGGCGGTGCCTTCTTGGTGGACCGGCTGGGCCATGGTCGAAAGATCGAAAGCTGCTCCCAGGTCGTGTCCGTCAATGCCCATCACTGAAATATCGCGCCCGGGTTGCAATCCGCGGGAGCGAATAGCGTGGATAGCGCCCATGGCCATCTCGTCTGAAGATGCCAAAATTGCAGTGATGTCGGGCCTGCGGTCCAAGAGGCGGTTGGTAGCCAAGTAGCCGTTTGAGGCGGTCATGATGGTCACTGCCTCGTCTAAATCTTCGGACGATTCTAGGTGGAAGCGTTCCATGGTCTTGCACCAGCCCTCTCGCCTGCGCTGAGTGGGCGCGACTGGGCATTTGTCGTTGGTTTGGCCCGAAAGATGACCTATGCGCTTGTGGCCTAGGGTTATGAGATGGCGACAAGCTCGCGCGGCGGCTTCCTCGTCGTCGATACCAACGTATGCAAAACCGGGCTGTTGCACGGAAACGAACACAACTGGAATGCCTAGAGCGCGGAGCTGGGCCTCTTCTTCCGGGTCGAAGAAGAGCGAGAGTACGACGACGGCATCGACCTTGCCTTTGATAACGTCTGGGTTAAAGCGCTCGCGGACTGGGCCTAAGTAGTCGGGCAGTGAGTAGACAAGGGCGTCGTATCCGGCTTTGCGGAAGGTGCGTTCGGCGGATTCGAGGATTTTGCCGAAGAACCAGCGAGACATATCCGGCTGGACTAGACCGATGGAATGAGTGTGGCCGCTGGCTAGAGAAGCGGCGGTTGGTGAGGGAGTGTAGCCGAGGTCTTGCGCGGTTTTTAAGACATGCTGTCGGGTCTTCTCCCCGACTCCTGGCAAGCCTCGCAAAGCCCTGGAGACGGTTGCGGTGGAAACCTGGCAGGCGCTGGCCACCTCTTCAATTCGTACGGTCATACTCCCTATTATTCACCTCCCCGGCCCCTATTGCGTTCTGTGTGGAAAGAATGCTCGGCGGAGTCGAGCTGCAACTGCCGTAGAAATGCCCAAATGCAGGGGCGCAGAAAGGTGTTGGGGGAGGGCGCGCTGCTGGCGCGATGTGAGTTGCAAGTGGGCTGAGCTGGAAAATGTGGCGGTTGTAGCGTAAGATGTGAGCGCTAACAGTGACGGCGGCTAGCGGAAGATGCTGGCCCTATCAATCTGCAAAGAAGGAGAAAGATGAGTCGGTTGCTCCAAGAAACTGCCGGGCAGGCAAACCAGCCCGATACGGACCGTGATCCCTACGGCTACTTGCTGGTCCACTTTCTCGAAGACCCTGACGGCTACGCTGAGCGCATTTATTTCGACTTATCTGAGGGAGACAATCCCGAGCGTTGGCATCCGCTCAACTGCGGCCAGCCCGTCCTCACCTCAAACCTTGGTACTACTGGCGTGCGCGACCCCTACCTGGTGCGCAATCCTGAGTCTGGCCGAGTCTACGTAATTGCAACCGATTTGCGGGTCTATGGCGATGAAGGCGCGGGCGGCTCCGGCTGGGAATACTGGTCCCACCACGGCTCCACCAAGCTCACAATTTGGCAAACGGATGACTTAGTCCATTTTTCGCAGCCTTGGCAGCTCGACGTGTCGCAACGCGAAGATGGCTCCCATGCTCAGCTGGGCATGGCCTGGGCTCCCGAATGCCTGTGGGTGAGTGACTACTATGGGCCGGGCGAAGGCGCTTTTGTGCTGTATTGGGCGTCAAAGCTCTTTGCAGATAGCGACAGCAAACATGAAGACGCGGCAGCCTACGATCAGATTTTGTGGGGAGCAACGCGCGACTTTAGCCAAGAGAGCTTTACTTACGGCGGTGTCTTCATTGATACCGGAGGCAATGCTATCGACACTACAATGGTTCAACGCCGAATGCCCTCGGGCAAGTTGCGCACTTACCGGGCCACTAAAGACAACGCTTTTGGGCAGGGGATATGGCTGGACTGGACCGATGACCGGCGTTGGTGGCTGCCCGAAGCTCAGTGGCAGCTAGCGCAGAGCAAGGTGGGTGCGAGTTTTGCAGTCGGCGGCGATCCGGGCGGCGTAGAAGGGCCGGCGCTCTTCGCTTCGCACAGCCGAGACCTGTGGTATCTCTACGTAGATGTGATTCCTTCGATTGGCTACCGGCCTATGGTTTCGAGCAGCCCCGAGCTCGGTTTTGAAGCCCTGCAAAGCCCTGACTTTTTGATGGCTCCCCACACTAAACATGGCGGTGTGCTCTCGCTTGAGAGGGCTGAATATGAGCGCTTGCGGACGCTGACCGATATGGCCTAAGCGTGGTTGGGACGGCTAGCTGTCTGCCTCATAATTAGTTGACTAAGTCAAGAAAAAGGAAATTCGCGCTCGCAATGCGCATTCAAGGAGGAAGCATGACCAAGGCATGGCGCCCACCGATGGGCTGGAATAGCTGGGATTCATACGGTACGACTGTCAACGAGCAAGAGGTCTTGGCCAATGCTCAAGCCATGCACGATAAGCTGCTGCCCGCCGGCTGGAACACGCTTGTTGTAGACATTGCCTGGTACGACCCCACCGCCCGCGCCCACGGATACAACGAGAACGCACCGCTGGTCTTAGATGAATACGGCCGCCAACTGCCCGACCCCCAGCGCTTCCCCTCAGCTGCGAATGGAGCCGGCTTCAAGCCGCTCGCCGACCAGATTCATGCGCTCGGGCTCAACTTTGGTATACACGTGATGCGAGGCCTGCCCCGCCTAGCGGTCGAGCGTGATCTGCCCGTTTTTGGCACCCCCTACACCGCCAGCCAGATTGCAGACACAAGCCACGTGTGCTCTTGGAATCCCGACAATTACGGCATTGACCACTCCCAGCCCGGCGCCCAAGCCTGGTACGATGCGCAAGTTGACCTTTTTGCGCTCTGGGGCGTGGACTATCTCAAAGTCGACGATATGCAGACTCCCTTCTACTCGGAGGAAATCGCCTCCTATGCGGCCGCTATCGAGAAGGCTGAGCGCGCCCACGGCTGCGAGATAACGCTCTCCCTCTCGCCCGGCGGCTGGGTGCCTACTACGCACGTGGACTTTTTGCGTGAGCATGCCCAAATGTGGCGTATTTCCGACGATTTGTGGGATCGCTGGTCTGACATCTTCCAGCAGTTTGCACGCCTTGCTCGCTGGGCTCCCTTCCAACGCAACGGCAGCTGGGCCGACGCAGACATGCTTCCCCTAGGGCACATTGGCCTGCGGGCTGAGCGCGGCGACGACCGCCAATCCTTGCTCACACCCAACGAGCAGCGGACCTTGCTGACCTTGTGGGCCATGGGGCGCTCGCCGCTCATGGTGGGCGGCGACCTGCCCACGAGTGAGCCTGCAACACTGGAATTGCTTGCCAATCCCGCCCTGCAAGAGGTGACAGCCGGGTCGAAGGGCAACTGTGAGATTATCCGCGAGCGAGTCGGCGCCGAGTGGGGCAAAGACGAAAGCTACTTGGGCGACCAAATCGTGTGGAAGGCTGAGGCTGCTGACTGGGCCGATGGCACCCCCTCCGCCCACGCTGGCGGCTTCTACGCTGCTATCTTCTGGACCGGCTCCGAGCCCCACGAGTTCTCAGTGGCCCTCCAAAGCATCGTCGGCATCGCCAAAGCCTCCCAACCCTGGGCCATAACCAACCTCTGGAAAGGCCTAGAAACCCTGGAATCCGACGCTCGCATCGAAGGCGAAGGCCCCGACCGAGTTATCGCCGCCACCATCCCAGCCCACGGCACCGCCTGGCTATCCTTAGATCCGACCGAGCCCGAGGAGTGAGCGCAAGCAGGAGCTAAAGCTTTTGTGTCTGTATGCACTGGTTTGGAGCAAGATTATGTAGATGTTGACCGGACTGCAAATGGTAAAAACCGTCTGTATTCCCCTCATTGATTTAATCTATGCAAGAGTTCAAAGAAAACCCGATATGCCGCCCTTTTTGGAAGCCTAATGTCAGATTATCGGCAATCCTAATGTAGGATTATCGGTAACTCTAATGTAGGATTATCGGAACTTCTATTGTAGGATTGTAAGAACTGTTGGTGTAGATTTGTGGAAAAGGGGCGGGGCATGATTCCTCGGGAGCAAGAGCGTTTGTTGAAGCAGATGGCGGGCTGGTTTCCGGTGCTTTCGGTTACTGGGCCTCGGCAAAGTGGCAAGTCTACGCTTGTGCAGGCTGTGTTCCCTGACTACGAGTATGTGAATTTGGAAAATCCGCAAACGCGCACTGCCGCCGCGCAAGATCCTGTTGGGTTCATTCGTAACCGCCCGAGCAATCTGATTATCGACGAAGCTCAATATGTTCCCGAGCTATTTTCTATGATTCAAACTGCTGCGGATGAGCGTAATCAACCGGGGCAATATGTGCTGTCTGGCTCGCAGAATTTCCTTATGCTCAAGCATATTTCCCAGTCTCTTGCCGGGCGGGTGGGGCTGTTGAAGCTGTTGCCATTGAGCTATAGGGAGGCGAGCGGAGCCTTGACTTCGGAGGGTTCGGAAGGTTTAACGCCGGGGCTCAGTGCTGACGAATTCATGCTCAAGGGCGGTTATCCGCGCCTGTGTGCGAGCGTCGATAGTGCTGGAGAGCTCCTGCCTGCGCAATTGTTCTACTCGAACTATCTCTCTACATACGTGGAGCGCGATGTTGCCGATTACTTAGATGTGCGTAATCTGGCTGGTTTTCGTAAGTTCCTTCGCTTGTGTGCCCTGCGTACCGGGAGCTTGATGAACTATTCGCTTCTGGCCCGAGATGCGGACGTTGACGCGCGCACGGCAAAGGCCTGGCTCTCGATTTTGGAGAGCTCCTACTTGGCATTCACGATTGAGCCATACTATGCGAATGCGGGCAAGCGCATGGTCAAGACGCCGAAAATGTACTGGTACGACACTGGTTTGCTCTGTTATTTGCTGGGTATTTCTAACTTGCGCCAACTGCTGTTGAGCCCGTATTTGGGTGCTGTGTTCGAGAATCTGATTGTTGCCGAACGGCTCAAGTCCTACCTTAACCGCGGTAAGGAGCCTCAGCTGTATTTTTACCGCGACGCCGAGCAGAACGAGGTAGATTTGCTGGACTACAGCAATCCCGAGGAACCTGCTCTGGTTGAGATCAAATCGGGGCAGACCTACCGCGATAGCTGGGCACAGGGCTTGAATCGGTTAGGTGAGTTGCTGGGAGTTGGCAAAAGCGGCCGCTTCGTAGTCTCTCGCGTCGAAGACTCCTTCGCCGCCCGTCAAGCCCAAGTCCTCACTGCTGCTGATTGGCTCTTAAGTGAGGTTGGCTGATGTTTGTGTCGTAGGCGTAGGCGTAGGCGTAGGCGAAGGGGCTGGGCGGGGTCACCGTTACATTGCCTCCGCTGTTCCTCCGCCTATGACCTTTCAACGTAGTCAGGGATGAGTAGTTGGTGTTGAGTGTGCGCAAGGAACTATTGCGGGTTAGTTGGTGGTTGGTTGGTTTGATTCTTGGGTTGGGGCGGGCTGCTTGCGCTTTGTGCTGTGGTGCCTGATGTGGCGGCTGGCGTAGGTGAGTCCGGCTAGTGCGCTGGTGGCTAGTAGTCCGCCGCCGCCCCATTGTTGTAGGGGGATAGCTCCGGACTGGGGGAGGGTGAAGGTGGGTGCCCAGCGGGCGTAGAGGGTCATGTTGCCGTTTACTGGCATGGCGGCGAAATCCCATTTGCTGCCGCCTGTTGTGGGGGTGGTGTACCAGCCGAGGAGTACGTGGCCGCTTTTGGTGGGTTTGGGGTTGGGTTCGCTTATGGTGCTGCCGGCAGTGAGTACTGCGACTCCTTTTGGCGTGTTTAGTGTGCCGCCGTTGGGGTCAAACAGGGCAGCGAGACCGGGAACCTGTTGAGCAATGCTTCCGTCGAAGCTGACAGTGCCTGAGGCGTAGGGCAAGGAGAGCTTGGTGCCGAACGTGTAGCTATAATGCCCTGGGTAGGAGCATTCCCACTCGTAGGTGCCATTGTTGGCGTTGTATGTGTAGCCGGCTGGCCCTACCCGATCGTTGTTATGCTCGTCTTTAGCTGCAGGCGAGTAGGTGTCCGGATTGTGGCTGATGGTGGCGGGGCCTAGGACGAATGGGTCGTCTGTGTAGCCGGGCGAATCTGGTAGGATCAGCTGTTGCCCAGATAGTGTGACTAAATCAGATGAGGTAATTTTAGTGAGTCTGTTCCAGTCGATGCTGCTGATATCAGTAATCTGATTGTTGTGTAGTTGTATTAGTTGTAATTCAGTGAGGCTGTTCCAACTGACGCAATTAATATCAGATATCTCGTTATCAAACAAAGAGAGAACTTGAAGCTTGGTGAGGTTGCTCCAGTTGGCGCTAGCTATACTCGCTATTTTATTCTTAAATAAGATAACATAAGTGAGGCTGGGGTTATCGAGAGCGCCTACGGTTGTTATCTGATTACGGTATGCTTCTATCCTGCTGAGGTTGGGTAGCCCGGTGATGGGGCTGATGTCGGTTATTTGATTGTTGCTAATGTCGAGGCTTTGGAGTTTGGTGAGGTTGCTCCAGTTGATGCTGGCTATGCTCGATATCTTATTTCTCTGTAATTGGAGACCTTGGAGGCTGGGGTTATCGAGCGCGCCTACGGTTGTTATCTGGTTAGAGTTTGCGCTCAGCGTGCTGAGGTCGGGTAGTCCGGTGATGGTGCTGATGTCGGTTATCTGGTTGTTGTAGAGGCTGAGTGTTTGGAGTTTGGTGAGGTTGGTCCAGCTGATATCGGCTATGCTCGATATTTTATTATGGCTCAGGATTATGTATGTGAGGTTGGGGTTGTTGAGGGCGCCGGTGTTCGTTATCTGATTAGCATCTACGTTTAGATGGGTGAGGCTTGGTAGTCCGGTGATGGTGCTGATGTCGGTTATCTGGTTGTTGTTGAGGCCGAGTGATTGGAGTTTGGTGAGGTTGGTCCAGCTGATGCTGGCTATGCTCGATATTTTATTCTGGCATAGGTTGAGTATTGTGATATTTGGGTTGTTGAAGTTACCCACGTTCGTTATCTGATTAACGTTAGCATCTATCCTAGTGAGGCTTGGTAGTCCGGTGATGGTGCTGATGTCGGTTATCTGGTTGTTGTCGAGGTCGATGTTTTGGAGTTTGGTGAGGTTGCTCCAGTTGACACTGCTTACGCTCGTTATCTTGTTGTTTTTCAGATAGAGGTGTTCGATATTGGGATTGTCAAAGCTGCCGAGGTTTGTTATTTGATTATTCTGCGCCCGCAGCCCGGTGAGGCTTGGTAGTCCGGTGACTGGGCTGATGTCGGTTATCTGGTTGTTGGCGAGGTCGATGTTTTGGAGTTTGGTGAGGTTGCTCCAGTTGACACTGCTTACGCTCGTTATCTTGTTGTTTTTCAGATAGAGGTGTTCGATATTGGGATTGTCAAAGCTGCCGAGGTTTGTTATTTGATTATTCTGCGCCCGCAGCCCGGTGAGGCTTGGTAGTCCGGTGACTGGGCTGATGTCGGTTATCTGGTTGTTGGCGAGGTCGATGTTTTGGAGTTTGGTGAGGTTGGTCCAGTTGATGCTGGCTATGCTCGATATCTTATTTATCTGTAATTGGAGACTTTGGAGGCTGGGGTTATCGAGCGCGCCTACGGTTGTTATCTGGTTAGAGTTTGCGCTCAGCGTGCTGAGGTCGGGTAGTCCGGTGATGGGGCTGATGTCGGTTATCTGGTTGTTGTCGATACGGATTTCTCTGAGCTTGGTGAAGTGTTGAATGCCCTCAACGCTTACGATTCCTGCACTTTGCGCTTTAAGAGTGTCGAGGCTATCGACGAGGGCGGTGGTGAGGGTTGCAGATGTAGATGTGCGGAGTGCTGTGGCGATTTTTGCGGCTAGCTTGGGGTCGGGAACGCAGGTGGCGATGCTGCTGCTGTTGATAGTGCAGTTGCTGCCGCGAGGGCTCAGCTGAATGGCCGGAATGGCTGGTGCTGGTTGGGCATGATGGGCCGAAGTATCTATGCGCTGCGCTGGTTGAGTGCCGCTAGAAGCGGGTTGCGCGTGGGCTGGTGTGCTGACCGCTACCCCCCCCCCCAGGAGAGTTAAGAATAAGGTAAATGCCGCAAGGCCGAGGGCTCGTGTGTTTCGCATGGTAACTCCTAACGGACGATTATCTGAGCGTGTAATGAAGAATGGCTAGAGCTGGAAAAGTGCATGTGCGGTCGCCGGTTTTATGCCAGTAAGGGTGATGAATTGCGTTTGACTGCGTGCCTGCTGCTGGTTTTGGAGCGCTGCTTTATTGCATAACTCCCGTATCCTGCTGCTGCCAGTGCGCTAGTTGTTAGAAAACCCGCTCCGCTCCACAGCTGAATCGGGGTATTCCCGGCCGGTGGAAGAGCGACGGCTGGAGTCCAGCGGGCATAGAGGGTCATGTTGCTGTTCACCGTCATAGTAGAGAAATTCCATCTGCGGCCGCCCTCGATTGCTGTGTACCAGCCCAGGAATTCATTCGCGGCGCCCTTCGTTGGTTCGTCACTTGGCTCGCTGATATAGCCTCCGGCAGTGGGAACGGCCACGATTGTGGGGGAGAACAAGGAGCCGCCGTTGGGGTCGAAGGTTACTGCGTATCCGGATACGCCTTGGGAAATAAGGCCGCTGAATACGATGGGGTCGGCAATGTAAGGCAGGATGACGTTGCCTTTGAAGGCATATCGATGGTTTATTGGGTAAGAGCATGACCAAATATAGGTGCCGTCGCTGGGATTGTAATAGCCGCCGCAGGGGGTTTGACTATTGGTGTTGTTTACGGCATCTATGTCTGGCACGGCGAAGATGTTTGGGTTTGAGCTGATAATGGCTGGGCCGAGCGTAAGGGGTGTGTCGGTGTAGCTAGGGAGAGCTGGTAAACGTACGTTTTGATTGGATAGATTGACTTTGCTTGAGTTCCTGAGGCTAGTGAGTTTGTTCCAGTTGATGCTACTGATATCCGTAATCTGGTTGCTGTCTAGGTAGAGCTCAGTGAGTTTGGTGACGGTGTTCCAACTGATGCTTTCTATGTTGGCGATTGTATTGTTGCTCAGATTTAGATATATGAGGTTGGGGTTGTTGAGGTTTCCTGCGTTGGTGATTTGGTTATAAGAAGCGTTCAAGTGCGTGAGGCGAGGCAGTCCGGTGACTGGGCTGAGGTCGCCTATCTTGTTGGTGTGCAAGTCGAGTTCGCGGAGTTTGGGGAGGTTAGTCCAGCTGATACTGGAAATACTGGGAAGTCTGTTGTTATCTAGGCTGAGGTAGGCGAGCTCGGGGCTGTTGATGTTGCCAGCGTTGGTGATTTGGTTGTTGGAAGCGTTCAAACGAGTGAGTCTGGGTAGTCTTGCTGCCGGGCTGAGATTGCTTATTTGATTGTTGTTGAGGCTAAGGTTTTGGAGTTTGGTGAGGTTGCTCCAGTTGACGCTGGCTATGCTGGTGAGGTTATTGTTGTTGAGTATGAGGCTTGTGACGTTGGGGTTGTTGAGGTTTCCTGCGTTGGTGATTTGGTTGTTGGAAGCGTTCAAACTGGTGAGGCGGGGTAGTCCGGTGACTGGGCTGAGATCGCCTATTTGATTGTTGTTGAGGCTGAGGTTTTGGAGTTTGGTGAGGTTGGTCCAGTTGATGCTGGTTATGCTGGGGATTGTATTGTAAGACAGAGCCAAATTCAGAAGTTTGGGGTTGTTGAGGTTGCCTACGCTTGTGATTTGGTTGTTGGAAGCGTTCAAACTGGTGAGGCTGGGTAGTTCAGTGATGGGGCTGATGTCAGTTATTTGATTAACGTTGATGGTCAGTGTTTGGAGTTTGGTGAGGGCGGGCCAGTTGATGCTGCCTATGCTGGCGAGATTATTGTTGCCTAAGCTGAGGGTGGTGAGGTTGGGGTTGTTGAGGTTGCCCACGCTTGAGATCTGATTGCTAACCGCCACTAATTTGATAAGGCGGGGCAGTCCAGTGGCGGGGCTGAGGTCTGTTATTTGATTAGTGCCTAGGTCGAGACTTTGGAGTTTGGTGAGGGCGGGCCAGTTGATGCTGCCTATGCTGGTGAGGCTATTGTTGCTGAGGTTGAGGGTGGTGAGGTTGGGGTTGTTGAGGTTGCCTGCGTTTGTAATCTGATTAGCGCTTGCTGTCAAGCTGGTGAGGCGGGGTAGTCCGGTGACCGGGCTGAGGTTAGTTATTTGATTATTGATGAGGCTGAGTGTTTGGAGTTTGGTGAGGTTGGCCCAGTTGATGCTGGTTACGCTGGTGAGGCTATTGCTGCTGAGGTTGAGGGTGGTGAGATTGGGGTTGTTGAGGTCGCCTGCGCTTGTGATCTGATTGCTGGATGCATCTATGCTGGTGAGGCTGGGTAGTGCGGTGACTGGGCTGAAATTGGTGATTTGGTTATTGTTTATGGTGAGTGTTTGGAGTTTGGTGAGGCTAGCCCAGTTGACGCTGGTTACGCTGGTGAGGCTATTACTGCCCAAGTTGATCGACGTGAGGTTGGGGTTGTTGAGGTTGCCTGCGTTCGTGATCTGATTGGAGACTGCCATAATGCTGGTGAGGCTGGGTAGGTCGGTGACTGGGCTGAGGTCGGTGATTTGGTTATTGTTTATGGTGAGTGTTTGGAGTTTGGTGAAGTGTTGTATGCCCTCAATGTTTGTTATGCCGCCACGAGATGCGCTGAGGTTGGTGAGACTGTCGATGAGAGTGCTGGTGAGCGTTGCCGAGCTAGTGGTGCCGAGTGCTGTGGCGATTTTTGCGGCGAGCTTAGGGTCGGGAACGCAGGTGGCGATGCTGCTGCTGTCGATGGTGCAGTTGCCGCCGCGGGGGCTTAAGTGAGGGGCCGAATGAGCTGGTGCGGGCGCCGGAGTTGGTGCTGGTGCTGGTTGTGAATCGTGTGCGGGAGCGTCTTCGCTGGGTGCAGGTTGAGCGTTATCGGATGCGGGGTTGGCGTAGGCCGGGGTGGGAGCCGCTAAACTAGCGTACCCCCCCCCCCAGGATGCTCAAGGACAGCCCAAGTACGGTAGCACTAATGGCTTGTACGGTACGCATAAAAACCCCTCCGCAAGGCCTGTGAGCGCTGCGTAGTGCCCGGCCTATCAAATCTCATACATTTGCGCTGTGCGTAGCCCAATAAGGCGCGGCACTTTTGCAAGTTTCCCAACCCACACTCGCAAAACCACTCATTGCACGCTTTAAGACCTTATCCTACCATCCGCTCATCCCCCCACCTCCCCCCAAAACTACAACCGTGCAAATCACCACAATTCACAACCAGCAAATACCCCAAAAGCGTTGCCCAGTATGCCCGTTCGACGTGTCTCACACCCAGCTGACGCATGCGTAGTTTCCTTTGCTTAGCTTCCGATTCTTAGCTGATGGCGTTGCCATGCAGTTCTGTGGATCGGTGTAAACCGTACTTTTGGGAAGCAAACCAAGGCAATTGCAAGACTTTTATTCGTCTGCGTCACTGCCGCTGATGTCTCGGATTTGGCCTAGTTTTAGGGCTATTTGTAGGGTGAAGGCTTCTCGGGGGTTGGTGGGATCCCAGTTGGTTACTTCGATGGAGCGCTTGAGGCGGTAGCGCACGGTGTTGGGGTGCACGCTCAGCTTGTTGGCGGTCAGTTCTAGGGAGCGGCCGCAGGTGAGGAAGGCGCTTAAGGTGGCGAGCATGATGCCGTGCGGGTCGCCCTGCTTGAGGCGCAAGTAGGCTTCGCGGTAGAGCTGGTCAACGGCGAACTGGTCGCCCACTAACGCTCGCTCGGGCAATACGTCGTCGGCATGCAGGGGGCGCATCGCTCCACCGGCGAAAGTAGCATCTTCGGCAGCTGGTGCCACTTGGTAAGTGGTGAGTGCGGCTTGGATTGTTTCGGCTGCTCCTTCCACATTTTGGCGCAGGGGGCCTAAGCAGACGGGCGCGCTTTGGGAGAAGAAGTGGAGGAGGCCGATGCTTGCTTCTTCGGGGCTGCTTTGATCTCGCGGGTTTACCAGCACGATAGTTAAATCGTTGTGGTCTGAAACCAAGCACTGGCCGCCGGTAGACTGCACCTTGCGGCGGATGCGGCTGGCGATAGCGGAGGAGCTGAGCTTGCCGCTGCGGCTGAGTTTGCCCACTAATGCAAAGCAGGAGTATGTGTTAGGCCATCCTAAAACTGCCATTTGCGAGGCGACTTTGCTATCTGCCGTGCCCTGAGCCAGGCTCTCCATGGCGAAAGTCTCGGTGCGCACGTTCCAGTTTTCGCGCATCTCGGCGGTGTCCGCATAAATCGCGGCAGCGGAGAAGGCCACTTCGCGCGCGTAATACAAGATAGCGTCGAGGGTTTGGCGCTCGCGGCCCGGCTTGGCGAAGGTGGCAACATTGCCTTCGAGCAGGTCCACAATTACGCGCGTCACGTCGAGGGTTTGGCGCAGGCTCACTACTTGCGTGAATTCGAGCGGTGCAATAAAGAAAATGTGGTCGAGAGAGGGGCGGGGCGCGTCTTCGGCGGCCGAGTTGGCCTCCAACTCGTCGAGCCAAGAGACAAAATTCGCTACTGCCGTCTCAATAACAACGTTGAGCGTAGCCTTGTCGTCGTCTGCCAAGGATTGGTACCAAGGCAGGGTTTCGCTCAGATGCTCCTGCGCCTGCTGCAAAATCTGCTGGACCGGAGCGGGCAAGGGCTGCTGGCTGGGGGCATCGCGCTTGGGCAGATTGCGATGGGTGCTTTCGCCCAGCATGCTAGTACTGTCAGCGGTGCTGTTTTTGGCCTTAGTATGCCATTGCAAGACATGCCACAAGTTGTGCTCGACCACAGAACCGCTACCGCCCCGGCTCTTGCTCTTAGCCGGTTTGCGACTATTCGAGCGGCTCGGTGATGCCCCAGATTTACCCATGCCCTTAGCATAGCCACCTTCGCTGGAAGAGGTAAAGAATTGACCAAAAGGTGGAACCGAATTTGTGGGAATATACAAAACATGCCGGCCGGTTTTGTAGCTGGCTGGCTTTTGGGCAGCGCTCCAGCTGATTAGGTTGGTGACTTGTGAACCAACAAGCGCAAGAGGTGAATCAGGAGGGGGCGTGGGGCATATCGACACCCGCGCTCAGCTCATTGCGCCTTATGGAAAGCGTGGATTCCACCAATACTTACCTTGCGCGCACGCTTGCTGCTTTGCCGGGCGATGATGCCCGCGAGCGCCTGCGCCAACTGGGCTTAGAGCCGGGCTGGCAGTCCTTGCAAGAGCCCAACCAAGTAGGTGTAGGTGCGCCGCCAGTTCTTCCCCTCGCTCTAGCAATTGCTGACCAGCAGACTCGCTGCCGGGGGCGCTTAGACCGCGTTTGGTACAACCAATCTGGGCAGTCCTTCCTGGCGTCTTGGGCGGTTGCGGTGCCGACTGACTTGCTTACCGGGCCCACTGCTGGCTGGCTTCCGATGGCTGTGGGCATGGCTGTTGCAGGCGGACTTGAGCAGACTTTGACCGCTTGCGGCGCTCGCAACCTGACCGGAAAGCGCTTTGACCAAGCCTTGCGGTTGAAGTGGCCCAATGACTTATTCTGCTCGGGTCGCAAGCTGGCTGGCGTGCTCTGCGAGGCGCTGCCGGTGGGGCCGCAGTGGTCCGTACTTGTGGCGGGAGTAGGGCTGAACCTTTTCGTTCCTGCCGATTCGCTGCCGACTGCTGAGTCAACTTCTTTGCAATATCACTATTGGCCGCTGTCTGGGTATGAATCCTTAAGAAACCAGCTGGCAGTAAGCGTAAGCGAGCATATTAGCCGGGAGTTGACTGCGCTTGCTCAGAGCGGGGATGAGGCGCAGCAGGCCTTTTGCGATTTGCATGAGCGCGTGGTTGAGCGGTCTTGGACTTTGGGCAAGCCGGTGGAAGTGCGCCCGGTTGCTGGGCCGAACTTGAAGGGTACGGCCGTGCAGATTGCGGCGGATGCCACGCTGCTGGTTGAAGATGGCAGCGGCGAGCGGGTCTCGGTGTCTACTGCGGATGTGGGCGTGCTGCCGAGTTTGCCTACCCAAGGTTCGGATATGAAGCAAACGTAGGGTGCTTGCTTTGATCCCGGCGCGGGTGGGGTGGGCGGTTAACCCTCAAAAATAAGCCCAAGAAACGTTATACAAATGGTTGACTGCGGGAGGTTCCATGAAGAAGCTGCTTATTGCGAATAGGGGCGAGATTGCGCTGCGCGTGGTGCGTACGGCCCAAGAAATGGGCATCGCTACCGTTGCCGTCTATGCCAATCAGGACCGCGACGCTGCCTACGTGCGTATGGCCGACGAGGCATACCTGCTTCCCGGTGAAACCAACAATCAGACCTATTTGAACGAAGATGCCATCCTCGACCTTGTCAAGCGTTCGGGGGCTGACGCGGTCCATCCTGGCTATGGTTTCCTCTCCGAAGTGCCCTCTTTTGCCCGTAAAGTAGCCGAAGTGGGCATTGCTTGGGTGGGGCCTTCGGCTCAAGTCTTGGTCGATTTGGGCGATAAGATACAAGCCTGCAAAGTGGCTGAGCGCGCCAAAGTGCCTACCGTTCCGGGCATTAGCGAGCCCGTGACCGACATTCGTACCCTGCTCGACTTTGCTCAGAGCGCGGGCTATCCGGTCATGATGAAGAAGGCGGACGGTGGCGGCGGGCGAGGCATTACGCTCATTCACGACGACGACGAGCTGCGCACCTTTTACATGAACCACGATGCCTTGCAGGGCGGGGATTTGGGCGACTATTTCATCGAGAAGTTTGTGGATAGGGCCCGGCATGTGGAAACGCAGTCTGGCCGCGACCGCAACGGCTCCTTCACGGTCTACTCCACCCGCGACTGCTCCCTCCAGCGCCGCAACCAAAAGCTGGTAGAGGAAGCCCCCGCGCCCTATCTGTCGTATGTGGTGGCCTCCAAGTTGGAGGAGTACTCGCGCAGGCTCTTCGAAGCGGTGGGCTACGTGGGATTGGGTACCTGCGAATTTTTGGTGACTCCGCTAGAGAAAATCTACTTTTTAGAGGTCAACCCGCGCTTGCAAGTGGAGCACACGGTCAGCGAGGAAGTGAGTGGACTGGACTTGGTGCGCGAGCAGCTGGTCATCGCTTCGGGAGGGCCGCTCACCCCAGCTCCCGCACCGCGTGGGCACTCCTTCGAGCTACGTATTACCTCCGAGGATCCGGCTACGAATCTGACTCCCAGCTCGGGCACGATTGAAGCCCTGCACTGGCCCTCCGGCCCTGGTATTCGCATCGATTCGGGCGTGGACGTAGGCAATACGGTCTCTCCGCGAGACGATTCGATGATGGGCAAGCTCATTGTGAGCGCACAGACCCGCGAGGCCGCCGTGGCTCGCGTGCGCCGGGCTTTGAAAGAGATAAGCGTGGAGGGTGTGCCCACGCCAATTAGCCTTTTCAAACAGATATTCGCCAACCCGGAATTTACTGCCGAGCACGGCCATTCCTTTGATATTTCAACCAAATGGGTGGAGCGCAACTATCTCACTATGGAGCCGCAAGCAGTCAAGGCGGGCCAGCCAGCTTCGGTGAGTGGGGCAGAAGAAGAGGAAGAGCCAGTTGAGACCTTCAATATTGAGGTTGATAACAAGCGCGTGACGCTCACCCTACCCCAATCGATGATTGCGGGCGCGGTCGGCGTGGCGGCGCGAGCCAGCGGAAACGGCGGCAGTAGGGCGAACTTGCGTTTGCAGCAACCCTTGCGTGGGCAGGGAATGAAGGACAGGCGCAGTCGCAACGAGGGTGAGGATGCGGCCCGCTCTGGCGTGATTGTGGCCACCATGCAGGCGGTCGTGACCCGTATTCAGGTGGCTCAAGGGCAGGAAGTCGACAAGGGCGACCTGCTGGTGGTGCTCGAATCGATGAAGATGGAAAACTATGTGTACGCTCCGGCCAAGGGGCGGGTACGCAAGATAAACGTAGGGGTCGCCGACGGTGTAGATCCTGGCCAAACCTTGGTGGAGCTCGACTTGCACAGTGGCAACAAGGAGCGTGGTGCGGGCGCAGAGTCGGGTAAGTCGGCTGAATCGAGAGAATCGGGCAAGCAAGCGCAGGCGGGCAAAAGCGGCGAGGCCGGCGCGAATGATGAGCAGCAAGGAGGGCAGCAATGAGAGCAAGTGCGGCAGCGGTAAGAACCGTTAACCCTACTCCCAAGACGCAAGCGCCGGGCGCAGCTGAGCCTGCTTCCGAGAACAAGCAGCCCGTGCGGCAGGCCATAGCCCGAGCAGCCAGCCTCGCTAAAGAAGCCGAAGAGCGGGCCCGCGACCGCCAGCACGCCAAGGGCAAGCACACCGCCCGAGAGCGCCTCGACCTGCTCTTTGACTCGGACACCTTCGAAGAAGTCGGCCGTTTCGCAGGCGGCGACATCGCAGGCGGCAAAGCTGGTTCGGCGGTTATCACCGGTTTCGGGCAGGTCTACGGGCGTAAAGTGGCCGTTTACGCGCAAGACTTTTCGGTGCGCGGCGGCACACTAGGGCAGGCAGAAGGGCAAAAAATCTGCCGTCTCATGGACTTGGCTATGGAGATTAGGGTGCCGATAGTGGCCCTGATTGACTCGGGCGGCGCACGCATTCAAGAGGGCGTGGCGGCGCTTACCCAGTACGGGCACATCTTCCGCAAAACCTGCCAAGCCTCAGGCTTTGTGCCGCAGATTTCCCTAATTCTAGGGCCTTGCGCCGGGGGAGCGGTCTACTGCCCAGCGCTGACTGACCTTATTATTATGACCCGCGAAAACTCCAACATGTTCGTCACCGGCCCCGACGTGGTGAAGGCGGCAACAGGCGAGGTGATTAGCATGGACGGGCTGGGCGGCGGCCAAGTGCACTCCTCCACCTCGGGCGTGGCCCACTATTTGGGCGCGGACGAGGCTGATGCTATCGACTACGCGCGCACGGTGCTGGCTTATTTGCCTGCCAATGCTAACGAGGATGCGCCCACTTACGCCTATGCTTCCGGCCATGCTGAGCGCGAGGCTGCTAAGCGCTTGGTGAGCGTGGTGCCCGAGAGCGACCGCCAGCCTTACGACGTGCTCGACGTGGTGCGCAACATTGCCGATTACGGCGAATTTGTGCAAGTCCACGAGCTGTTTGCCCCTTCAGCAGTGGTTGGTTTTGCCTGCTTGGAGGGGCATCCGGTGGGCATAGTAGCCAATCAGCCGCTAGTAAATGCGGGCAGTTTGGACGTAGACTCTTCCGAAAAAGTGGCCCGGTTCGTGCGCCTGTGCGATGCCTTCAACCTGCCAGTAATCACTTTGGTAGATACGCCCGGCTACAAGCCTGGTTCGGATCAGGAGCACGCGGGCATTATTCGCCGCGGAGCCAAGGTCATATACGCCTATGCCAACGCTCAAGTGCCGCTGGTGACGGTGGTCTTGCGCAAGGCTTTCGGCGGTTCCTACATTGTGATGGGGTCAAAGTCGATTGGCGCAGACATCAATTTCGCTTGGCCCACCTCGCAAATTGCCGTGCTAGGTGCTCAGGGAGCCGTCAATATTATCCACCGGCGCGACCTGCAAAAAGCCAAGGAGGCAGGCCAAGATGTAGACGCTCTGCGCTCGCAGCTGGTGGCCGATTATGAGAGCAGTACCGTCAACGCCAATCTTTCGCTGGAAATGGGCGAGATAGACGCCATGATCGACCCCGACCAGACCCGCGAGTCCATCGTCGACGCTTTGCGCACCCTCGCCTCCAAGCGCAGGAAGCGATTAGTGGACAAACACCACGGAAATCAGCCCTTGTGATGGCTGGTAAACCATAGAAACGCTTAGCAAACCAGACCAGAACAGTTAGATTCGAGAAAAAAGGAAATCATGACAAACCCACTCTTCATTGACCGACTCGCTCAGGAGCCCCACGCCCTACTCTTCGCTGGTCAATCCACGCCCTGGACCTCGGCTCTATCTGATTTGGTGCGCGATCCGAACATGGAAGGGCTCTTGAAGGAGCATGCGCAGTCGGCTTCACGTCTGCTCAGCGCCGTGTCTGCGGACCTGCTGGCCACCAACGGCCGCCCGCTCGACCTCTTCTCCTATCAGGCCAATCCGGCAAAACTGGGTGCTGCGGCAGACGCTTCCGCTTCGGTGCCCGGCATTGCGCTCGCCCAGCTGGGTGCCCTCATTGACATGGACCAGATGGGATACCGATTGGCAGATTCTCGCCCGCTGGCGCTACTGGGCCACTCTCAGGGAGTTCTGCCTGTACACATGGCTCGGGCCATACAAACTGCCGGTTCTTTAGGCGCTGCCAGCCGCGAAATTGACCAGATTCTCGCTACTGCCATGCTTATTGGTGCCGCTGGTACTCGGCAGTTGCGCCGCCTCGGTATTCATGCCCAAGGCCAGGCCACTCCCATGCTTTCGGTGCGCGGGGCGACTGCTCAGCAGGTGGAGATTTTGGTGGGCCGCGTAAACTCGCCGCGGGGCCCGATTTCGGTAGCGGTTACCAATTCTCAGCGTCATTTGGTGCTTTCTGGGTATCCGGAAGATTTGGCTGCTTTCGCTATCGAAGCGGGCAAAGAAGCCAAGCGTCAGGCCGCATTGCGCGAGAGCAAGGTGCGCGGCGGCACCCCCTTCGCTCCGGTGCTCGAATATTTGGAAGTCAGCCTGCCCTTCCATTCTCCGCTCATGCAAGACGCGGTTGAAGAGGCCACGGCTTGGGCTACCAGCTGCGGTTTGGACGCTGAGCGGGCCCGGCTTTTGGCCGATGAAGTCTTGGTGCGCCCGGTTGATTGGGCCGGTCAGGTGAGTGCGGTCTTGGCGCAGAGTGAGCCTAGCAAGCTGTGGTTGGTGGACTTTGGGCCGGGGGAGACCTTGGGCAAATTGGTGGGTAACCTGACGCAAGGCACGGGCGTGGGCGTGGTTGAAGCTGGCACAAACGCTCAGCGCGCGGCCCTGTCTACTCTCGAAGGCCAGCCCGAGCGCAGCCAGAATTGGGCCAACTTCAAGCCCGCTCTTATCAATACGCCTGCGGGGCAGAAGATTTCCACAGCCTTCAGCAGGCTCACGGGCAAGCCTCCGGTGCTGCTGGCTGGCATGACGCCCACCACGGTAGACCCGCAAATCGTGGCTGCTGCTGCTAACGCTGGTTATTGGGCCGAGCTGGCTGGCGGTGGTCAGGTGACCGCTGAAGTTTTCGACAAGCACATGCAAGAGTTGGAGCATGAGCTCGAAGAAGGCCGCACAGTCGAATTTAACGCTATGTTTATGGACCGCTACTTGTGGAATCTGCAATTTGGTTCCCAGCGCATCGTCTCGAAAAAGCGCGAGTCCGGCGCTCCCATTGACGGTGTGGTGGTCTCCGCCGGCATTCCCGAACTCGATGAGGCTCAGGAGCTTATCTCCCAGCTCAACGCGGACGGCTTCCCCTACGTGGCTTTCAAGCCGGGCACGGTTGATCAAATTCGTCAGGTAGTGGCGATTGCCAAGAAAGTAGTTCCCAAGCCTGTGATGATGCAGGTGGAAGGTGGCGCTGCGGGCGGTCACCACTCTTGGGAATCGCTCGACGACCTGCTTTCAACTACTTATGCCCAAGTGCGTGAATGTGAGAACATCATCTTGGTTGCGGGTGGCGGAATTGGTACTCCTGAGCGTGCTGCCGACTATATTTCCGGCTCCTGGTCGCGCGCCTATGGTCTGCCAGATATGCCAGTCGATGCCGTCATGATTGGTACTGCGGCTATGACCGCTAAGGAGGCTCACACCAGCCCGGAAGTCAAGCAGGCTCTGGTGGCCACTCCCGGTATTGATATGACTCAGCGAGACCCTGATCCTTTCGCTCCTATTGGCGAGCGTTGGGTGCCCTCAGGTGAGTCGGTGGGCGGCGTGGGCTCCGGCTTAAGTCACTTGCATGCCGATATTTACGAGTTGGAGAATGCTTCGGCTGCCTGCGGACGTCTGCTGGTGCGCGTGATGAAGCATCCGGAAGAGTTGGAAACCCGCCGGGCGGAGATTATTACGGCCCTCAGCAAGACGGCCAAGCCCTACTTTGGTGATTTGGAATCCATGACCTACCTCCAGTGGGCCCAGCGCTTTGCTGAGTTGGCCTGCCCTTGGGCCGATGATACCTACGTTGACCGCTTCCTGCACTTGCTGCGCCGGGTGGAAGCTCGTGTGTGCAGTAAGGAGACGGGCGAGTTTGAGTCTATGTTTGTGGGCCGCGAGGATGTGCGCGAGCCCGAGCAGGCCTTGCAGCGCTTGAGTCAGGCCTACCCGCAGGCTGGCGATCTCAAGGTGACTCCCGCTGATGTGGCTTGGTTCCCTGTTTTGGTGCGCGAATACCCCAAGCCCATGCCTTTCGTACCGATTATCGACAACGACCTCCTGCGCTGGTGGGGGCAGGACCAGCTCTGGCAGTCCGAAGATTCGCGCTATAGTGCCGATTCTGTCCGCGCTATTCCCGGACCCATCTCGGTAGCTGGCATCACTACTGTCGACGAGCCGGTGGCTTCTATTTTGGGCAGATTTGAACAAGTGGCTCTCAACCGGGTGGCGCAAGAGTCGGGGAGTGCTCCTGCTGAGGCCTATTCGCAGCTGGCCTGTGCTCGCTCTGCTGAGGAGTTCATCCGCCGTAGTCCTCACGTCTCTTGGGTGGGCCATTTGATGGATAATCCTGCCTATGGCACCGAGCTTGGGGATCGCAATTATGAGATTCGCTCGGCTGGTTCAGAGCAGGGCTTGGAGCGTTTTGACCTCGATATTCACTTGGATACCTTCTGGGACAACGATTCCGACGGTGGGGCCAGTAAGCATGCAGTTCGTCATATCGTCGTGCCACTGACGGTGGATCCAAGCACTCCAGGTTCCTTCCCGGTGGTGGATCGCCAGCGCTTGCCCCAAGATGTGTACGCTATGCTGGCTGCGACTGCTGGTATTAGCAACACTGCTATTACAGGCGACCAGTTGACGGCCATGCCAGCCATCGAACAAATAGATGACAAAGTCAGCTATCCCTTTGGTGTGGCGCATGCGGCCTATACGCTTTCTGCCAACTTGGGCTTCGACCACGAGGCTGTCACTGGTGCTGCTCTTCCTCCGAGTTTGATGCCTTCTGCAATTGCTCCAGATGCTTTGGTTGGCCCAGCTTGGCCAGCGATTTACACGGCTTTAGGCTCGGTATATGTTGAGGGCTTCCCTGTTATTGAGGGTCTACTCAACGCCGTCCACCTTGATCACTTAATTGAGTTGGAAGTGAGCGAAGACGAACTGCTTGCGCACACGGGCGAACGCATTGTGCTCAGCTCTTGGGCCGAGAATTACCAGGAGTCCGCTTCGGGCCGCGTGGTTACGATTCACGTGCGCCACGAAACGCAAAATGGCAAGGTTTTGGCCAACGAAGTAGAGCGCTTCGCCATTCGCGGCCGCGCCTACTCCGATCAACTGCCTATTCCTGCCCCCGATTTTGGTGGGATTGAGGCCGACCGAGTCGATACTCCCCGCCGCTTGCTGCGCAAAGTCACGGTCACAGCTCCCAGCGATATGACTGCTTTCGCCCGTACTTCCGGCGATTTCAACCCCATTCACACCTCGGTTCGCGGTGCTGCCATCTCAGGCCTCAAGGCCCCGTTGGTGCACGGCATGTGGCTTTCTGCAACTGCCCAGCACGCAGCGCAAGCCAGCGACGAGAAGGGCAACCACTACGAGATTGCTGGTTGGACTTACAACATGTATGGCATGGTGCAGCTGGGCGACAAGGTGGAGATTTCTGTTGAGCGAGTGGGCAAAGTCAACCACGGCGGCCTAGTTTTGGAAGTCACCTGCCGCATTGATGGCCAATTAGTTTCACGTGGAACATCCATCGCTCGCGCCCCCCGCGCTGCCTATGTGTACCCAGGCCAGGGCATTCAGCAGCAGGGTATGGTCTTAGACGAGCGTGCCAAGTCTGCCGCCGCCCGCGACACTTGGGAACGAGCCGACGCGCTCACCCGCGCCAAGCTGGGCTTCTCCATACTGGCAGTCGTACGCGATAACCCCAAGACACTCACGGCTAAGGGCGTTACCTACCACCACCCCGAAGGCCTGCTCAACTTAACGCAGTTCACTCAAGTGGCCTTGGCAACGGTGGCTTTCGCTCAGACCTCCCGCCTGCGCGAGTCCGGATCCGACATCTGGCCCGCCTACTTCGCCGGTCACTCCTTGGGCGAGTACAACGCGCTGAGCTCTTTTGCAGGGGTAATTCCTTTGGAAACGACTCTAGAACTGGTCTTCCACCGCGGCTCCACCATGCATTCGCTGATTGAGCGCGACGAGCAGGGCCGTTCCAACTATCGGATGGGAGCTCTGCGCCCCAACCAGTTTGGGCTGGGCGACGCTGAAGTCAGGGATTATGTGGCTTCTGTGGCTGCCGAGTGCGGCGAATTCCTTGAAATTGTCAACTATAATCTGGCGGGCCAGCAGTATGCGGTTGCCGGAACTATCGCAGGCCTGGAGTTCCTCAAGCGCGATTCCAACCGCCGGGCCAAGGAAGCGGGCGGCAAGCCAGCCTTCATGTATGTGCCCGGTATCGACGTGCCCTTCCACTCCTCGCGCTTGCGCAAGGGCGTGCCCGAATTCCGCGATACGCTCGATGCCTTGCTGCCCGAATACATCGACTACTCCCGCTTAGAAGGGCGCTATATTCCTAATCTGGTAGCTCGCCCCTTCGAGATGACCCGCGAATTTGCGGCCTCCATTCTCGAAGTGGTGCCCTCTGAGCGCATCAAGGCTGCGCTGGACGACCCGGCCCTGTGGGATTCGTATGCGACTGATAAACAGAAGTTGGGGCGCTTGCTCTTGACGGAACTCCTGTCTTGGCAGTTCGCTTCTCCGGTGCGCTGGATTGAAACGCAGGCGCTCATGTTTGGCTCGCGCGAGCAGGGCGGATTGGGCGTTGAGCAGCTGGTCGAGGTTGGTTTGGGTCATTCGCCTACTTTGGCCAACATGGCTGCGAAGACCTTGCTTCTGCCCGACTTCCGCGAGCGGCAGGTGAGCGTCTACAACTTGGGTCGCGACGAAGCGCGGGTCTATCTTACTGATTCTGACCCCATCGCTGCTATTGAAGATGACGAGCCCGCGCAGTCTGCTCCCGCCGGTCAGCAGGCGGATAGTGCTGCTGCTACCGAGTCTGCTGCCGATTCAGCGCAGTCTGCCCAGTCTGCTCAATCTGCCCAAACCGCTCAAGAGTCCGCTCCTGCCGCTGCTCAGGCCCCGGTTGCTGCCGCTCCTGCTCCCGCAGCCGGTGCTGCTTCGGGCGCTGATGTAGCAGATATCCCCTTCAAAGCATCGGACGCTATCGCTGCGCTTTTGGCCTACTCTGCCAAGCTGCGAACCGACCAAATCGGCGCAACCGACACCACCGACACCCTCACCAACGGCGTATCTTCCCGCCGCAATCAGCTCTTGATGGATATTTCCTCCGAGCTGGGCGTGGCTTCGGTCGACGGTGCTGCCGAGGCTTCGATGGTCGACTTGGGCGCTCTGGTCAACAAGGTAGCCCCGACCTACAAGCCCTTCGGTCCTGTATTGTCCGACATCGTCCGCGACCGCATCAAGGCTCTCTTTGGTCCTGCCGGTATGAAGCTCAAGCAGGTGGAAGATCGCGTCAGCAATGACTGGCTCCTCGGGCCCGGTTGGGTTGCAGCTGTAGTTGCCGAGCTAGTTTTGGGCACCCGCGAAGGTGCTTCCGCTCGCGGTGGCGACCTAGCTCAGCTGCCTACGCAGCCGGTCTCCTCCGCTGCCGCAGCTAAGGCTCTGATTGACCAGGCTGTGCAAAATGTGGCCCAAGCGCATGGCGTTTCTGTAGCGCTGCCGAGCGCAGGTGGAGCTGCTGGCGGTTCGGTGGTCGATTCGGCGGCTCTCGATGCTTTCGCGGCCAAGGTCACTGGTTCGCAGGGCCTGCTGGCCTCTACTGCCCGCTATGTTTTGGACCAGCTCGGCCTGAAGCCGCCCGTCTCGGTTCCTGGCTCGGATGAAGATGCTGCGGTCGTGGCTGCGGTCGACGCTGAGTTGGGCTCGGACTGGCCCCAGCAGGTGGAGCCTGAGTTCGACGAGCGCCGGGCTGTGCTCTTCGACGACCGTTGGGCCACCGCCCGCGAGGACTTGGCCCGCATCTACTTTGAGGGGAGCGATGCCAGCAAGTCCGCTCACTTCCTTGGGGCCGGGGCAGATGTGCAAGCGCAAGCCCTCTGGTACGAACGCAAGGCTCAAGCGGAGGGCAAGGCCGAACTGGCTCAAACCTACGACCGCATTGCTGCCGAGGCTGGACAATCCGCTGCGAGCAGCCAGTCCGCCTCCCGCTTTGCCTCCGACGTGGCTGTGGTGACTGGCGTTTCGGCTCATTCCATCGCTGGCTCCTTGGTTGCAGGGCTCCTGGAAGGCGGCGCAACCGTTGTGGCTGTCTTCCATACTTTCAACCAGAAGACCGTCCAGTGGGCTAAGGGTCTCTACCGTCAGCATGCCGTAGCCGGTGCCAAGTTGTGGATTGTGCCTGCGAATCTGTCGAGCTTCCGCGATGTTGACGCGCTGGTGGACTGGGTCGGTTCGGTGCAAAAGAAGACCACCGGTGCCTCCACCACTATCTTGAAACCGGCCCTGGAGCCCAGTATTTTGCTGCCCTTCGCCGCGCCTCCCATGCACGGCACGATGGCTGATTCGGGTAGGCTCTTCGAGTCTCAGGCCCGGCTCATGCTCTGGGGCTTGGAGCGCATGATTGCAGGCTTCAGCCAGATTAGCGCAGACACCGACGTGGACCACAAGCTCCACGTAGTCCTACCCGGCTCGCCCAACCGCGGTACCTTCGGCGGCGACGGCGCATACGGCGAGATTAAGGCCGCTATGGACGCTATCGTCAACCGTGCCCAGAGCGAGACGGACTGGTCCGGCAGGGTCACCTTCGCTCACCCGCTGATTGGCTGGGTGCGCGGCACTGGCCTCATGGGTGGCAACGATCCGCTCGTCAAAGCCGTTGAGAGCCAAGGCGTGCGGACCTACTCCACCGAGGAGATGGCTGGCCAGCTTCTGGACTTGTGCTCTGCTCAGGCCCGCTCTCAGGCGGCGAAAGCTCCGATTTCTGCTGATTTGACCGGCGGCTTGGGCTCGGCTCCTATCGACCTGCGCGCGCTCAAGGCACAGGCGGCACAGGACGCTGAGGCCGAGAATGCCCAGGCTTCCGGTGCTCAGGCTTCTGGCGTTTCGGTGGAAGGTGCAGTCCAGAGCGCGGTAGAAAGTGCGGCAGAGAGCGCGGCTGGCCAGAACGCGGCCTCCAGCGAGCGCCTCCTGAAGGCCCTGCCCACCCCGCATGTGCCCGCCCAGCCCAAGGTAGATTTGGCACTCTGGGAAGGTGTCACCACCCGCCCCGAAGACCAGATTGTGATTGTCTCCATTGGCGAGATGGGACCCTGGGGCTCCGGCCGCACCCGCTTCGAGGCCGAGCTGGGCATCGATTCCAGCGGCCAAGTGGACCTTTCCGCGGCTGCCGTGCTCGAATTGGCTTGGAATATGGGGCTTATCGAGTGGCAGGATTCGCCCAAGCCCGGCTGGTACGATGCCGACGGCAATCTGGTTCCCGAGGAAGATATTGCCGAGCGCTACCAGGCCGAGGTGGTGGCCCGCTCCGGCATTCGCCCCTTCGAGGAGGGCATGGGCTCGGATTACAAGGACGGCACCGATGAGGAGGAAGTTGATGTCTTCCTCGACCACGATGTGACCTTCTCTGTTCCGAGCGCCGACATGGCTCAGGAGTATGTCAAGCTCGACCCGGACCATACGAGCGTGGCGCAAGATGAGGAATCGGGCGAGTGGAACGTTACCCGCCAGGCCGGTTCCAAGATTCGCGTGCCCCGCCGGGCAACCATGACCCGCACGGTTGGAGGACAATTCCCCAAGGGCTTCGACCCTGTCAAGTGGGGCATTCCTGCTTCGATGGTTGGCGATGTAGACCCGATTGCCCTGTGGAATATCGTAACGACCGTCGACGCTTACCTGTCTGCGGGCTTCACGCCGGCCGAGATTTTGCAAGCCGTGCATCCCTCCAAGGTGGCGTCCACTCAGGGCACCGGTTTCGGCGGTATGGCCTCCATGCGCAAGCTCTACTTGGACCGCTACTTGGGCCGCGAAATCCCGACCGACATCCTCCAAGAGGCCCTGCCCAACGTGGTAGCGGCTCACGTGATGCAGTCTTACATCGGTGGCTATGGCAACATGGTTCAGCCGGTCTCAGCCTGCGCCACGGCAGCGGTTTCGCTGGAAGAGGGCGCCGACAAGATTGCCCTGGGCAAGGCTGACTTCGTGGTCACCGGCGCTATCGACGACATCGGCGTGGAATCGGTCATTGGCTTCGGCAACATGAACGCCACGGCCAATTCCGGCGAGATGTATGCCAAGGGAATTGCTCCGCGCTTCTTCTCCCGGGCCAACGACAGGCGTCGCGGCGGCTTCCTGGAGTCTCAAGGAGGCGGCACGATTCTCTTGACTCGCGGCGACATTGCGCTCAAGATGGGTCTGCCTGTGGCGGGAGTAGTGGGATATATTCACTCCTTCGCCGACGGTGCCCACACCTCCATCCCCGCTCCGGGCTTGGGTGCGCTGGCTGCTGGCATGGGAGGCAAGGATTCGGACTTGGTGCGCTCGCTGGCCGCTCTCGGCGTTGCGCCAGACGAGATTGCGGTGGTTTCCAAGCATGATACGTCTACCAATGCCAATGATCCCAACGAATCCGAGCTCCACAACAGCTTGGCCCGCGCTATTGGTCGCGCCGAGGGCAACCCCCTCTACGTGATCTCCCAGAAGACGCTGACCGGCCACGCCAAGGGTGGTGCTTGCATCTTCCAGGTGAACGGATTGACTCAGCTCTTCCGGTCTGGCGTGATTCCGGCCAACGCGGCCCTCGACTGCGTGGACCCAGCCCTGCGCCGAGACGACCACATGGTCTGGTTGGAGCAGCCCCTCCACGTCGGCACGGTTAAGGCCGGTTTGGTGACTTCGCTCGGTTTCGGCCACGTCTCCGGCATCGGTGCCATCGTCAACCCTGGTGCTTTCGAGGCGGCAGTAGCCAAGAGCGCAGGCTCAGCGGCCCTGGAGGAGTGGAGGACTCGCGCCAACGCCCGCCTAGCCGCCGGTCAGCGCCGCCTGCAAGAAGGCCGCATGGGCCGGGCCGCCCTCTACGAGCCCATCGACAACCGCCGCTTCCACGAGGATACCCCCGCCTACAGCGCCCACGAAGTCGAAAAGTCTATGCTCCTCAACCCCAACGCCCGCCTATCCCCCTCCGGCTACTTCGAGGTGTAACCTCCCAGTAGTCTGAGCCGCTAGCGTGGCCAAAGAAAGGCCCCCGAACTCGCATAAGCGCGCGAATTCGGGGGCCTCTTGCACCTCTATAGATGCCTCTTATTCAATGTTCCTATGCGAGGGAAAGTCCACCGAGCTCCCCGCTTCGCTAAGAGCTACCTCACCCGTGTTCCGTCCAAAGCTATAACTCTGCCGGGCATGTTCCCTGCGCCGCCGCTGCGGCAACAACAAGAACAAAGCCAAAGCCCCCGCGCTACTGCTCAGTATCGTAATCCCGCCCAATCGAGCCAACGGAATAGCCCCTGCTATGGGTAGGGTCATAGGAACGAAGGCTTTCCAGTGGGCTTTGAGTGTGATGTCAGCGGTAACAGTGTCGTTGTCGAAGTCCCATTTGGTCCCCGTGGTGGTGTTGTACCAGCCGTCGAGGTGCCAGTTGGGTTTGTTAACTTGGATTGGTGGTGTGACTTTTTCATTTTGGTGGTGGGCTTGGTTGTCTGGTTGTGGTGTGCCTCCGTCGGTGTCGAAGATGACGGTGATGCCTGGTACTCGTTGTGCGATGGTGCCGGAGTATGTGAAGTTGAAGTTGGTTACTGGGCTGGTGGCGATGGTGGCTTGGTAGTTGAAGTTGTATTCGTGGTCGCCGGGCATGGTTTTATCCCATGTCATGATTCCAGTAGTGGCGTTGAAACTTTTACCTGCGGTTGGTGTTGACGGTTTGATAGTGTCTTCTGTCGCAATTTGATGTGGTGTGATCGTGTCGTTGATGGTTGCGGGTCCTAGGCTCATGGGGTTGTGTACGTTGTAGTCGTGTTTATCTGGCAATCGAATGTATTGGGTACTCACTTCGAGACGTTGGAGGTGGGTGAGTTTGCTGGGGTTTTGGAGTATGGGTGTGACATCGGTGATTTTGTTGTAGGTGAAACTGAGGATTTTGAGTTTGTTGAGGTCGGTGTTGGTGATGATGGTGGAGAGTTTTGCGTTGTCGATGTTGTCATCGGTGAGACCGAAGTCAGCGAGTGCAGGGAAGTGGGGTATGGCTGCTGCTGTTTTATCAATGTCGAGGTTGTGGCAGCCGACGAGGAAGAGTTCGTTGAGTTTGTTGAGGCCTGTGAGCGGTGTGATGTCGGTGATTTTGTTGCCGATCATGAGTCCCCAGAGGTCGGTCATGCTGGCGATGATGGCTAGGTCTGAGTCTGAGCCGACTGGATTGCCGAAGAGGAGTAGTTCTCCTTTGAGGGGTAGTCCGGCGAGTGGTGTGATGTTGCTAATGTTGTTGTCGCTGAGCCAGAGTTGGCCGGTTAAGTTTGTCATGTTGGCTAGAACGCTAATGTCGCTGATTCCGTTGTTGTCGAGGTATAAGTGGGTTAAGTTGGTGAGGTTGGCGAGTGGAGCTAAGTTACTGGCCCTGTTGCCGGGTAGGTTGGGTTCGTAGTTGGGGAAGGCTGATTCGTAGGTGCCCCAATTATAGTTTGCTAGGTTTAATCGTCTCAGGTTAGTGAGATTGGCTATGGGGGTGAGATCGGTGACGTGGTTGACTTCACCTGTTTTGGGGTGAGACATCGAGTTGGCAATGGAGAGTGATGTGAGGTTGGTGAGGCCTTGCAAGGGTGTAAGATCGCTGACTCGATTATTGCTTACGTCAAGAGTAGTGAGTCGGGTAAGACCGCTTAAGGGTGCCAGACTGGTAACAAGATTACCTCCTCCAATACTTCCTCCAACAGAGGAACTGCGATTGCCGAGTTCGAGGTTGGTGAGGTTGGTGAGGCCTGCGAGTGGTTGGATGTTGCTGATCTGGTTGCCTGTAAGTCGGAGACTGGTGAGTTGGGTGAGTCCTGTGAGTGGGCTGAGATCAGTGATGGTGTTTCTACTGGCAGTCCCTATATTCTCGAGGCCAAGACTGCTGAGTTGAGTGAGGTTTTGCAGTCCGTTGAGACTGTGAATGTTCGCATTCTGCGCGTTGAAAATTTTGAGTTGGGTGAGAGCGCTCAATGGAGTGAGGTCAGTGAGCGAGTTCATCGTGGTCGTAGAGGTTGGATTTGGGTTATTGCTGAGGTTGAGGTCGATGAGGTCGGTGAAGTATTGGATGCCGTTGAGGTCAGTAATGCCCTCGGTTCTAAGATCCATGCTCTTCGAATAGAGTGCATAGGTGGGAAGTGGTGTGTTGATGTTGTTGTCGAGGGTGTAGTGCTTGGCGATGGCTTGGCCGAGGCTGGGGCTGAAGCATTGGCTGATGGGGTCGGTTGCTATGTTGCAGGCTGGTGGGGCTGGTGGGGTTATGGGTGCGGATTGGTTGGCGTGGGCTAGTGCCGGGTTCGCTAGACTAGCGGACCCCCCCCCCCAAGACAGTTAAGGCTAGCGCTAGAACCATGGTGCTCATATTGCGTACCCGACGCATCTGTTACCCCTTATTCGTCCGGAACCCAGCGCATCCACGCTGATTCCTCGTCTTCGTAAGCGTATTATGTCCGCGCTTCAGATTCCCCAACCCAGCGTGCACAGGGCATTAAAAGCCCGACTCTGCCCACTAGTCTACCATCGCCCCAGCAAAGCTCGGTCCTGCCGCCAAACACAACAATGTAAACAGTCATGTATTCGCTCGGCATCGTCCTTCCAACTCCTCTGGCAATCACTGCTGTGGCAGGTGGTTGTTGTGCCGGTGCCGACGGATTATGGTGTGGCCTGAGTAAATCAGGGCTGCTAATGAGCTGAGCGCCAGCAGACCGCCAGCAGTCAGGCGTTGTATGGGCAAAACTCCGGCCTTTGGTAGACTCATGGGCACCATCTTCTCCCATATTGCATACAGGGTGATGTCCGCGCGGACACGGTTGGTTGAGAAGTTCCACATGGGGCCAGTGCCGTCTGCCTGTTGCGACCAGCCGACCACGAGCCATCCCTGTTTTACGGTTGTTGGTGCGACAAGTGCTGATCCGGTGTCGACGTTGCTCTCAGCTATGTCGGGTGCCAAGGCCGACCCGCCGTTTACGTCGAACTTGACGTGGTATTGTTTAATCCACTGGGCGTAAAGAGTGAGATCGTCTGTCACTCGGTTTGATGCTAAGTTCCATGGCTGATTGCCTGTTCGATCCTTGGCCCAGCCGGTCAGCCTCCAATTTCCGTTGCGGTTGGGAGGCTGCGTTACTGAGCTGATGGTGTTGTTATAAACAACTGGCTGGGTGCTGGTCGGGCTTCCGCCGTTGGGGTCGAAGGTGACTGTATAGGTGCGTACCTTCCATTGGGCGTATAGGGTGATGGGTTGGGTGACGATATTAGTGGCCAAATTCCAGGGTGAGCGTCCGTATTTGTCTAGCGACCATCCAGTCACCTCATAATGGTCGCGAGTAGGCAGGACGGGGATGCTACCAATGGCAGTGTTGGAACGTACATTCATAGTCTGTGTGCCAGGGTTTCCGCCGTTGGGGTCAAGCTTGACTTCGTAGGTAGTGTAGAGCGTTTGGGAGACGGTGCCGGTGAAGTGGCACCAGTGTGGGGTGCTGTGGATGTCATAATCGTGGGATATTACGTAGTGGTTTTCAAAGGTGTAGGAGTAGGTGCCTGCTCTAGCATTGTTCCACACTAGAACATCATCGGTTGTTGTATTCGGACTGCTGGGGCGCGGCGAAGAAAACGACGACGAGTATTTCTTATGAGGGGTGCCCGGACCCTGTGCTGTTTTCCAGGTGGCGTACTTAGCGCGGGGGAGGGTATACCTACCTGTGGGCAGTACGATGTCAGGGAGCACAACCTTTTGATTGCGGAAGTTCATTTCCCATGGACGCGTCCCGTCGTATGGGCGATGATCATAGAAAGGGCTCATGTCGTATATGCAATTGTTAACCCCGGATATTTTATTGAGTCCCATTTTTGTTGAGTCGTCTAAAATAGATACCAAGGGTGATATGTCTGAGACGAGATTGTTATCGAATGTGATGAAAGTTATCGAGACGTGGCGGAGCGGCTCCAGACTGGTAATCGTTCCATTGGAGAGATCAATGCGTGAGATGCGAGAAAATGCTTCCAATCCCTTCAAGGAGCTCACCCCGCTGCAGTACAGGTCTGGTCCAGGATTGGTCGAAGTGAGATAGCCGTTAACGGTTGTGTTCTGTGACCTGGCGATGCAGCTGGCGAGTTGAGGATCGGGGAAGCACTGGGCTATCGTGTCTCTGTCTCGATTGCAGGGTCTGTCGCGCGTGGTAATCGTCTGCTTGGCATTTTTCTGCCCTGCCATGTGAGACTTATCCGATTTTTCTTGGGGTGAGCTGGTTTGGCTGGAATTGGCTTGGGCTGGTGCCGGGTTCGCTAAACTAGCGGACCCCCCCCCCCAGGACAGTTAAAGCTAGGGCGAGAACCATGGCGCTGATGTTGCGTACCCGACGCATCTGTTACCCCTTATTCGTCCGGAACCTAGCGTATTCGCGCTGATTCCTCGTCTTCGTAATCGTATTATGCTTGCGCTCAAGATTCCCCAACCCGGCGCGTAAGGCACATACTATGCCCTAGTATGTGAGCTAGTGTAGCACCAATGCTTCGCAGACTTCGTTTAGACTGCTTGCACCCATGTTCTTGTTTGAAATGAGCTATATTTAAGTTATAGAAATAGTTCATATCAAACAAGCGAGGGGGTTGCTATGAGTCTAAGTGAGCAGGCAGCAGCACTCTTGCGCGAATATGAGGGTTTGATTCCGGCTAAGGTAGCGGTGGCGAGCGGTGCTGCTTCCTATACGAGCTTAAGTCGGATGGTGCGAGCGGGTCTGGTTGAGCGCCTGGGGCCTGGTATTTACGGTGATCCCAACGAGTTGGACGATGATTTTGCGCTGGTGCAGTTGCGGCTTTCGGGTGGCGTATTTTGCAGGCAGACGGCCTTGTATTTGCATGATATGACCGACCTGACACCCGCAAGTCTGGAGATGAATTTTCCTGCTGGTGTGCACGCGCAGTCAGCGGGGGAGCTGGGCGTGGTGGCTTATCATCAAATCCGAACGCTCTATAGTTTGGGCGTTACAACCCTTGCAACCCCGGCTGGCCACGAAGTCAAGGCGTACGACCTGGAGCGAACCTTGTGCGACATACTGCGCCCGCCTCGCCCAGCCGCAGTCGATGTGACTGCAAGTGCTCTGCGCGCTTACGTGCGGCGGCGAGACAAGAACATTCCCAAGCTCGTGCGCTATGCTAAAGAGCTCAAAGTTGAGACCAAAATAAGGCCCTACCTAGAGGCACTCCTATGAAATCTTTTGCCAATGTCTGCCAGCATGCCCCCCCCCCGACGAAGCAGCGCACAAACGTTGGCAGGCTTATCGTAAGAGCAACGAGTTTGCTCAAGACATATCGTTCGAGGACGTCTGCCGCTCCATAGCAGGCGTGATGGAGTCTGTACAGTGGGTATAAGCCCTCCGTCCTAGGGCAGGCAGTATCTCTTTCTGTCAGCGTTTGCTCTTTCGTTGGTTGTAGTTCTTTCGGGCAGGTGCTGGGCGTCGGCGTTGCGGCAAGAGCAGTGAGATGACTAGTGCTCCTGCGCTGCTGGCTAGTAGGGCGCCGCCGCTGAGTCGTGCCAGTGGCGTGGCTCCTGCGCTGGGGAGGTTCATTGCTGGTATCCAGTGGGCTTGGAGGGTGATGTCGGCCGTTACGGTGTCGGTGGCGAAGTTCCATTTGGTGGCGGTGGCGGTGTCGTACCAGCCTTCGATGATCTGGTTGCCGTTCGTAGGTCGGCTTGGTGGTGTGACGAGATTTCCGGTGTGGTGGGCCTGGTCTTCGGGGGCGGGGCTGCCGCCGTTGGGGTCGAAGCTGACCAGATGTCCGGGCACTCGTTGGGAGAAGTTGCCGGAGTAGACGAAGTTGCCGAAGCCCATCGGGCTGGAGTGGTAGAAGTTGAACTGGTGGTCGCCTGGCATGGTCTTGTCCCATGTCATGATGCCGGTGTTGGCATCGAAGCTCTGGCCTTTGGCGGGCCGGGATGGCATGTCTGGGTTGGGCTGGGCGTATTGGGCCGGGCTGACGGCGCTGTTGATGGTGGCCGCTCCCAGGCTCATGGGCGTGTGCTCGTCATAGTCGGGCTTGTCTGGCAGGCTAAAGTTCTGGTTGCTGACGTTGAATGCCCAGAGGTTGCTGAATTTGGCTGTGTTCTGGCGCACCGCCGTGACATCGCTGATCTGATTGCTCGGCATGCTGAGGAAATGAAGTTTGCTGAAGTTGCCTTCCTGGACGATGGTGTTGAATGCTGCGGTGTCGATGCTGTCGTCTGCGAGAGTGAGCCCTTCGAGTCTTGGGAATTGTCCGATGTTGCGGGCGAGCAGGCTCCAGTCGGTGATGCCGTGATTGCCGGAGAGCGTTAGAAATTGGAGATTGAGGTTGGTGATGGGGCTGATGTCGGTAATCTGATCACCCAGACCTAAACTTGTGATATTGGGCATGTTCTGGATGGTGGCGAAGACGTCGTCTCCCAGATGGTTGCTGTCCAGTAAGAGTGTTGTGAGGTTGGTGAGGTGTTCCAGGGATGTGATGCTGGTGACGTTGTTCGACCCCGCCGCTATGGCTGTGAGGTTGGTGAGTGCGGCGAGGGGACTGAGGTCGGTGAGGGTCTGCTGTCCGTCAACGCTGATCTCTCTGAGGTTGGCGAGCGTGGTCAGTGGGCTGAGATCGGTGATGCGGTTGCCTGGCTTGTTGGGATCATAGCCGGGCTGGGCCTTGTCGTACCCGACGCCCGTGTTGCTGAACCAGAGTCTGGTGAGGTTGGTGAGGCTGGCAAGTGGCGCCAGGCTGGTGATGCGATTGCCTGGCTTATTCGTAGTAGATCCGCTTATGTAGTTGCCGGATAAGTTGCCTGCGAACAAGATGGATAAGCTCGTGATCGAGGACAACGGACTGAGATCCGTGATTTGATTGTTTGACACGTTTAGACTTATGAGATTCGGCAGAGCGCTTAAGGGGCTGAGATCGCTTACCATATTGCCGCTGGTGGTTAGCCATAGGCTGCCGAGGTGCAGCGTTTTCAGATTGCTTAGGGAGCTGAGCGGGCGCACGTCGCTGATTTGATTGCCGCCGAGGAAGAGTTCGACGAGTGAATGAAGGCTGGACAGGGGCTGAATATTGGAGAGGTTGCCAGGCCTGCTGTCGCCGTCGTGTATGACGATTTCGCGGGAAAGATCGAGCTTTTCAAGTCGGGTGAGCGCCGAGAGGGGGCTGAGGTCGGTGTAGTCATTGAAATTCTCATAGGTAAGAGAGCCGCGTGCATTTTTTATGTAATTGGTTTGCAGGTCGAGTGCTTTAAGCTTGGTGAGGTTTTGTAAGCCATTGAGGCTGCGGATGCCGCAGTTCCATGCCGTGAGTCCTGTGAGGTTGGTGAGTGCGCTTAGCGGCGTAAGGTCTCGGAGCAGGTTGGGCGCAACTCCTGAGAACGAGTTGGAATTGGTTAAAGAGAGCGTTTGAAGATTGCTGAAATATTGGATGCCGCTCAGGTCGGTGATTCCGCAATCACTAAAATCCAGGGAGCTGGTGATGAGTGCGGTGTTGGGCAGTGGGGTGTTGATGTTGCCTGATGTGTATTGGTTGGCGAGGGCTTGACCCAGGCTTGGGCTGAAACATTGGCTGATGGGGTCGGTTGCTACGTTGCAGGCTGGTGGTGCGGGTGGTGTTATGGGTGCTGATTGGTCAGCGTGGGCTAGTGTGGGCCGCGCTAAACTAGCGGACCCCCCCCCCCAGGACAGTTAAGGTTAGCGCTAAGACCATGGCGCTGATGTTGCGTACCCGACGCATCTGTTACCCCTTATTCACCCGGAACCCCGCGTATCCGCGCCGATTCCTCATCTTCGTAACCGTATTATGCTCGCGCCTCAGATTCCCCAACCCGGCGCGCACAGGGCTCTAGAAGCCCTACTTTTGTTCACTAGTCTAGCATCGCCCCAGCAAAGCCCGCGCCTGCTACCAATCACACCAATGTAAACAGCGCATATTCACTGCTCAGCATCGTCCTTCCATTCTTTGGGCAGTACTGCTGTGCCGTCCTTGCTGCGGCGGGGTTCGAAAACTAGGCCGCTAGGGATAGCAACTATGGGGTAGCCGTCGTCGCTGGTGCACTCGAAGCGGATGCTATTGGCGGCAGTGTGACCCACGGCGGGGGCGGTGCTGCCAGGTTCGATGATGTCAAAAGGGATGCGCTTTTGGTTGACTAACTGCACGCTGGCCATGTTGACAAACGTGTTAAAGTTCAACCCCATCGACTCCAGAACCGCGCTCGCCCGCGCCTTGAGCTCGTCATTCATGCGAATAGTAGTAGTAGCCATGCCATCAATTGTATGCCGATCGTATGGCATTTGAGCTGTGTTTGCTGCCAGATTGTCATTATCGGTATGAATAGGTTTTTCTGTAGACGCAGCAGATAATGAGATCCTCTTTTTTGCATGCTTGGCATGAAAAAAATGCTGTCTGATTTTTGTGAGTCGGGTTTCCCATGCTTGCTCCAACCATGTCAGCAGTCTTTCAATGATATGTTCACAGATCTTGTCTATCAGCGCACCTGTGAAGATGAGAGCTAAGCAGATTATATCCTGCAGGATGTTGTCTAGAGTGAGGTTCATTTTAAACTCCTTTCAACATCTCTATGCGTCCAAATTGATGCTCCGCTTAGATTTGGGATTTTTTGCTACGCCCGCAAAACTGGGAATGTGCGCGTAAACACTATGAATTACGCGATTTCAACCAGGATTTTATGAATTTCAGCATCGATTTTTATTTTTGCTTATCTGTTGAGAAAAGAAGCGAACTCTCGTCGTGAAGAACGAGGATCAAGAAGTGTGCTCTGTGCGTAGCAGCTCGGAGAGAAGTCGGGTAAAATGATGGGAAATTCGTGGGAAGGGGCTCTTATGGTCGCTGCCGTTGCGAGGGCGGATTCTACGGTTCCGGTGGATTCTCCTGATTTGGAACATGGTGAGGTGAGCCTTCGGCGTGGGGGGCTGACGAAGACTGAGCTGGAGTAAGTACGTATGCATAATTTGAATGACGAGGACAGCCCCGATGATGGCCTCGTTTCGCTCGCTCCCGAGCAGACGCGAGCCTTTTTTGACAACATAGTCGAGGAAGAATTGCAGGCCAGAGTCTCGGGTCTTGACCGCGATATGCAGGAGGCCGAGGCATCGCCGGTGCATTACGCTGGCGGTGCGCAAGCGATGAAGGACGTGCTGCACAGCGCATGAGTGTAAATATGTGGAAGAGCTCCTGGGCAGCGTATTGCGTTTATAAGGAAAGTGCTCCGCCGCTGAGATTTCGGAATGAATATGGGGACACGAACGCTTACCAGGTTCGGCGGGTTCTAGCGGCCATTGACAGATTGAGGGGCGAGAGATGACGAAGGCGCAGGATAGGTACACATACCGGGTGCAGTGGGGCGGAGCGGTTGGCGACGTGCCTGTATGCCAAATTGTAAGTAGGGCCTATGTTGAATTATCAGTAGACCTTATGTTGAATTGCAAGTAGAGGTTGAGGATCGGCAGAATAGCAGGCATTGTGACCGGACTGCTGTAGCGGTTGTCGGTCACTCCTGCTGGCTCCTGTTGCTACTGCTGGTTGCTGACGAGAAGGGCGTTGATATGGTCCACCAGTTCGCGGGGGTGCTCTACACCTAAGATCAAGCGGGCGTAGCGCTCGCCGACCAGTTGGATGACGACCGGGCGCTCGGGGCGGGTCACGTTCCAGAAAGATTTTTCGTCGTCTTGCACGAAGGTGCCGGCCCACTTGCCGCCCACCGCCGTGCCTGGGTCGCGTAGGCCCTTGGGCTGGTCGAGAATGCCCGGATCTTCCGTGGCACCGAGGATATGCTCCAGCGGTATTTCGAGCCGACCCTTGAGGGCGAGCACTTTGTTGATGCCCCGCGGCTCCACCACGAGGGTCGTCTCGCTCAATTCCACGTCGTTGCTGTAACTCATGGCAATCTCCTTGTGATTTGTGATTACTTATTTGGTGATGTCTAGAGTTTGGTGCTGCTTTCGAGCGGCTGTATTGTCTGCTGATTCGCTGTTTTGCTGACGTGTGCGTGCTCACCGTAGCGCTTTGCCGTTACTGCTGGAGTCTCTGACACATCGTTCCGCTCCGTATTCAGTTTCGCGGCGCCAACTGCTTGCAGGTCAGCTCGCTCAAGCAATTGTTGACCTAATAGTCTGGCCACGGCTGCGGGTTGCTCGGATTCAGGCAGTGAGACAAGGTAATCCGTGAGCAGGGCATGGACTTCGTGGTCGCTCGCTGAGAGCTCCATCATTGCCACCAGGGCCATGCCCAGCGATTCGCTGCTGGTCTCGCCCGGCAGTAAGCTTGTCCGCAAAACCGCCAGGAATATGCCGCGCTTGCTGCCAAAGGTGGAGTACAAGCTCCCGCGCAAGAGCCCGGTGGCCTCCACCAAGTCGTCCACGGAGCTGCCCTCATACCCATGCGCCCAAAACACCGCCCGCGCCTGCTTGAGCACCGCCCCTTCATCAAAGCTTCTATGTCTTCCCATACTCAGCACTCTAGCACAATATTTGACTAAATAGTCAAAATAGAATATCAAGTTAGACAAGTACTGCTCGCTACCCGCAAAAAACGGTGTAATGAGTATGAGTTTTGCCTATCGCCTACGTGACAAGTGTTTGCCGCGTGAGCGCTTTGGCATGAGTATGTAGAGGGCGAGGGCGCCGCCGGAGGTGAGGAGTATGGTGAGTCCGCTGAGCCGGGTGAGGGGTATTGCTCCTGCGGTGGGGAGGGTCATTGGTGTGGTCCAGTAGGCTTTGAGGGTGATGTCTTTGCTGACGGTGTCGCTGCCGAAGTTCCACATGCTGCCGGTTTCACTATTGGTCCATCCGCCGAGGAGGACTCCGTTTTTACTTGGGCTAATGGGCAGGTCAACTTTTTCGCCTACATGGTGGTATTGGACTGCTGGTTGTGGGCTGCCTCCGTCGGGGTCGAAACTGACAGTGATGCCGGGCACGCCTTGGGTTATGGTGCCGGAGAAAGTGAGGTTTCCTCCTAGACTAAGTGCTTCCGCGTAGTAGAAGTTGAAGTTGTGAGTGCCGGGCAGGGTTGCAGGCCATGTCATAGTGCCAGTGGCAGGGCTGTATCCTCCGCCTAGCGGTGTTGATAAATCATTTGAGTCCGCTGGTGCGTAGCGTTTGGGCGTGCTTGCTGAGTCGATGGTGGCAGGCCCTAAGCTCATGGGAGTGTTGAGATCGAAGTCGGGTTTGTCTGGCAATCGGATGCGTTGCTTACTGATGTCGATGGTAATGGTTCCTGGCAGATCAGACATGTGAATGGTGAGTGGCGTGATGTCTGCTATTTCGTTATCGCTCATAGTTAGGTATGACATGTTGCTGAACTTGGCGGCATTGTCGGTTATGGGTGTGATGTCGGTTATGTGGCTGCCGGTGACCGACAGAGTAGTAATATAGTTGAGATTTGCTTGGCTGATTATTTGCGAGAACTGTTGATCGGAGAATTTGTTCTTTTGCAAGGCTAGATCTCTGAGGGTCCGGAATTGGCTGATGTTGCTGGATAGTCTGCTGATGTCGAGATTGCTGCCTTGAAGAGTAAGCTGAGTGAGATTCATGCTGGTGAGCGGGGTGATATCGGTGAGGCTATCGTCTCCCACTCCTAAAAAGTGAAGGTTCGGCATTTGAGAGACAATACCCATCTGGGCATTGTCTAGGGGATTACCATATACCCAGAATTGAGCCGCAGGTGTATTCCCAATCGGTGTAAGGTCTCGGATTTGATTGTTTTGCAAGAAAAGGTTGTAGATATTATTGAGTCCGGATAAAGGGGTGATGTCGGTGATTTGATTGTCAGGAAGCCAGAGCTGTCCGAGCTGTATGAGTCCTGCTAACGGGGTTACGTCGCTAACGTGATTGTGAGCTAGTCCAGGATTGTAATCTGGCAGAGAAGGGGTGTGGCCCGGCTGAGTATTCCCGACGTAAAGGGCTTGTAGGTTTGTGAGTCCTGCCAGTGGACTTAGGTCGCTTATATTGTTGTTGTCTAATTGTAATGTTGTTAGGTTTGTGAGTCCTGCGAGCGGTGTGAGATCGCTTACCAGATTGCCGACAGTGCTCATTATTCCCGTTCCGAAGTTGATCTCGGTGAGGCTGGTGAGGTTGGTGAGGGCCGTTATGTCGCTTACCTTCTGCCCGGTAATGGTCAGATTCCGTAAGTTATGCATGCTGCTCAGTGCTGAAATATCGCTGAGGTTGCCGTTTATGTCTAAGTTCGCTGGCTGATCCGCATCTCTATCATTGCTGATGAGGAGACTGTTCAAGTTGGTGAGGTTGGAGATGAAATCGAGGGAATTGAAATTGTTTGCTCGCACCGTTCCCCAGTTAATTATGGACAAGTCGGTCAATGTTGATAGCGAATTCAGTATGCTGAAATCGGTAATTCCCCAGTTATTGAAGGTTAAGTCTTTCAGATTCGGAAGACGGTTGAGAAAATTGAGGTTGGTGGGAATTCTGCCGCTTCGGTAACCGCCTAGACGCAGTGTGGTTATGTTGTGCAAGGCTGGATAACTGACGATTTGGTTGAGGCTGGTGTCGTCTAGCTCAAGTCCTATGAGATCTAATGTGGTTAGTTTCGTAAGGTTGCTAAGTGGCGATAAATCCTGAATGCGGCTTGGCGTATCTAAAAGATAGACCGAACGATTATGGAGATCGAGGGTTTCCAAATCGGTGAGGGCTGCGAGCGGGCTGATGTCGGTAAAAGCCAGAGGTTGTAAACGCCAAATCGAGCTATTGCCAAGTTGCAATGTCTTGAGTTTGGTCAGGTTTTGCAGACCGTTCAGATTAGTCAGGTAGAGGGCTGCGGTGCCAGAAAGATTCAGAGAAGTTAAATGGGTTAGAGCTGCCAAAGGTGTGATGTCGGTTATTGCGTTGTAATCAGCCATACTTGTGCCACCGATGCTGCTGAAGTCAAGATTGGTAAGACTAGTCAAATGTTGGATGCCGCTTAAATCCGTGACGTGTTGCGATCGGAGTTCAAGACGGGTCATGGAGCTGGCTCCGGGCAGCGGAACACCGGTGTTGCTTCCCGTATAAAGATATGCGAGAGCTTGGCCCAAGCTGGGGCTGAAGCATTGTGATATGGGGTCGCTTGTGATGTTGCAGGCTGGTGGTGCTGGTGGGGTTATGGGTGCGGGTGGTGTTGCGTGGGCAGTTACTGGGTTCGCTAGACTAGCGGACCCCCCCCCCCAGGACAGTTAAGGCTAGGGCAAGAACCATAGCGTTAAACCCACGAACCCCGCGCATACAACACCCCTTCTTCTGAAACGGGCAAGAGCCAAGCGTTCCATCGCTACAAACTATCGTGCCCAAAAGATTCCCCAACCGAAGGCACCACAACAAACATTAAACCTCACACCAGGCTACCCCGCTAAAACCCAACCCTACAACCACCGAATTGCACCCCTGTGCCTGAATCCTATGGACTCGTTCGTCTGTGCTGTAAAAATGCGGGAGAGCAAACGGTCAAATCAATGTCTTTAATGTAAAAGGTAGGCCGTCTTTCGGCAGCCTACCCCTGCAGGGGCCGACGCCATTGCATGACGCTTAAACGTTAATTCGGAATCCCTGCTATACAGCGCTTAAAGCCTGTACAAGCCAGTCTACCAAACTTGCTGCCCTGTTTTCAGCGTTTCAATTGAACACAGCTGTTGTGTAGTAGGTCACATGAAAGATGCGGCATCTGGAGTGCCTGCTGAGTATTTGGATTTCCATTTCGTTTCTATGCCAAATTGTAAGCAGAGGTTATGTTAAATTGTAAGTAGAGGTTATGCTAAATTGTAAATAGGGATTATGCTGAATTGTAAGTAAGGGGCTGAGATGGCTTTTGTTTCAAGGGTTATTGGGCCGGTGCTCTCTCAGTATATGCAGTGGTTTCCGGTGGTGAGCTTAACTGGTCCGAGACAGAGCGGTAAAACAACGTTGACCCGACAGCTGTTTAGCGACTTCGAGTATGTGTCGCTAGAAAATCCGGATGCCCGCCAGTTGGCGCTCGACGATCCGCGCGCTTTTCTTGCCCGATACCGCAGTCATGTCATTTTCGATGAAGCCCAGCGCGTGCCGTCTTTGTTCTCCTACTTGCAAGAAATCGTAGATGAAACTAACGAGCCAGGTCAGTTCGTGCTGACGGGCTCGCAGAATTTTCTGTTGCTCAAGACGATTTCGCAGTCCTTAGCTGGGCGAGTGGGGATTGCGCACCTGCTGCCCTTCTCCTACGCCGAAGCGAGCCGGTCTGGCCAAGTGCCTGTCTCAGTCGACGACTACATGTTCAAGGGTGGCTACCCGCGTTTATATGCCAGCGGCGTGCCGTCTAGCGACTTCTTCCAGGCGTACATTCAGACATACTTGGAGCGCGATATTCGAGACGAGCTGGGAGTAAGAAAAATCGCTGATTTTGAGCGTTACCTGAGTCTGTGTGCCACCCGAATTGGTGAGCTTTTCGCTGGTTCAACGCTGGCGGTCGAAGCTCGAATCAGCCCTGCCACGGCGTCGGATTGGCTCTCCCTGCTCGAAGCGTCGTTCGTTGCCTTCCGCTTGCGGCCCTACTATCGCAACTTTGGCAAGCGCCTAGTCAAAACGCCCAAGCTCTACTTTTACGACACGGGCCTAGCCTGCCATTTGCTTGGCCTGACTTCCAGCGAAGACCTACTGCTCAACCAGCCTCTGCGCGGCCACTTGTTCGAGAATCTGGTGGTTTCCGAGCTGCTCAAGCACTACTACAATCAGGGCAAACGGCCCCAGCTCTACTATTGGCGCGACTCCAACCGCAAGGAAGTCGACCTCGTTATCGAGCACGGCGGCCAAATTCGCTACCTAGTAGAAGTCAAAGCCTCTGCCACCTACAATCCCCACGCTTTCGCCACCATCAACTCCCTGGGCGACCTCATGGGCATCCCCCCCGAGCAGCGCGTCCTAGTCTACGGCGGCCCCGAATCCTTCCCCACCCGCCACGGCCAAGTCCTAACCCTCTCCGACCTAGGCCAGTTGGTGGAGGGGGAATAGGTGAAATAAAATACTAAATACTCTTATTTGAGGGGTCTTAGAAAATATTGATAAAGGAGAACCGGGAATACGGTTGAATGGAAGTGTTTGAGTTATGCGATTTTTTGTGCGCGAGAGAAAGCAAACGGGTCCTGAACCTGGAGTAGAGGAACCTTATTGTCTGCTTGAGAAGGACGGATGGAATGACTACAACTATGTAACGATGTTTTGTCTGTATCTTGTCGAGCATAAACGTTCTATAGCAATTTCAAATGTAAAAATTGGAAGATCGGGTATGTCTAATATGGGGCTTGGTAAAGGCATGGTAACTAGGCTCCCTGACCAATTTGAAGTGTTGGATGACTCCTACTTCTCTTTGGGGCAAGATATCGAGTATTACAAGAATTTAAATGCGCATGGAGCAGGGATTGCAAAGGAAGTGATGACTGCGCTGAGGGACATTGCATATGAAAAACCCCTAATTGACCGTTTCCAAGATGAAGATGTTTTGCATACATCACTATTGCGCACTATTCCACTAGCGACGGTTAAACGTCAATATCACAGGATAGCGATAGGGAAAGAAGAAAAAGTTAATTACGAGTTTTCAGTAACATTTAATCGAAAAGGTAAAGATTTAGATAACGGTTGTTCCACGAAATCAGTTTCGTTTAGTTTGAAACATGATTCAAAACCACCAACAAACGTTCAAGCTTTAATCGGAGAGAATGGAGTAGGTAAAACTCGTATTTTAAAAACTATAATTGAGCAGTATTACAAGTGGCAGGTAGGGGAGTCACATGCGGATCTCACTTTTACAGGTGATGATGAAGATAATGAATTCCCTAATCTAGTGCTCGTTTCTTCAAGCAGTCTCGATGGTGAGTTCGTGGAGAAGGATATGATTGTTCGCCTTAATAAAGAGAGGGGAGAGGATTTAATAACACAGTTCACTCTTGCGCAAATCAATAACTTGAAGGATTTCTCCGACCAAATAGACCAAGTTGTTATTTCCTCGAGGGATCGTCTAAAACATATGCTTGAAACGATATCGGAACCGTTTTGGGGGAATCTGTTTGGTATGGAATTATATAATCCGGAAGATGAAACAGATAATAATGGAAGCCATGAGCTGGACATAAACGACATAACTGAGAGATTAAAAAATCGATTTGAAATTCTTAGTACAGGTGAAAAGGCGATACTGCTGACTATGACTGTTGCTGCGCGGTATATGAGAGAAGGTTCGCTGCTTCTTCTTGATGAGCCGGAGTCATTCTTGCATCCTCCTTTGCTTAGTGCATGGATCCGTGCCTTATCTGATTTGGCGACCGAAATGAACGGTGCGGTAATTATTGCCACGCATTCTCCGATAGTGGTTCAAGAGATTCCAGCGTCATCTGTAAAAATAATTGAACGACAAGAAGGCCATACTTCTGTAAGGGAACCAGATTTAGAGACTTTCGGGGAAAATCTTGCTGTACTAACTCGAGAGATTTTCAGATACGATCCTACGAAGACTGGTTTTTATAGTCTTCTCAAAAAGGAGACAGATAAGGGGCGTGGATACTCTGAAGTCAAGGATGATTTTTCCGGGCAATTGGGGAGTGAAGCCTTATCGTATCTGACCTTGATGGAGCAAGAAGAAACGGACTTGTCTGATGAAGAGGATTGATGAGCCGACTCTTTCGGCAGAAAATCTCATTAGAAAATGCGTAGATAGGAGCAGCAAGAGTAATAAAAAATCTGCTGAACGGTTGATAGCACCCATGCTTTCAGCCTCTGCTACATACGAGAATGTTGTCCGCAATGGAGCATCGTCAATATGTCAAATAAACAAAGCCTCTTTTTCTGGTAGTTCGAAAGACGACAATGACGTAGCGAAGGCATTATATCAACGTCAACGATCCAGGCTTGGAGAATTTGAGCAGATTAAAGGGAATATGCGATGTCCGTATTGTGGCGTTAATCATGCGAATCAGCTTGATCATTACCTTCCCAAAGCTGATTACCAATACTTGTCGGTGACTCCTTTGAATTTAATCCCATGTTGCCAACGCTGTAATGGTGTAAAACGAGCTACAGCATTTACTGCCCAGCAGGCTGAGACTGTCCTTTTTAACCCCTATATCGAGGATTTTGATGATGAGCGTTGGCTCACAGTTTCTATAGCAGAGACTCCAACGGAAAAAGGCAAACTGCCCGCTTTTATCTTTTCGGTCACAGCGGTTAAGCCAAGTGGTTGGAGTAAAGAAAAATTTGAGAGATTACGACATAGCTTCTCAACCCTGAAAATTTCCGAGCAATATTCTGAACTGTGGGTTGATGATTGCAATTCTTGGAGTACTTCATTCTGCGAACTCTGGGATAAATACCGTGACAAAAAAAATCCTGCAAGAAAGATTTTAAAAAGGAAATATAAGTATTGTGATGATTACGGCAATAAAAATTACTATCAAAAATGGGCTCTGAAAGCAGCGCTAAAGAGCGACTGGTTCTGTTATGAAAGTATGCCTAAATGGCTGGGGATAAGCCAGTAAATAACATCAACACATCTAGTTATAGGCAAGATATAGAAATGGAGTTACCTGCGGTTTGTTCACCAATCATTACCGAGGAGGAACTCTTCGATGTGGCGGTGGGAGATGCCGTTGCGGGGTTGGGGGATGGGGTCTAGGGTTAGGACGGTTTTGGGGTAGGAGTCGCGGATTGGGGCGAAGGCGCCGAATTCGCGGTCGGCGGTTTCGGGGGAGTCTAGTAGGTAGGCGACTTGGATGTAGTGTTTGCGCTCGCCTTTGCGGAAGATGAAGTCGACTTCTTGGCTGCCGGCGGTGCCTACGCTCACTTGGTAGCCGCGGCGTAGGCCTTCGAGTGCGACCACGTTCTCCAGCAGCCCTTGAATCTGCGTCTGCCCGTCGCCGAGGATTGCCTGCCGCAGTCCGAGGTCGGCCACGTAGTATTTTTGCAGGGTTTTGAGCTGCTTTTTGCCGATGATGTCAACCCGGTCCAGGCGCTCCAAGAGGAAGGACTGCTGGCAGTAGCTCAAGTAGTTGAGCACGGTCTGGCTGCTGAGCTCGATGCGCTCGGACTTCAAATATGAGGCGACGGAGTTGGCCGAAATGACATTGCCCACGTTGCTGAGTGCGAAGCGGACAATGCGCTCCAGCAAGGCGATATCGCGGATACGGTAGCGCTGCACGATGTCTTTCAAAACGACTGAATGGTAGATGTCAGTAAGGTAGGTGCGCTGGCTTTCCTCGCTCAGATTGCCGCTGGCAGCGAATGGCATGCCGCCCATCTGCAAGAAGGCCTTGAAGGAGTCATCGGCGCCTAGGGATTGGCGGGCTGCGCGGAATTCTGCGAATCCGAAGGGGTAAACGGTGAATTGTACATAGCGCCCAGCTAGGTAGGTGGCGAGCTCGCCGGAGAGTAGGGAGGAGTTGGAGCCGGTGATGTAGACGTCGGCTTGGTGGGCGACGCGCAGGGAGTTTACGAGCTTTTCAAAGCCGGGCACTTCTTGGATTTCGTCGAGGAAAATGTAAGGCTTGCCGGAAATCTTGGCGATGCGCTCTTCCAAGTGCGCGTAGAGCTTGCTGGCATCGCGTAAGGGGCTTAGGGCGTAGTCTTCAAAATTGAGGGAGATGAACTGCTCGCGGCTCCGACCTTGCGCAATCAGGCGGCGGCGTACGAGTTTGAGCAGGTCCGACTTGCCACTACGGCGTAACCCGGTTAGCACCTTAATCAAGTCCGTATCGGCGAACTCCATGATACGGTCCACATAGAGAGGGCGATCAACCAGCTGCTTGTCAGTTTCTTCCATACAAGAAATTATACTCGCTTTTACAGAGTTTTTCTTGTATGAAAAGAAAACTCTAGGATTAGGGGAGATTTTCTTTCATACAAGAATCTGTTTATGTGGGTATTTTATTGTTTGCTGGATAAGTGTTTGCCTCGTGAGCGGCGGGGTATGTGGGTGTAGAGGGCGAGGGCTCCTCCGGAGCTGAGGAGTATGGTGAGGCCGCTGAGCCGTGCGAGGGGTATGCTGCCTGCGCTGGGCAGGTTCATGGGCGTGGTCCAGTAGGCTTTGAGCGTGATGTTTGCGCTGACGGTATCGTTGGCGAAGTCCCACATGCTGCCGGTCCCGCTGTCGGTCCAGCCGCCGAGAACGAATCCTGGTTTGTGGGGGCCGCTGGGCATGCCGATTTTTTCTCCAATGTGGAGGTACTGGTCAGCTGGCCTGGGGCTGCCGCCGTCGGGGTCGAAGCTGACGGTGATGCCGGGCACCTCCTGAGCGATGGTACCGGAGAATTTGAAATCGCCGTGAGGTAGCCTGTCCTCGTAATTAAAGCTGTATGCATAGTCGCCGGGTAGGGTGGCCGGCCATGTGACGGTAGCGGTGTTGGCGTCGTAGCTGCTGCCTGCCGGCGTGCTTGGTTTGGTGGGGTCGATGGGCGCGTAGCGTTTTGGCGTGGCTGTCGAGTCGATGGTGGCTGGCCCTAGGCGCATGGGATTGTTCGGATCGAAGTCGGGCTTGGCTGGCAGGCGGACGTTCTGATTGCTGATGTCGAGATTGGTGATGCTCGTTAAAGCTCCTAGGTTCTTGGTGAGGGGGGTGATGTCTTGGATCTCGTTGCCGGATAGATCCATCTGATTCATGCGGTTGAGGCTGGCTGCGTTATCCATGACCGGCGTGATGTCGGTGACATGGCTGCCGGTGACGGCGAAGTAGCTCATAGGACCGAAGTTGGTTTGGCCCATGATCTGGCGGAATTGCTCGTTGGTAAAGCCATTGTTTCGCAGTCTTAGGGTGTACAATCCGCTCAAGGTAGACAGACTGCTTATGGTGCTGGTGAGTTTGTCGGCATCGAGATGACTGCCCTGGAGGGTGAGCGACATGATGTAGGTGCCGATGAGAGGACTTATGTCGGTGATGTCGTCGCCGAGGCTCACCTGGTTGATGCCGCCCTGGTGGCTGGCAAAGGGCATCTGGGCTATTATGCCGACCTGGCTGTCGGTAAGACGGTTGCCAGCTAGAAAGAGCCCATAGATGGAGCTCGAATGCTGTATGGGGCTTAAGTCGCTAATCTGATTATTCTCGAGCCATACGAGTCCTATTTGATTCATGCTGCCCAGTGGGGTGACATCTTGAATGTGGTTGTCTGAAGCCCATAGCTGAGTTAAAGAAGGATTGCTGGCTAGAGGGCTGATGTCGACAATCTGATTATGGGGAAGATTGGGGTTGAACTCTGGCCGCGAGTGCATTCGGTTCGGCAGGTTATTGCTTAGGTCGAGCATCCTCATTCGTGGTATAGAGCTAAGTGCGTGTATGTCGCTAATCTGATTGTTACATAAGTACAATTCCATCAGATTGTTGAGGTTGCTCAAGGGTGTGATGTCGCTTATACGATTTCCTGGGCCGTTGTGGCCTAGGTTCAAAAAGCCTAGGCTAGTTAGCCCGCTTAAGGGGCTGATGTCGCTAATCTTATGCCCGTCCAAGGTTAGGCTTTGAAGATTTGTGAGATTGCGCAGCGGTCTTATGTCGGTAATGGGGCTTTGAATATCCGCGCTGGTTGACTCGTCTTTGTCGTATTCGTTGATGATGCTCAGGCTCGTTAGGCTGGTGAGTCCAGACAGTGGGGTTAATTGCTCAAATGTGTTGGCCCGGGTTGTTCCTAGGTTGGTGATGGACAGTTGGGTGAGTCCTGTGATTGAGGTTATGGGGCTCAAGTCAGTCATACTCCAGTTGAGGAGGGTGATGTCTTGCAGCTTGGTGAGCTTGCGTATGGGGTTGAGATTGCTGGGTATGTTCCCGGTTTTGTAGCCGCCGAGCGTGATGGCCGTGAGGTTAGCGAGGTTTGGATAGCTGGCAAGTTGGTCGAAGCTTGCGTCGGTGAGTTCGAGTCCGACGAGCTTGAGTGTGCGTAGCCGCGGCATGTTGCTCAGCGGCGACAGATCGCTGATTCTGCTAGGCGTATCAAGTATGTATGTGTCTTCCGTGGTGACGCTCAGGTCGAGACTCTTTAAATTGGTGAGCGCTGCGAGCGGGCTGATGTCGCTGAACGCCAAGGGCGACGGCCTCATATGGCTGATATTGCCAAGCAATAAATCGGTAAGATTGGTTAGATTCTGTAGGCCGTTGAGATTGGCGATGCCGGTTGTTCGCAAGTCAAGATAAGTGAGATTAGACAGGGCGGCCAATGGGGTTACGTCAGTCAGTTTATTGTTATAAACGAGGATTTCTCCCCTGGCGTTCGGATCGTTCCACAAATCTAAACGAGTGAGTTGAGTCAGGTGTTGTATTCCGTTCAAATCCGTGATGGCGCTGCTGCGGAATTCCAAATTTGTAAGAGTTGTTACATAGCTGGGTAGTGGCGTGCTGGTGTTGCCGGATGTGTATCTGCTGGCAAGCGCTCGCCCAAGGCTGGGGCTGAAGCATTGCGATATGGGGTCGGTCGTGATGTTACAGGCTGGCGGTGCTGGCGGGGTTATGGGCGCGGGTGGTGTTGCGTGAGCAAGTGTTGGGTGCGTTAAACTAGCGGACCCCCCCCCCCAGGATGGTCAAGGATAGTGCTAGTACGGTAGCGCTGATGGCTCGTACGTTTCGCATAATAACCCCTCTGCAAGGCCTGTGAGCACCGCGTAGAGCTCGGCCTGTCAAAACTCATATATGTGTGCTGCGTGTTGCCGTGTGAGGCGTTGCGTTTTTGTAGGTTCCCCAACCTTTGCCTCAAGCGGTAGAGCACTTTGTGCATGCTTATAAAACTTATCCTACCACCCGCTCAGCCCGCCGCATTCCACCAAAACCACAAGCATGCAAACTGTAAACATGCGAGCTCCAATCGGTGCAAACCGTAATCGCGCAAACCGCAGCCAGCAAGTGGGTTTGGGCAGTTGGTGTGGGGGTTGGGTCATACTTAGGGTATGGAACATGGTGAGTCTTTTGAGGGTATGGGCCGGGTTTTGGGCGTGGGCAACGACCTGGTGGAGCTGGCGGGCTTTGGGGAGCAGCTAGGGCAAACGGGTACGCGCATACGGTCGCTCTTTTCGGCGCGGGAGCTGCGGCAGGCCGACCAGCTGGGGCAGAGCAAGGCTGACGGGGAGCTTCCTCACTTGGCGGCACGCTGGGCTGGCAAAGAAAGTGTTTTGAAAGCCTGGTCCTCCGCCTTGGGAAGCAGACCTGACCCCTACTCTCAAGAGCGTTTCCCTTACGCAGGTATTGAAATATTAGACGATTCGCGGGGCCGACCTAGCGTTTATTTGACTCAGGAAGTTGAGAAGGAGCTCATAACTTCACTTGAGTTGGAGCAGGCCCCGGTATGGATGCTTTCGCTCACCCACGATGGCCCGCTCGCTGCGGCCGTGGTGATATTAGGGCTGCCTGACTGAGAGCGCGCGAGCACCTTCGGTCAGGCTCCTATCAGCTAAGTTTGGCTGCCCAGAGGGATTGGTTGTTGCCAATGCCTGAGAGCGTTAAGTGGGGCTGGGCGCTGGCTTCGTCAGGAAGGCTGGCTAAGCAGGTGTGGTAGCTGATGCCCCGGAAGTTGATGCAAATCTGGGCCATGTTCCCTTGCGTGCGGGGGCTCCCTTCTGTGCTTTCAGAATCGGCGCGCTTGCTGCCTTCAGCGCTGCTCTCTGCTTTGCTGTCCTCAGCTTTGTTTTCAGTGTTGCCGGCTGCCTTGCTCTCAGCGTTGCCTTCTGTGCTCTCTTTTACCTCGCTCTCGTTTACTGTGCTCTCGCTTTCCCCTCGCCAAAGCCCCTCTTCGCTTCCCTGCTCAGTTTCGATTACAAATCTGCCATTGCTGCCTACCTGAGCCTTGAGCGCCTGATTGATGCCTTGCGCTGCTTCCAGACCTACTCCGGGCTGGTTCTTGGCCTCATCGCGACCGTCATCAAAGAAGGTCTCTGGGCGGTGTACAACGATTTCCCAATCTCCGGCGATATCTGATTCTCTTATGCGGACAGCATCGCTCTCCACTCCGGCCCGCACGCCTTGGTAGGTGAAGGGAGCTGCGGTTAGCCAGCCGTCGGCGGTGGGGAGGAGTTGGCGTATTTCAGTCCGGTAGTCATCTTCGCCCAGCCCTGCAAAACGGGTGTGGTACACGATGAATGCGCTGCCGTCTTCATCGATGAAAGCCGAGTTGTGGCCCTGGGAGATTTCGACGCCCGCCGCCTCGCGTGGTCCGGCAGCCCAGCGATAGGTGGAGAGTAGGCGGATGCCGGTGGCAGAAGCCCAGTTGGCCTCCATTTTTGCGGTTGAGACGGCCGGGTTGCCATCTTGATCCAGGTAGGGCCCAGTGATGCTCCGGGATCGGAAGATGCGAATTTGGTAGCCTCCGGTGCGCCCCAGCCAGCCATACGATAGGAAGAGATACCACCAATCCCCGTAATGCAAAAGATAGGTGCCTTCGCCCGAGTTCCAATATCCGCCGGCCAGTTTGATGCCGTAGTAAGCGTCGGAAACGTCGGGCACGCTCTCATAGCTTTGCTTGTAATCGCGCAGGCCGGTTGCAGGGTCTAGGCGAATCATCCAGCAGCCGCCAAACCAAGAGCCGAAGTTCATCCACAGCTGGCCGCGCTCGTCGAACTCTAGACCCGCGTCGATGGCGTTAATACGGGTGTCGCTCAGCGATTGATAACGTTGCAAATCAGCGCCCGCCCCCAAAACGCGCGGCACGTCGGTGCGCTCTACGTTGGTCGGCTCAAAACCCGAGTAAATCACCGGTCCAACCAGCTCCCAGTCGCCGTCGAGATGGTCGGCAGTGAGTAGGGCAATGAGCGAGCGATACTGGTCGCCATTCACGCTCATATACATGCACCACTTGCCCATTACAGGATTCCAAATCACATCTGGCGCCCACATATTACCGGCAATGCTAGGGTTGCTTTCCTGTTTGGGCCAGGCCTGCCAGAGCTTAGCAAACATGGCTTCGTAGTCGCGCGTTATGTTGTTTTCAAGCGGTTCCCAGTGCACTAAGTCGGAGCTGGAAGCAAAACGGCGGTGGGTGCCGAATATGTAGTAGCGCTCGCCCTCTTTGGTAATGGCTGGATCGTGGATGTAGGCCCTGCCGCCCTCTGCTGCCGCGTGCTCTTCCATGCTGCTTCACTCTCTTTCTTAGTGCACATGTCGATGTGTATAGCGTTTACCTGCTTGCCTCAGTATTGGGAGCCCCAGATGCACAAGTTGGAGCCGATAGCAGAGAAGGTCATGACTTGCTTGCCGTCACTTTCGCGCGGGAGCTTGGCAAAAACGCCTTGGTAGGAGCCGGGATGGTCGCCGTCGGTGAGCTCAATAGCTACCTGATTGCTGCCTTCGCTGGCTTTCCAGCTGCCGTGCACGTCGCCCGTAATGGAGCCGTCGGCCTTGAGTTCAATCTTTTGGGGCTTATTGACGCCGCGGTAATCGATGGAATCCTTCTGCGTGGCCTTGCGCGGACCCTTGAAATACTTGTCTTGCTCATGGGTCAAGAGCTCATAGGATCCGGCTTCCTGGGCAGCCTTATAACCCTTGGGATTGGCTTTAGCTCCGCGGTATTCGTAGGGTGCGGCAACCAGCCAGTCGTCGGCAGTGGGCATGAGCTGGCGCACGCGAATCTGGTGCTCTTCGCCCTTATCGCTAAAACGCGTGTGGTAAACGAGGTAGATGCTGCCGTCCGTGTCGACAAGCGCGGAATTGTGGCCCTGAGAAACTTCGATATCGTTCTTCTTGTTGCCCGACCATTGGTAGGAGGAGAGGAGCTTTACGCCGGTAGTGTCGGTCCAATTGTTGGCCGAAGACGAGGTGGAAACGGCTGGGTGTCCCGCTTCGTCGAGGTAGGGGCCGGTGATGGACTTGGAGCGGAACATGCGAATCTGGTAGCCGCCCTTTTGCTCTAGGTGGCCGTAGGAGAGGAAGAGATACCAGTAGTCCTTGTCGCGAATCAGATAGGAGCCTTCGCCGGAGTTACCGAAGCCGCCTGCAATCTTGTGGCCGTAGTAGCTGTCGGAAGCGTTGGGCTCGGTGGGGTAAGTAGTGGCGTAGTCGCGCAAGCCGGTGTTGGCATCGAGTTTCAGCATCCAAATACCGCCAAACCAGGAGCCGAAGGTCATCCACAAGTCGCCATTTTCATCGTATTTGACTGTGGGATCGATGGCGTTGATGCCGGTGTCGGTGGTGGACTGGTAGCGGGAGAGGTCGGCGTCTTCGCCCAAGACTTCGCCTACGTCGGTGGAGGAGAAGTTGCCGCGATTGAATCCGGAGTAGACCACGGGGCCTACGTAAGTCCAGTCGCCGTCGACCTTGTCTGCGGTGAGCATCACGATAACGGAGCGGCATTCGGCCCCGTTCAAGCTCAAGTACATGGTCCACTTCTTGAGGGCCTTGTTGTAGATCACGTCGGGCGCCCACATATTGCCCTTGACATCTGGGTTGGAGGACTGCTTGGGCCAATCCTTCCAAATGTCTGCAAAGATTTTTTCGTAGTCGGTGCTCAAATTGTTGGTAAATGGCGTCCAGTTGACCATGTCGGAGGACTTGGCGTAGGCGCGGTGGGAGCCAAATACGTAGTATTCGTTGCCGGACTTGACTATGGAAGGATCGTGGACGGAGGCGCGCTTGGGCTCTGAGAGGGAGGCGCTTGAGGCTGCCTTGGTCTTGCTGCTTTCGCTGCTGCTAGTGCCATTAGTACTGCCGCAGCCTGCTAATGCGCCTGTGAGTAGTAGGGCAGCGCTGGCTGCGAGGGCCACGAACCCCGTGCGTAGTGGTTTTCTGCGTAGTGAAGACAAGGCTTCCTCTCTTTCCGGCTCAGCGTGAGCCTCCCAAATACTTGAGGGTGTACAACGTTGTTAATCGCGAAAAACGGACCTTCTGCGTCGGCGTTTATGTAAGCTAACCCACCAGTATCATTGTATAGTTTATAACGTTAGAAACGTTTGGGCGAGTATGATGAGCCCGCGAGTGTCAGAGTAGACGGGGAGGAATGCGATATGGAAGCAACTCAGGAAGCACGATGGCAGGGCTCAGAAGCTCGAAATTGGTCATTGCTGTGCTACACTAGGCGGCCCACCTCGCGAGAAGAAGCCAACAATGCGGACGTGGCATTGAGTATGCATTTAGCTTTGCGTTCGCCTCTCGATGGCGCTTGGCACCCGCTTAACGATAATTACGGCATCTTCTTCGCGGCCGGTGTGCCCGTTGATGGAGTCACGAATTCGGCCCGGGCTGCCTGCTCTGCCGCCCGCCGCTTCCCGCCTGAGCCCAAAACTCGAGCTGCTACGAATCCGGGTCTTGCCGGTCACGACCAAGCTGCTTCTGAGTCGGCTTCGGTTTCACCTGCGGTTGGGTGGGATGCGGTCATGCCAGGCATAGATATAACGTTGAAAAGCCTCATCGATCCTTGGCTTTTTCGCTTGGCAGATGGTCGTTTCGGTATTGCTGCCACCCGCACAGACCGCGAAGGGGTACTCGATGGCTCCCAGCGGGATTCCTTCCTTCTGGCAGTGTCGTACGATTTGCGTTCCTTTGACCGCTTGGGGCAGGTCTACATCGATGGAGCCCAAGGCGTATATAAACCGCGCGTCTTGTGGGATAGTGCCAGCAGTCGCTACTTAGTGTTTTTTAACAACGATAAAGGTGCCCTCGCTTGCGCTGCCATGCCCGAGATTGCTGCCGCTGGTGAGCATCCGCTAGTCATGCTCAGTATGACTGAGGCCCTGGCGGCGCTAGACCCAAGTCAAGATTTGAGTCCCTCGCAGTTTGCAATTGCAGACGTTGAGCCCAGCAATGTAATGGCTATCAGCCAGCGCGAGGCTGCGGTGCTCAAAGAACGATTCGGGCGCATCTACAATACGACAGTAAGTGTGGAACCGGTGCAATTGCAGACCGGTGCAGGGAAATCAATTGGCGAACAACTAGCCCATGTGCGCGCCCAGCTGAGCTATTGTGACGGGTCTACGGCACGGCGATACATCGATGTAGATAGAGGGCAAGTTGCGGCCCTAGAGTCAGACTTAGTTGCCGGAAAACTAGAGTCGGGCTCTCGACGCTTGCTTCGGGCTAAGATTCGCCAGCAGACATACCCGGTGCCTTTTGCTAGGGAGCGCGCGGACCCTTCAGTTTTCCCCTACACTTGGCGGGGTCATCGCCTCTTCCTCTTTATTGCAACCGAAGATGAGGCCGGTAACTGCGTAGATCCTCGCGGCGGGAACACCCACATGCCCTTGCGTGTGGCCGAAACCATTGCGGGACTTTGTGACGAAGCTGGCGGCCGTGAGCGCGAAATCGACCTGCTCAAGCGCGGCGATCTCAACAGTGAAGGCCGGCCCATGACGGGCTGCTTCTGGGCGCCCGAACTCCACATCATCGGCGGGCGACTCTCAATCCTGTTTATGCCCTGCTTTGACGGCGACCTTGCCAATCCAGACGGCATGCCCAACGAACGTGCTGGCAAGCCAGATATGTGGACGGGATCTTGTCATATTATGCAGCTCAAACAAGATGAGCTTGGGCAAGACTTGGACCCGCGCGAACCTGCCAATTGGGATGCTCCACGGCCGATTACTAGGGCAGACGGCTCGCCCCTCAACCCGGTGCAACGCATCAGTTTGGATATGACTGTCTTCGAGGATTCGGGCACATGGTATTACGCTTGGCAGCAAGTGGGATCGGTGTGGATTGCGCGCTTCGACCCAGCTCAACCCGAGCGTTTGACCAGCGAGCCCAGGCAGATTGTCGTGCCCGAGTTTGCTTGGGATAACATGATTGCCGAGGGGCCCAACGTCATTGCCCACGATGGCCTCTTGTATTTGATTTATTCCGGCTCGCTCGTAGGAATTGACTACACAACTGGCCTGGTGACTGCTCCGGCAGGGCAGGGCGCAGATTTGTGTAATCCCACATCGTGGACCAAACTGGATTATCCGGCGCAAAAGTCTAGTATTTACAATGGCTCCTGGCAGTTGGGTACAGGCCACGGCATGTGGAGCCAAGACGAAGATGGCAACCAGTTATATGTTTTCCACAATGCCGAATATAGTGGGGGAGAGTACGGTGGTCGGGATGCGCAAGTCAGGCGCATTCACTGGTCTCAAGAGGGGATGCCGGTTCTCGACATGCAATGTAGTGAAGAACTTGATCCTGCGAACGCGCAGATCCTCGTGGAGGTGAATGTCTGATGCCTAAGGCTTCTGAGATGGGTAGTGAGCAGAGCTCTATGCCAACGATGAAAGACGTGGCGAAGCGGGCAGCCGTTTCGATTAAAACCGTTTCTAACGTTGTAAACAACTACGAGTTCGTTTCAGAAGCCACGCGGAAGAAAGTCAACAAGGCTATACAAGAGTTGGGCTACGTTATCAACGTTCCCGCTCGCAACTTGCGCTTAGGGCACACGGGCATGATTGCGCTCGCTATCCCCGACTTGACCCTGCCCTACTTTGCTCAGCTATCGTCTTTGGTCATCGAAGAGGCCAAGAAGCTAGGACTGCGCGTGCTGGTTGAGCCAACGCTCTACTCACGCGAGGGCGAACTGGAGGCCCTTCACGGCGCCCAGCATTCCATGATTGATGGCTTGATTTACAGTCCGCTTGAGCTGGGGATGGACGATGTGCGCGAGCTCGATGTTCCCTACCCGCTAGTGCTCTTGGGTGAGCGTATTTTTACGCCTGATACCGACCATGTGGCAACGGAAAATGTTGAAGGTGCTAAGCATGCCACTACGTATTTGATTAACTCCGGCTGCCGCAAGATTGCAGTAATAGGTACTCATCCGGGCGAAGAATTGGGCTCTGCTGCCCTGCGCTTCAATGGCTACAAGGAGGCGCTTGACGAGGCGGGGATTGAGTTTGATCCGCGTCTAGCAGTGCCGGCCCGTATGTGGCATCGGCTCGACGGCGAAAATGCCATGAATGAACTCCTGGACTCGGGGCTAGTGCCCGATGGAGTGGTGGCTTTCAATGACATGTTGGCCTCCGGCGCCCTTCATGCGATTCAGATGCGCGGCCTGAAGGTGCCCGACGACATCTCGGTCATTGGCTTCGATAATTCCGAGGATTCGCAGTATCTTTCTCCCGCGCTCACTTCAATTTCGCCGGGCTTGGAGGCTGTGGCCCGGCTTTCAGTGCGCGTCTTAAAAGACCGCATCGATGGCGTTCAGCCCCTCGGCATCGCCCCAGACGAGCACGTCTTCCGCAAGGTAACTTCAACGCTAGTGATCCGCAACTCCACACGCGAGCTCCCAGCCTCTCAACGGAACTAGGTGAGTTTTCTGCAGCTTAGGTGCAGAGGGCAGCGGCAATCGCCTCTATTTGCGCCTTTCTTGTATCACATCTTTATAACGTTGTAACATGAGTTGTGCTCAGTGATGAGCAGCCGCATATACGGGGGGTGCACAGATGTCTCCGTGTATGCGGCACATGTTCAAGGAGGAGATGTGTAATGAGGCATATAAGTAACTATCGCAAGGGAATAAGCCCGGGCAAGCTCAAAGCGGCATGGATGCTGGCTTGGGCAAGCTGCTTGGCTCTGGCTCTGGCTTTTGCCATGTTGGCCCCGTCGGCTTTGGCATCGCAGACCTCGCCGCGCTCCGGGCAACCACTGCCAGCCCCTATAGTTGACTATAATTTTGCGAGTTTACGGGCTGGAGACCAGACTTTAGCGAATTCCGGTTCTGAGGCGGCAATAGGCTCGGCCCGCTTGCTCAATGCGCAAGATGGGGCGGCTTCGGCAGTATTGGAAAATGGGGCTTTGGCTATGCAGGGCGACTATTACGTAAAGTTGCCGGACGGGCTCTTGGCTCAGCGCTCAAGCGTGACTATCTCGACTGTCGTGAAAAACGATACCTTTAACGCCTCTGGTCCTTGGACCTACTTGTGGTCTCTTGGCGGCACTGGGCAGGCAAATCAAGGCTCTTGGGCCACTTCTACGCACACTTCGCTCTATACGTCGATTACTTCTCACGGCAACGGCGCTGGAGAAACCTTCTTCTCGGCTTCCCAAAATCTTTCTATCGATGAATACCAAACGCTTACTGCTACCATTGACGGCAGTACCAACGAGGTAACGCTCTACTTGGACGGCAGTAAGGTTGGTTCCGCGCGAGCTTCGGTGAATCCTGCCCAGTTTGGCAACCATACCCATAACGTCATCGGGCAGTCGCGCTATCCCGGAGTTGGCGATGGGTTCTTTCATGGAAGTGTCAAATCGTTTGCTGTATTTGACCAGGCTCTCACTCCCGAGCAGGTTGCTGAAAGCCTGCCCGCAGAAGGGGTGAGTCGACTGTTGGCGAGCCAGTTGCAGGAGCTAAGCTTGCCTGCTTCTGCGCAGACTGATTTCGCCCTGCCTGCTTCTACAGCTGCTTCTCAGTTGCAGTGGACTTCATCAAACCCGGCTGCAGTATCTATTGACTCTGCCCAGCATCAGGCTCGGGTGCACCAATCAAGCCAGGATCAGCGTGTAGAGCTGACTGTAAGCGCCCAGCCTCTAGCGGGCATGGCTCAGCCGGTTCAAGCTGTGACACGAACCTTCGAGATTGTGATTCCTCAGCGAGTAGATGCCGATGGGCTGGCAGCAAAAGTTGCCGATGCTGTGCAAATAGATGGTGCAAACGATGTGCGCGGCGACTTCCTGCTGCCGACTACTCTGAGCTTGCCTGCCTACCAAATTGAAGGCACTATTGCTTGGAAATCAGCCAATTCTAAGGCGCTAAGCGTGGAGGGGCCTATTGCTGGTTCCCAGAATGTGGCAGTTAAAGTACAGCGCCCTGACTGTGGCGATGCGATCAGTGTGGCCCTTACGGCAACCGTGAGCGCTGCCAACCTGCCCAGGCCAGTGACTAAGCAAGTGAATGTTAGTGTGCAGCCGCTCTCCGCCGGAGCTGACACGAGTCACACCCGCGTATCTTCGCACGACCCATCAATTGTGAAAGCCAACGGCAAGTACTATGTGTTTGGCTCTCACCGGGCTTGGGCACGCAGCACAGATTTGAAGCACTGGGAGCCCTTTACTAACAACCTCAGCACTGACTATGAGAACGTCTTCGCTGCTATCTGGAATGCTTGGCCTAAGCAAGCCTCCAACCCAGATGTGGCTGGTAATATGTGGGCTCCTGAGGTGATTTGGAACAAGAGCATGGGCAAGTGGTGCATGTATATGAGCATCAATGGCGGTGGCTTCCCCTACCAAAAGTCTGTAATGGTGCTCTTGACTGCCGACGACATTGAGGGCGATTGGACGTACGTTGGGCCAGTTATTTATTCAGGTTTCCAAGCTTCCAACGTGAATCAAACTGATGTGCCGCGCGTCTTGGGTGCCAACGCAGACTTAACTCGCTACTCCAGCTTGGAAGATACGGGTCTAAACATGATAGATGCCTGTGTAAAGTATGACGACAACGGCGATATGTGGATGAGCTTCGGCTCTTGGTTTGGCGGAATCTGGATGATTAAGCTCGACCCAGCGACGGGTTTGCGTGACTATTCTACGAACTACCCAACCCAAGCTAATGTGTCGGATGCATACTATGGTCACAAATTGGCTGGCGGCTTCGGCAATTCTGGCGAAGGCTCGGCTTTGGTGAAGCAGGGAGAGTGGTGGTATCTGATGCTCTCCTACGGCGGACTCACGCAAACGGGTGGCTATCAGATGCGCGAATTCCGCTCCCGCTCAATAACGGGTCCTTATCTCGACCAAAATGGTAATTCGGCTGTATATACCCGCAAGCTCACCGATGACAAAATCGTGAATAGGGGCTTGCGGATTATGAGTTCAGTAAACCAGCCGGGACAGCATGAAGCCATGACGGCTCAGGGCGGTAATGCTGTACTGACCGATGATGACGGTGCGGTTTACAACGTGTACCACTCTCGCTTTGTGCGCACTTCCGGCAATTTGGAAGAGCATCAGGTGCGGGTCAACCAGATGATGACGACGGCCGACGGGTGGTTGGTTTCTTCGCCCTACGAGTATTCGCAAGAGCTGGGGGCTGCGCCGAGTGCTGACCTCTTGCCTGGAGAATATGAGATTGCCGTGCATGATCCCACGAGCTTCTACACAGGAGGCGCGGCTACGGCTGCCGGGGTCTATCAGGCGCGGAAATTGGAGCTCAAAGCTGACGGTAGTTTGGGCGGAATTGCTAGGGGCACATGGAAACTCAACGGTTCTAGCCTAGAGATTCAAGCTAACCATGCTGCTGCGGCTAGTAAGATTCACGGGCATTACGTGCTTGCGCTGGCCACTCAGGTAGACGAATACGGGCAGAAGCGGCTTGTTTTTAGCGGTGTGGGCGGCGATGTCTTTACCAACGCTGGTGCTGATGTGCCAGCTGCTGGGGGAGCGGTAGCAGTTTGGGGCTCGAGGGTCCTCGGTGATTCGTCGAGTCCTTTCGTTGTTTGCCCTACTGAAGATGGTGACAATCCTAAACCTGCGCAGCCAGGGGATGCTGTTGACCCAGCCCAAGATCCCGTTGAGCACAACAATGGTGGTGGTATGTTGCCGCATGATCCTGGTGCCCCTACTGCTGCGCCTGCGCCGAGTGTAATTGTAGAAGAGTCTCATCCGGCACAGGTAGTTGCAGGCCCATCACAACATAGCGAGGCTGATCCGGCTCTTGCTAGTGCTGCTCAAGCGGAGATTGAGAAGGGGGGCAAGAGCAAGGCTTCTCGCGTGGACCCGCAGAACTTGTCAAAAACTCAGGTTGGCGCAATAGCTGACCCTGAATTGGCTAAGACTGGAGCCTTCATTGGGCCAGTAGTTGTTGCGGGAGCAACTTCGCTGGCCTTGGCTGTAGTCTGCCTTGCTTTGTGCGTTCGTACACTTTCAACTCGCAGCTAGAGCAGTAAGTTTTATACGCTTACGGTGTATAACGTTATAAAGGGTGTCGCCGCTTTTGGGCGGCACCCTTGTTTTTCTGTTGGGGGAAGCGGGTGGATTGCTGGTGATGGTGTATATTTATAACGTTGTAAGTTGTGAGTAGTTCAATGATGACTTGATGGGAATGGAATATGACGCAATATCACAATCCGATTGTGCTACAGCGGGCAGATCCGTGGGTAGTGAAGTATAAGGACACCTACTATTTCACTGGATCGCACCCTGAGTACGACCGTATTATCTTGCGCAAAGCGGAGCGTATCAACGATTTGCAGCAGGCTGAAGAGAAGACTCTCTGGCGCAAGCACGAGTCCGGCCCTATGAGCCGGTATATTTGGGCACCGGAAATTCACCGGGTGGGCAATGCTTGGTATATCTACTTTGCGGCGGCCCAAGAGGACTTTGGTTCCCAAGATTTGCCTACGCATCGCATGTATGTCTTGGAAAACACCGACGAAGACCCTATGAGTAGCAACTGGGTGGAGAAAGGGCAGATTGAGACGCCTATCGACTCCTTCTCTCTCGATGCCACAACCGCGGTAATTGGCGGGGTGCAATACCTGATTTGGGCCCAAAAAGACCCGGCAATCGAGGGTAATTCCAACCTGTATATAGCGCGGATGAAGAATCCTTGGACGCTCGACAGCGAGCCGGTCATGCTTTCCAAGCCCGAATATGACTGGGAATGCATTGATTTTAAGGTCAACGAAGGCCCGGCAGTTTTGCGCCACGATGGCATGATATATCTCACCTATTCGGCCTCGGGCACCGGCGTACCCTACGCTGTGGGAATGCTTACGGCTCGGGAAGATGCTGACTTGCTCGACCCGAAGTCTTGGGCCAAGAGCGCTCAGCCTGTCTTTAAGACTTGCGAGGCCAACCACCAGTACGGACCTGGGCATAATTCCTTTACGGTTTCGGAAGATGATTCCCAGGACTTGATGATTTACCATGCCCGTAACTACACCGAGATTGAGGGCGATCCGCTCTTTGATCCCAACCGCCATGCCCGAGTGGGTGTGGTGAGCTGGAGCGGGCAGGGGCCGGACTTTGGTGTGCCCGAGCCCGATAATCAGTGGACTCCGACGACACGCGAGGTCCTACCGCCCGACGGCTCCCACCAGTAGCGGCATTGCGCGTAATTTTTCCGGCGACCCAAAAGGTAATTTGTACAACGATGAAGAACTTGGTAATATTTGATTTGCAACGTTGCAAACATGTTTCGCGGCTGGAAACAGTTGGCGGCGTGGACGTGTGAGGAAGCATAACCAGATGTTGCCGACTTAGCGGAGTGGCTGAACTGCGAAGATTGCAGCCGAACCAAGACGCTGAACTGTCGAGAATCTTTCTCAATGAGGAAAGGAACATGATGAAGGTATTCAAGAAAGCAGCTGTTGCAGCTGTGGCTCTGGCCACGCTGGGCACTGTGGGGCTTTCGGGCTGCGGTAGCTCGAATGGTAGCGATTCTGGCTCTAAAGACGGCGTGACCAACATTACGATGTGGCACGGCTTCTCTGAGGCAGACGGCAAGACCCTCAAGAAGATTGTAGACAACTTTAACGCTTCGCAGAAGCAGTATCACATTGATGCTCAGCTTCAGCCTTGGTCAACCATTGGCGAGACTATGGTCACCAAGGTTACCTCCGGCGACGGCCCCGACTTTGTGACCACTGGCGCCGACAACGGCCAAGGCTGGTCCATTGACGGCACCTTCCAGTGCGTGCAGGACTTCTACGACGATGCCTCCAATGGCACCAAGGATTACTTGCCTAACGTGACCGCTCAGACTGAGTTCACGGTTGACGGTAAGAAGCAGCAGTGCGCAGTTCCTATGGGCTACGCTCCCACCACCGTGTGGTACAACACCGACATGTGGAAGGCTGCTGGCCTCACCGATGCTGACTACCCCAAGACTTGGGATCAGCTCCTTGAGACCGCTCAGAAGCTGACCGATCCTGCCAAGAAGCAGTACGGTATGGCGCTTTCTGACGCTGGCTGGGCACCCTTCCTCAAGGGCAACGGCACTGGCATCTACGACAGCAAGGGCAAGATTTCCTTGGATACGCCTGAGAACAAGGCCTTCCTTGAGAAGATGCGCGACTTCTACAAGGCCGGTTATTCCAAGGCTGGCATGGACGACACTGCTGCTCGCGAATCCTTCGAGTCCGGCCAGTCAGCCATGGTAATTGTTGGACCTTGGGAGGATCAGGCTGCTACCGATAAGGGCATCAACCACGACCTCTTCCCAGTTCCCGGTGGCGAGGGCTCCTACATTTATCCTGACGGCAAGAAGGGTTCCAACACTGGTTCCACTGGTCTGTATTGGTGGGTCACTTCTCAGGTCAAGGATGATGCCAAGAAGAAGGGTATCTACGACTTCTTCAAGTACTACAACAACCACGACAACCAGGTTACATGGTCTTTGGGCTCCGCTTACCCGCCGAACAACACGACGGTTACTAGCGACGAGCTTTCCAAGCGTCCGCTCATCGCCAAGGTCGCCGAGAACACCGATAAGTCTTACATCGGTATTGCCGGCCTCAAGGGTGGCTTCGGAGATATCTCCGCCACTGTTGACTCCCTGACTCAGAACACGGCTCGCACCGGCGACGACATTCAAGCCGACCTGACCAAGTCTGCCAAGAAGATTCAGGGCTACTTGGACGAGTACAAGGCTGAGGATTAATCCATAGCTGGTATTCGCCAGGAATAATAGTCTCCATACTTCCGTTCCGACCTGCGTCGGGGTAGGCCGGAACGGAACATTCGAGGCTTAGGCGATTCAAAGGCTGGGTTTGCTCTCGGCCGACATTGGAGATTTACATGTCCACATCACTTCACATTCCATCCGCGCAGGGTGCCGGGCAGGAGATTAAGGAAAACAAAAAGACCCTGTCCAAGCGCAACGTGCGCATTGGTCTAGCTTTTGTGGCGCCGGCCTTGATTGTGCTTACAATCTTCGTCTTTTACCCCACAGTTAAGACCTTCATTACTTCGCTTACCACCGACCGCATCAACCGTAGCGGGCGCTTCGTAGGCTTTGAAAACTACACCAAACTCTTTACAAACGCTGATTTTTGGATTGACTTCCGAAACACGGTTATTTACGCCGTGGTGTACGCGCCACTCGTGGTAATCGTTGCATTAGCGTTCGCGCTTCTGCTCAACCGCAAAGACATTAAGGGCGTTGGATTCTTCCGCACCTGCCTGTTTATGCCCTTCATTATCTCTTTGACCGTGGCTTCGATTGCTTGGAGCTTCCTGCTCTCGCCTTCGCTGGGCCTCATTCCATACTGGGCCAACCAGTATTTCGGCATTGAGCACCTAGACTTGTTGGGTACTAAATCAACAGCTTTGGCCACCATTATTTTGATTACGGTCTGGAAGAACTTCGGCTACTTTATGGTCATCTTCCTGGCAGGTTTGCAGGGCATCTCCGCTGAGCTGTATGAGGCCGCCTCGCTCGATGGTGCCAACGCTTGGCAGCGCTTCTTGCACATCACACTGCCCGGCCTTCGCCCCACCTTCAACTATGTGGTCATCTTCGGTTTGATTGGTTCCTTCCAGGTCTTCGATCAGGTCTTCATCTTGACTTCTGGCGGCCCGGACCGTTCGACTGAGACGATTGTGTACCGCATTTACACGGAGGCATTCGGCAACGGCAAGCTGGGCTACGCTTCGGCGCTGTCGTACATTCTGCTGATTATGACGCTCATCTTGGGCATCGTGCAGCTGGTAAGTAATAGTAAGCATGAGAAGGAGGAGATCGGATGAGCCACGCAGCATCTAGTGCCACGATTTCCCAAGTGGACAAAGAAAAAATCGAGGGCGATAAGCGAAAGAGGCGGGCTCATATTCGCACGACCATCGCGAAGATTTTGACCTATGTCTTGCTTATTGCGATGACAATTATCATCATCTTCCCGCTGCTCATCATGCTTATTACATCGTTTACGCCAAATAAGCTGACACAGACCTGGCCGCCCAAGGTTATTCCATCATCGTTTACCTTCGACAACTACACCTCGCTGTTCCAGAGGATGCCGATTGGTAGGCAGATGCTCAATACGGTCATCTTCGCCGGAGCAGTCACGATTTTCTCGGTCTTCTTCGACGCGCTGGCCGCCTATGGCCTCTCGCGAGTTGACTTCAAGGGCCGCGGCTTCCTGCTGGGTATTTTGATTGCTACGATGATGATTCCTTCGATGGCGCTCTTGATTCCGGTTTACAAGCTCCTGGCTTCGATGAATCTGGTCAACTCCTACTGGGGTATCATCGTTCCGCGCTTAGCAGACGTGGGCGGTATCTTCCTTCTGCGGCAGTTCTTTATCTCGCTGCCTAGGGATTTGGATAATGCGGCCCGAATCGACGGTGCAGGTGAGTTCCGTATCTTCTTACAGATCGTCTTGCCCAACGCCAAGTCGGCCGTTCTGGTAGTGGCCATGTTTAACTTCATGGGCAACTGGAACGACCTGCTCTGGCCGTTGATTATGACCTCAAAACCGGAGACGCGCACTATTACCGCCGGTTTGGCTATGCTGACGGGTCATGGCTCTTCGGTCACACCTTACGGTGTGGTGATGGCGGGTGCCCTACTTTCGGCCTTGCCGCTGCTGATTATCTTCTTCTTCATTCAGAAGAGCTTCGTGCAGGGTATTGCCATGACGGGCATTAAGTAAAAGACTCGGGGCTTGCGAACTGTCCTTCTTCAAGCCCCGCACATTGCAATGTCGAACTGACGTAGTGCTCAGTTGGGGCAGTTGTTGGGTGAGCGGTTCCTCTGTACTCAAGCGGAGGGGCCGCTCACTTGCTATTTGTGGATAAAGTCCAGTATTGAGCTGCCGTTTTAATCTTGGTGCAGTAGGCTTAAAGCGTTGCTTGGCTTGTGTGGCGAGCGGCGCTGTGAACTCACGGGCACTGGTACTTGCTTTGGGACGTGCTGAGCGGAAGGGTGAGGTATGGCTAAGGAGCAATACGGATTGAGCGGTAGCCAAGAGGAAGCTCTATCCTCGCTTGCCCAGCGCAACGAGTACGCCCAGCAATCCAAGTGGCGCACCTTTCGCGAGCTGCCAGCGGGGGAACGGTGGCCGTATTTTCGCCAGCACTTTGCCATAGGGGTTATGGCGGTCCTGCTGGTAGTGGCTGCCCTAGTCAGTTTAGTGGTGACGCGGCTTAATCAGCCTCCGACTCCTGTGTTGGCGGTGCAAGCTTTTAATATGCGCGAATATGCGGGCGAACTTAAGGGGCTCAAGGCGGGCTTCGTGCAGCAAGAAGGAATCGACGACGAGCGCCTGATTGAGATAGATGCCTCCTTTACATATAGGTGGCAAGGATCCGGTCGATGATTCGGCTAAGGCCTTGGCCATGGTGAGCGCCGGGCAAATAACTATGCTGGCTGCTCCTCGCCAGGTTTTCCCTAAGCTTTGTGCTCGCGGCTATGTGTCGCAGTCCAAAGACGCGCTCACTGTCCAGCAACTTGCCCAGCTCAAGGCTGCGAATGCGCTCGTCGATGCTGAGGGCAATCCCACGCAAGACACATCCGCTGCCCGGGGAATGGGCCTATCCAAGTCGTCGCGTTGGACCAGCCAACCCGGCCTTCCCGCCGACACTATTGTGGCTTTCAGTAACATAAAATCAGGCAAAGACTACCCTCAAAAGTTTGTTGATTTCCTTCAGTTTCGCTGAGTGGGGCAGGGCAGTATAAAACAGAGGAGTCACGACGTTCGCTCTGGGGCATGCAGACCGCACCGGAGCCTAGAGTAAGAGTTATGAGTAAACATCATCGTAGTCGGGATTGGGCGCCGGCGCCGGAGGGGTTGCCTCAGGGCGTGGGCGTGGTAGATAACCATACGCATCTGGCTTCCGTAGTGCCCTTTGCGCAAGAGATGGATAAGCAGGCGCGCGAGCGGGGGCAGGAGCCGGTGCCGGTCTATTCGGTCGACGAGATGATTGCTCAGGCCCAAGCTGTGGGAATTGAGGGGTTCGTAGATGTGGGCTGCGAGCTGCCCAGCTTAGAGAAGGCCGTAGGGCTCGCTGCGGGCCATCCGGGCGCGGTTTGGGCGGCTTTGGCTATTCACCCTAACGAAGCGGTGCTCCATGGCCACAGGGGCGCTCCTGGGCCCGATGGGCTGCCAGTCCGGTATCAGCCTTGGCATAACACCTCCTTTGACGACGCGCTGGCGCAGCTGGCGGTTTTGGCCCGTTCGCACCCGAAAGAGGTTGTGGCCATTGGGGAGACGGGCATGGACCTCTTCCGCACGGGGGCTGCGGCCGAGCAGATTCAGCGCCAAGCCTTCCGCGACCATATCGCCCTAGCCAAAGAGCTGGGCCTGCCCATGCAAATTCACGACCGCGATGCCCACCAGCAAGTCATAGATACGCTCTTGGCTGACGGGGCTCCTGAACGCACGGTCTTCCACTCCTATTCAGGCGACGCTGCCATGGCCCAAGTAGCTGCCGAGCAGGGCTGGTATCTTTCCATCTCTGGAACCGTCTCCTTCAAGGGCAACGACGGCATTCGCCAGGCCTTGCAAACCGTTGATTTAGGCCACATTTTAGTCGAGACGGATGCCCCTTATTTAACCCCCATGCCCTACCGTGGGCGCACCAACGCTCCGTACATGATTCCTTATACGCTGCGGGCTATGGCCGACGCGCTCGATATGCCCCTGGACGCGCTCGCAAAAGCCACTCGCCAGAACACTCGCGAGGTGTATGGCATATAAATTGCGCGCCAACTAGTGGCCTTCGATTGCATATATTTGGTGAAAAAGTGCTACGGTAGTCGTCGCGCGTGTGCTACCCGAGTATTAGGGGGAGCACGCGCGGTAGTGTTTGAGAAGAGTTAAGAAGAGTAACGAGCAGACTTGTATGTCGGCCGATGGAGGGCTGTATGTCGAACAAGCAGCAGGAAACACCCCAAGAAGAGGGTGCTGACGGAACGGATGATACTCCCCGCTTATCTAGGGTAACGAGTCAAGCGCAAGAGGTGAAGAGTTCCGAAGGGCCGAAGGAAGCAAAAGAGCCTAAACCCGAATCCATCCTGCCTACAGAGTCAATTACCAAAGTTCCTAAGCTCTCTTCGAAGTCTCGCACTCACGAGGAAGAGCTTGAGCTTAAGCGCGCCCGTCGCGAGGCACAGCGCCAAGCTAGCCGCAAGCAGCGACCGGCCCGCGGACCCTTAGGTCGGTGGTGGCGCAAGGTGCAGGCGTCGCCCGACAAGGTGTCTCTGGGCATGGCCATCGTGGCTCTGGGTGTGGTGTACGGCGATATCGGTACGTCTCCGCTTTACACCTTGCAGACCTTTGTAGCCGGTCAGGGTGGCATTCAAAATGTGGACCGTACCGCAGTCTTGGGCATGCTTTCGCTCGTTTTCTGGTCTATTACGCTGATTACAACAGTGAAATACGTGCTCGTGGCTATGCGCATCGACAACAAGGGCGAGGGCGGCATTTTTGCCCTCTACACCTTGGTGCGCAAATACGGGCGCTGGCTGGCGATTCCGGCCATGCTGGGTGGTGCGGCCTTCCTTGCTGATTCCGTGCTCACTCCTGCCGTTTCCATCTCTTCTGCAGTTGAGGGTTTGCGCACTATTCCAGTGCTCGCGCCGGTCTTCAAGGAGACCCCCAACCTGACGATGATGATTACCTTGGTCATAATCGTGGTGCTCTTCGCTGTTCAATCGCGCGGAACAGAGCGCATCGGCCGCGTATTTGGCACCGTCGTTATGGTCTGGTTCGCCTTCCTTGCCATCATCGGTCTCTATAGCATTCAGGGCGACTGGTCTATTTTTGCCGCTCTCAACCCGATTTACGGCATCGAATTCCTCTTCAGCCCCCACAACCCAGTTGGCCTAGCCATTATGGGCACGGTCTTCCTCTCCACCACTGGTGCCGAGGCTCTCTACTCCGACATGGGTCACGTGGGCCGCGGCAATATTTACGCCACTTGGCCTCTCATCAACATCGCTCTGGTCTTTAACTACTTCGGCCAAGGTGCTTGGATCCTGCGCAATACCAACAATCCGGCTTTGCGTGGGGCCACGGATATGAACCCCTTCTTCCAAATGATGCCTACAACGGTGCGCTACCCAGCTGTTATCCTTTCGGTAACGGCAGGTGTCATCGCCTCGCAGGCTCTCATTACCGGCGCTTTCACGATGGTTTCCGAGGCAACCGGCCTCAACTGGATGCCCCACTTGCAAGTGCGCTATCCTGCCCGTACACGCGGCCAGCTCTACATCCCCACCATTAACTGGGTCTTGTGCGCAGCCACTCTTGCAGTCTTACTTATTTTCAAGGATTCCGAGCATATTTCTGCGGCTTACGGCTTAGCGTTGACGATTACGATGATTACTACGACCATCCTGCTGATGGTCTACATCTGGCATGCTCATAAGCGCATATCCGCAGTGGTGTTCGCCATCGTCTTCCTAGCTATTCAAACCCTCTTCTTCCTAGCGTCGATGGCCAAATTCTTGCACGGCGGCTGGTTTACCATGCTCCTTACGGCAGCCATCCTCTTCATCATGTACACATGGAAGGAAGGCACAAAAGTCGAGCGCTCTCAACGGCGGCACATGACTCCCAAGGAGTGCTTGCCTGCCTTGGAGATGCTACACAATGACTTCCGCATCCCCTACTTTGCGGACAACCTTGTGTATTTGACCTCCGACACCGAGATGCGCCGGCTTGATACCGACATATTCTTCTCGATTTTTGCCGACCATCCCAAGCGGGCGCGCGCTTGGTGGGCTGTGTCTGTGCAAACCACGGATGCCCCCTTCACCCGCGACTATTCGGTTGAAAACTTCGGTACCAGCTACCTCTTCCGCGTGCGTATTCGCCTCGGCTTTAAGGTGGATCAGAACGTGGCCACCTACTTGCATCAGATTATGCATGAGCTCATTGATGGCGGTGAATTGCCAAAGCAGACCTCCACCTACCCGAAGGTAGACGAAGATCCGCAGATTGGCACCATTACTTACGTGCTCATTCACAAGGCACTCATGCCTGAGTCGAAGATAACGACGCGTGGCGCTATTTCGCTGAAAGTCAAGTATGCGATTCGACACATGGCAGGAAATCCCGTTAAATGGTTCGGCTTGGCCCCTTACAATCCCCTAGTTGAGGTACAGCCCCTCTTCGTCACCACCCGCTCGGTGCCGCGCCTTAAGCGAGTGGCTTTGCCTAAGCCTCGTAAGGGTAAGGGAGCTAAAGCTAAGAAGTCTGGCGTGAAACAAGTGGAGCAGCAAGTCGGGCGGAAGGTTGAGCAGACTGAACACAAGCTTGCACAAGCCGAGCAGAAAGTTCAGCAAGATACCAGTAAAGCCAGTGTTGCGGTGAAAGCCGCAGTTCGTAAGAGTGAAACAGGCGGTTCCAAGCCCGCGAAGGGCTAAACTTCGCCAATCGAGAACAGGGTCTGTGGTAGTGGCTACTCAAGCGCTGCCCAGGCCCTGTTTTGGTCAGGGACGCGCCATAAACTTGTAAGTATAGATAGGCGAGCCAGTTGTGCGCCCGCACGGCCCTTGGAAAGGTGGTCTGAAATGACTCAAGCAGAAGCAAACATTGGCGTGGTGGGCTTGGCAGCAATGGGAGCCAGCCTCTCTCGCAACTTGGCTCGGCATGGCAACACGGTAGCCGTGTTCAACCGCCACTATTCGCGCACCCAGACCCTCATCACCGAGCATGGTTCCGAGGGTAAGTTTGTGCCCGCCCAAACTTTGGAAGAGTTCGTAGCTTCCTTGGCTAAGCCGCGCACCGCTATCATCATGGTAAAAGCTGGTGAGCCGACTGACGAGATGATTAACGCTCTGGCTGATTTGATGGAGCCTGGAGACATCATCGTCGACGCAGGCAACGCTTACTTTAAGGACACCATTAAGCGCGAGAAGGCCATTCGCGCTCGCGGCTTGCACTATGTGGGCTGCGGCGTTTCCGGCGGCGAAGAGGGCGCTCTGCTTGGGCCTTCGATGATGCCTGGTGGCACTGACGAATCTTGGCAGACCTTGGGGCCGATTTTGAAGTCGATTGCTGCTGTGGCCGAGGGCGAGCCCTGCGTAACTCATATAGGCTCCGACGGCGCTGGCCACTTTGTCAAGATGGTCCACAACGGCATCGAATACGCCGACATGCAGCTCATTGCCGAGTCCTACGACTTGATGCGCCGCGGCTTGGGCCTGACTCCCGAAGAGATTGCCGAAGTCTTTGAGGACTGGGATAAGGGCGATTTGAACTCCTACCTTGTGCAGATTACTTCCGAAGTGCTGCACCACACCGATGCCAAGACTGGTAAGCCTTTCATCGACATTGTGAAGGATCAGGCTGGCATGAAGGGCACCGGCACTTGGACCGTGCAGACGGCTCTGGAACTGGGTGTGCCCGTCACTGGCATTGGCGAAGCAGTCTTTGCTCGCGGGCTCTCTTCCACGGTTGAGCTGCGTCAGGAAGCGCAAGACAAGGGCTTGGAAGGGCCCAAGGCTGAGGGTGCTTTCTCGGCATCCGCTGCCGACCCCGAAGAGCGCAAGGCCTTCATTGAAGACGTGCGGCAGGCCCTCTACGCCTCTAAGATTGTGGCCTACGCCCAGGGCTTCAACGAGATGGAGGAAGGCGCTAAGGTCTACAACTGGAAGCTCGACTTGGGTGCAATTGCTCGCATTTGGCGCGGTGGCTGCATTATTCGTGCCAAGTTCTTGAACCGGATCTCCGACGCTTACGACTCTGGCGAACAGTTCGGCTCCCTCCTCTTCGACCCCTTCTTCAAGAAGGCCGTAGAAGGTGCCCAGGATTCTTGGCGCCGCGTGGTAGCTAGTGCAGTAGCGGCTGGCATACCGGTCCCGGTCTTCTCTAGCTCTCTGGCCTACTACGATGCCCTGCGCTCTAAGCGCCTGCCTGCCGCTCTGATTCAGGGCCAGCGCGATCTCTTCGGCGCTCACACCTATGGCCGAGTAGACGAGCCCGGCATCTTCCACACCCTTTGGGCCGCAGATAAGTCCGAGCTCAAAGAGGACTGAGCGCTTAAGCATTGAGCCCGGCTTCTCTGCTGAGTTCATGCGAATTTGAGGTGTAATAATTGGGGCCGAGGAACCTGCGTGGATCTTTGGCCCCAATATCGTATATGAATTAGCGAGTTAGGGTTTCTGGGGCTTGCTAGCGCTGTGAGCTTTGGAAACCAAGTAATTGCAAGGCAGTATTCGCGCTCTGCTGGGCGGTAGTGTCGTCACCGACACCGACTTGAATGTGAGGCTCGCCCGGCTGCGGAGGCTCAAGCGTTTCGAACTGGGAGCAGAGCATGTCTGCCTTCATGTAGTGGCCCTGACGCTTGCGCATGCGTGCGAGAATCGTATCGTAGTCGCCGTCTAAGAATACGAAAGCGAGGCCGGGCACTACTAACTTGTCTCGATAGGAGCGTTTGAGGGCCGAACAGGTGACTATAGCTGGTTTGGAATCGCGCGTGTGCTGGTCAATCCAGTCGCGGATGCGTTCCAGCCAGGGCCAGCGGTCCTGATCGGTGAGCGGGATGCCGTGGGCCATTTTGTTAATATTGGCTTGGGAATGGAAATCGTCACCTTCGGCCAAATCCCAGCCTAAAGCCTGAGCCAGCAGGCGGCTTATGGTTGTTTTGCCACAGCCCGAAACCCCCATGACCACTAGAACTGGTGTCTGGCCTTGAAAATAATGCTCAGGCAGATAGCTCTGTGATGTGGGGGTGCTTGAGCTGCCCATTGCTACTCCTTGATTCCCGCTGGTTTGAGCGTGTGCATAACAGCTTGCGGCTGAGCTTTATAAGCGAGCTGCCGCGTCCTTGTCGATAAGCCACAGTGTCTCCTCGCGGCCTTCGCCGAAGGATGAGGGTACGTGCGGGTTGTTGCGGCCGGCGAGTGCGTTGTGCACGGCATCGGCCTTCTCGGGAGTTGAGGCAAAGAGCCAAACCTTGCGGGCGTTGCGAATGCAAGGAACCGTTAGGGTCAAGCGCATTGCCGGGGGCTTGGGGGAGTGATTCACGCCCACCACGTTGAGGTCGGGGTCGTCTATGGTGGCCTCGCCGTGGTCTGGGAAGAGGGAGGCAAAGTGGCCGTCGGGACCAACTCCGAACACTGCCAAATCTAAGGAAGGCTGCTCGCCGAGTTCGTGTACCAGCTCGTTGCTGTATGCCTTGGCGGCGGTGATGAGCTCGCGTTCGTTGTCTTCATCGCTGGCATTGGCAACTTGTTCGGGAGTGCGGGGGTCAACGGGCATCTCGTGCACGTGAGACTCTGGCAGGAGACCCTGCTCAATCAGTGAACCAAACCAAGCGCGGCGTGACTGTCCGGCGTTGCGGTCTTCATCTTCAAACGAGACGAAGCGTTCGTCGCTCCACCACAGGTGCACCCGCTTCCAATCCACACTCTGGGCGATTGGGCTGGCCTGCATGCACTCGTAAATGTCGTTGGCATCCCTGCCGCCGGTCAGGGCCAAGTCCACGCGAGGCTGCTGGGCTAAGCGGTCTCCTAGCTCAAGCAAAATGCGGGCTGCGGCGGCCTCGCTCAGCACTTGAGCATTGGGATAGGTTACTACCTGACGTTGCGACATTGCTACTCCTTGTATTGCTGCCGCTGGGGTTCTACCAATCCAGCGGCTGTACTGCCTTGTATGTGGGGCTTACTTGTGGGAAACCATATCCCAGCCCTTGCTTATTACCTCAGCATAGACCTCGTCGGGGTCTAAACGCCCCAGCTGCTCACTTAAGCAGTCGACCGCTGAACGCAGGGGGAGGGAGACGGTCTGGTCGCTCTGGTCTGGCTGGCGGATGATGGCATGGTCGCCCTCCGGCCGCTCCATGCTTAAGGTGCCGTCTTCGCGCTCAAAATACACGCCGGTGATGGCCTGAGCGTGCGGGTCACGCTTGATGCTTACCGGCACTTGCAGCTTCAAAGCCAGCCAAGAAGCCAGCAATTCCAAGGGTAAGTAGTTGCTCTGCCCGCTGACCGTGACCGATTTGACGGGCAGGTGGGGCGGCTGGTTGATAATCGAAGCCAGCATAGCCCGCCAAATGGTGAGCCTAGTCCAAGAGAGGTCAATGTCTGCCGGCTGGCAGTGCTCGCGCAGGGCTGCGAAGGTGGCTTGTGAGTCCTGCGCGTACTGGGCGTCGGTAATGCGGCTCGACGACTTTGAGCCGAGCGGATCGGCGGCAGGATCTTCCGGGGCCTGGCTGGGCCACCATGTTACGACCGGCACGTCTGGCACTAAGAGCGGAATTACCAGCGTATCGAGATGCTTAAGCAAGCCGTCAACGGGGGCTAACACGATGACTTCGCCTGCGCCTGCATCTGCGCCGAAGCGAATCTGCGCGTCGAGCGTGTGCTCGCCTTCTTCACCGGCTGAGGAATTCTTGTATTGCTCCGGGCTGGCTCCCAAGTTTGGCTCTTGCGAGTCTTTGCCTTGGTTTTCGCCGTTGTCTGGCTGCGCGTCGGTCACGATAGCGATAACGCGGCAGGGGTGCTCACGGCTGGCAGCATTAACAGTCTCTAAGGCTTCTTCCAAGTCGGAGCGCCGCGTGGAGATAATGAGCGTGAGTACGCGGTCCATTGCAGCTTCGCCGCGCTCCACGTGCATCTCGTCTATCTCGCGGGAGATAGCAGCCGTAGTGGTGTTTCTCATTCCAACAATCATGGCATCCTCCAATGGTGTCCGTCGGCTGCTAGCATGCGGTCGGCCTGCTCCGGCCCCCAAGTGCCTGCGCGGTAGGGCTCAGGCTGGCCCAGCGTGGACCAGTACTCTTCAATCGGGTCTAGAATCTTCCAAGACAGCTCGACTTCCTCAGTGGTGGGGAAGAGGGGCGGATCGCCTAGGAGCACGTCGAGAATCAAGCGTTCGTAGGCTTCCGGCGAGGCTTCGGTGAAGGAGCGCCCGTAGGAGAAGTCCATGTTCACATCGCGCACTTCCATAGCTGAACCGGGCGTTTTAGCGCCGAAGCGCAGGGTAACGCCTTCGTCTGGCTGCACGCGAATCACTACTGCGTTGGCACCCAGCTCGCGGGTGGCGGTTGCGTCGAAGGGCAGGTGGGGGGCGCGCTTGAAGACCACGGCGATTTCGCTGGTGCGCTTGCCCAGGCGTTTGCCGGTGCGCAGGTAGAAGGGAACTCCTGCCCAGCGGCGGGTGTCTACATCGAGGCGGATTGCGGCGTACGTTTCGGTGGTGGACTTGGGGTCGATGCCCTTTTCGTCCAAGTAGCCCACGACCGGTTGTGAGCCCTGCCAGCCTGCTGCATACTGGCCACGAGCTGTGTGCAGGCCCAAGTCTTGAGGCAGGCGCACGGCCGAGAGCACCTTCGTTTTTTCGGCCCGCAGGTCGCGCGCGTCAAAGGAGACAGGCTCTTCCATAGCAGTGAGTGCCATGAGCTGGATTAAGTGGTTTTGAATCACATCCCGGGCAGCGCCGATGCCGTCGTAGTAGCCCGCGCGGCCGCCGATGCCCATATCTTCGGCCATGGTAATTTGCACGTGGGATACGTAATTGGCGTTCCAAACCGGCTCAAACATGGTATTGGCAAAGCGCAGGGCCAGCATGTTTTGCACGGTCTCTTTGCCCAAGTAGTGGTCGATGCGGAAGACGGAATCAGGCTCAAACACTTGGCCTACGACGCGGTCTAGCTCCTTGGCTGACTCTAAATCGTGGCCGAAGGGTTTCTCGATAATGACGCGCTTCCAAGCCCCGGGTGCTGACTTAGACAGGCCGGAGGCGGCCAGCTGTTCGGCCACTACGGGGAAGGCCTTGGGTGGGATTGACATGTAGAAGGCATGATTGCCGCGGGTGCCCCGGTCGCGGTCGAGTTCCGAGACGGTTTTCGAGAGCTTGCGGAAGGCTTCAGCGTCGTCGAAGGTGCCTTTTACGAAGCGCATGCCCTCTTTGAGTTGCTTCCATGTGGCATCGTTGAAGGGGGTGCGGGAGTGGGCGCGCACGTTCTCCTCGGCGAAGGCGGCGAACTCGTCGGCAGACCAGTCGCGGCGGCCAAAACCAATGAGCCCAAAGCTGGCTGGAAGCAGGCCTCGGTTGGCTAAGTCGTAGACGGCCGGCAGCAGCTTCTTCTTGGCTAAGTCGCCAGTCACGCCAAATATGACCAGCGAACTCGGGCCGGCAATGCGCGGCATACGCAAGTCGCGCGGATCGAGCAGGGGATTGACCCAGTGCTCAGGCTCCTTGGCGGCATCTCCATCAAGCGATGTATGTGGACTTTCCATGTTTTGCTCCTCGCAACGGCATCTCTTCCCAATTCTAATCCCGCACCCCAATAAAGCCTATGGCATATCCCAAGCCCACCAACTTGACTCACCTCCAAGCCCCTCCACACCGCCCTTCCCCCACATTCGACCACATTGCCCGCTCAGCTTGAACTCCCACGCTCCCACCCCCTAGCGTGGAGTCATCAATAAGCGAGCTCTTGGGTTTGCGGAGTCGAAGTAGAAAGTGGAAGCTAATGGTCATTTCGAATACGCTGTCTTCAGCTGGGGTGCATCCCAAAACCTCGCCGTCGTCTAGACTGAAGATACGAGTGAAAGGGGTAAGCATGAATCGTAAGAGCGAAACTGTAACTTTGAATCTTTTGCTAGATGCGGATGAGCTGGCGAATACGGCTGACATTGCCAAGCGCTCGGGCTTATCCGTGCCTTCCCTGCTGAGTTCTTACCTGCACAATCTGGTTGCGGGCGAGCGTGAACCCGAAGAGCTGGTGCGCAATCGTGAGGGCAACAATGCGCTTGCGGAATCCTCCGACGAGCGCGCGAGCGTTGGCAGCAATCCGAGGCAGCAAACGCCGTATGCTCTGACTATAGACGCAGCTGATGCCCGAAGTGCACAAGCGTATGCTAGCAAACTGGGCAAAACTGCCACCGATTTAGTGAGCGATTACGTTCATATTTTGGCGGACAAAGAGTTGGATTCAGCGCTCGTTGTGGCCCGCAGTCCGCGAGAGACCAACGCTTTCCTGACCAGTATTCTCGAAGAGGAACAGGCCCGTGTTTGAAATCGGTTTTTCAGGCGAATACCTGTCCGATTACAGACGTTTAAGCAGAAGCCTTCCCGGTTGTGCGGACGAGATCAGGGAGCTGGTCGTCAATGAGATACAGGAGACTGGCGCAGTTCCTCAATCATACGGACCGCACGTTCTAGTCAATGCTGGCGGCGTATACAACGGGTGTATGGAGTTTCATGTGCGCGACGATGTCTTGTGCTGTACAGCCCCGCTCGCCCCAAGCGTGCCCTCACCATGCGCCGTATTTGTACCCACGCCGAGCTGGCATCCGGCCGCTTCGCCCGCGACTGGCCTGCTAATCTCTAGCTTAGTTTCGTTCGTTTTATAGAGTTAGAGGTCTCGGGGCGAGTGCTTACTATGGCTGAAATCTTTAATACTGTGGGCTCTTGGTCCCGTGTTGCACTTATAACTTGAACTCGGGGAGGGGTAGTAGGTTCGTAAAATCTGGTAGTATAAGAAGTGATTGTCCCCCCTTCGGCTTCGGAGTTTGGAGCACACTGAAGGGGGCCTTCTTTTTCTTGGGCTAACAGACCCACAAATGCCTTCCGACCATATTGCGCTGCCCTAGCTGCTGATGACATTGCTGATTAAGTTTTTGTGTAAGGTTAGGGGCGGCAGTCTGCTGGCGGCGTTCAAGGCTGGGTTTGTTTTGGGTTGTTCTTTGAAGTGTATCTATGTGGCGACCGTTTCAAGTCCAGAACCCCTACCAACCAACCCAACCCTAGAACCTAGGAAGTAACCTAGGAAACCTAGGAAGATAGCTGTGGAACCTAGGAAGTTTTGGCCTTAACCTACGAACTTTCCCCCGAACCTAGGAAGTTTTGGCTTTTACTTAGGGACTTTTGGGCTGTACCTAGGAAGTTACTTAGGAAACCTAGGAAGTACCTAGGAAGTTTTTGGGGAAAGGTTCCTAGGTTCGTGTTTAGGTTCGGGGTTGGGGTTGGGGCGGAGCGGAAACTAGAATGGTGGGTATGATTCCTTCTATTGAGATGGCGCAGGAGTTGCACCGGAAGTATGCGCCCTCGCAGACGGCTTATGAGCTGATACATACGCATTGCGTGATTATTGCAACGATTGGTAAGGGACTGGCCGAGCAGGCTAACGCTCGCTATGCGGCGGCGCGGGCGGCGGGGGCTTCCAGTGCTTCTATGAATGCGGCTGTGCCCCAGCGCGAGCTCGACGCAGACTTGGTCTACTTAGGTGGGCTCTTGCACGACATTGGCACTTACAAAATCTTGGCTTCTGACGGCGCTGAGGGGCGGCCGTTGGCTTTTGACGACCGCTACATTCAGCACGGCCTCGCCGGCTATGAGCTGCTCAAGGCCGAGGGCGTAGATGAATCAGTCGCAGAATTCGCGCGCAACCATACGGGAGTAGGGCTCACGCGGGAGCAAGTAGTAGCCGAGCGCTTGGACCTGCCGGTCGACGATTATCTGCCGCGCAGCTTAGAGCAAGAGCTGGTGATGTATGCAGACAACTATCATTCCAAGCATCAGCCGCCCATCTTCGTCTCCGAGCCTACTGCCGCCAAGCGCGCGGCCAAGTTTGGCGAGGAGAACTTGCGCCGGTGGAAGATGCTGGTGGCCAAGTATGGCGTTCCAGACTTGGAGCCGCTGGCTCGGGAATACGGCATGGAGATAGTTTAAGAGCGGCTTAGATAACCGGTTTTTCGGAGTTTCTTAGCGTTTCCTCAACTGCTGGGGCTGGCGAAAGCGGCATAGCGGCGGGAGAATTCGCTCTCCATCCAAGGGTCGGGATGGAAGATGCCTTCGGCCCGTGAAAGGGCTTCTGGCTGCTCGCGCGCGCAGGCCTCGCTCTTGCGGATAGCTTCGAGGAAGCGGGCCATGCCTTCCGGGCCGTATTCGTAAGGCGCGGCGCACCAGAGCGGGTTGACTTCGAGGACAATAGGGCCGCCGGTGCTGCTCCCTGCTGAGCTGGAGTCGGCGCTAAAGCCTGAATCGCTATCGGTGCCAGTGCTGGTAAAAGCTAAGTCAATGCTGGCGGAGTCTAAGCCGGTGATTCGCGCTGCCTGCCGGGCTGCGTCTAAGGCGCGCTCGCGGTGGGCGGGGTCGAAGTGGGCACCGTCAAAAACCGAGAGAATCTGCTGGCTGCCAGCGGGGGAGTGGATGCAGTAGCCCGAAGCTGCCACCGGCTCGCTGCTGCTCACAATCACCCGCCATTCTTCGCTGATCTTGTCTACCTGCCCGCTGATTTGTATGAGCGAATCGGCAGGAGCGGCAGCCAAATCGGCTTGCAAGGCCCCAAGCGAGCGGCGGGCAGCCCGGAAGGTGCTCACGCGGCCCCGGGCCAGCTGCGACCATGGAGAGGACTGGGTTCCTAGCTCAGCGGGGAAGTGCTCCCAAGAGCGTATTTCGTGGGCTTGAGCAGTCACCACGGCCCGCCCGGTCAGCTCAGGAGCTATCGCCGCCAGGTTGGCCAGCCAGCGAGGTGAGGGGGCCGGCAGGTGTAAAGGCTCTCGGCCTAGGGCGCGCAGCCAAGCATTGTGGGCTATGAGCAAGCCGGGCGCTATCCAGAGAGCGTCGGCAGCCTCTAAATCAGGCTCCGGTGCCAGGCCGTCAGCAGAGCGAATGAGCCAGGTTGGGCCTTGAATCTGGGCGCTTGCAGGAGCGTTGAGCTCGTGAATAATAGTGGAGCTTATCCATCGTTCGTGGGAGACCACTTGGCAAACTCGGGCTGCCCCCGTCGCACTTTCGGCGCTTGTGACATGAGTTGCCAAATAATTCCGTGACATACTTCACCTTTTGCTAGCCAAGACCCAGAAACACTGTACAGATAAGGCTTTACCTGGTTGTGCAAGTGTGCTGAGGATTGTTCTGTAGGCGCAATGAAGCGCGTCGTAGCTGTCAGTGTAGATAGAGTAAATATACTACCTCTCGCGAAGTGCGCTCTGCCGCCCTCCCTGGGGCAGGTACCCGAAAAGCTGCCCTGCGCAGCCTCAACTCATTAGAGGAGAACACCTATGACTACTATTGCCGTTTTCGTTGGATCCCTGCGCGCGGATTCCATTAACCGCAAGCTGGCTGAGAGCATTGAGTCTTTGGCTCCTGAGGGCGTGAACTTTGAGTATGCCGACATGAACCTGCCCCTTTACAACCAGGATTTGGACGGCGATTTCCCGGCCAAGGCAAGTGAGCTCAAGCAGCTGGTGGAGCGTGCTGACGGCGTCTTGTTTGTGACTCCTGAATACAATCGCTCCTTCTCGGGCGTTATTAAGAATGCCATCGATTGGGCTTCCCGTCCTTGGGGTCAGTCTTCCTTTGCTGGCAAGCCTGCTGCCATCGTCGGTGCTTCCATAGGCGCTCTGGGCGCTACTCAGGCTCAGGCCGCCCTGCGCAACATCGCGCTCTTCCTTGACATGAAGGTCATGGGCCAGCCCGAAGTCTACTTCAATGGTGCCACTGGCTTCGACGAGCAGGGCAACTTAGCCGAGGGCTCGGTTGAGTTCATTCGTGGCTTTGCGCAGGCTTTCGCCAAGCATGTAGAGGCTAATCGCTGAGCTCGTTTTGGCTGTAGCTGGTTGCGAGTTGTAGGGGCAATAGCTCTTGCTTTGTGAAGCAACTTGCGTAGCTGATGGGCTTTGTAAACATGGCAAGAGGGTGGGCACTGAATTTATTGGTGCCCACCCTCTTGCCATGGAAATTACTTGATAAAGTCCACTATCTGCCTTGCATTAGTCCAAGGAGTAGGTCTCGTCGTAAGGGCCTTCGCCAGTGGCTTCTATGCAAGCGACGATGACAGCGCAGTCGTGGCGCTTAGCGGTTTTGGTCAGCAGAGCGAAGACGGTGCCGCGCTCCTCCTCACTCAAACCATCCATAATCTCTTGGGCCAGCAGTACGTCGCACTCACAGCAGACCGCGCGGGCAATGGCAGCTCGCACATAATCCACGCGGCTGAGCTCGCGCACCGGGCGCTGCTCAAGGCGCTGGGGGAAGTTCATCTCCTCTAGTAGCTCGCGGGCAATCACGTCTTTGGCTTTGAGGAAGGTACGCCCGGAGGCATCCATCGTGTATGTAATGTTCTCGATCGCGCTTAAATCGGTGCGCAGGGCATCGTGGGCGAACAATACTCCCAACTGGTGACCGCGGTAATCCCAAGCCTCCAGCTGGCGAATGTCGGTGCCGCGGAAGAGTACGCTGCCCTCGCTGGGGGCCATAAAGCCGCTCATAAGAGCCATAAGCGCCGATAAGCGTTCGAAGCTGCCTGCTTGGAGGCAATGCGTGCGACGCAGGCGGAAGTCAAAGTTGACATCGTCGAGCAGGTAGCCCGATGCGTTCTTGCCGGCCTCCTTCAGGCTCACATGGCGCAGTTCCAAAACCGGGTAACCGCTAGGTACCAGCACTTCGGCCTCTTCGGCGCTGGGCTCCAGAATGGTGATGCGCTCTTCCTCAGCTTCGGCCTCGCCCTCCACCACAGCGCTTTCAGCTTCAATAACGACCTTGAACTCGGGGCCAGTTTTCGCCTCGCGCTCTTCGGACCCGTCGGCTTCTTCGGCGGTGCTCACCTTATTGGCAGTATCTTCGTCGGTTGCCGGCTTAGGCTCGCCCTGGCTTGCCTTGTCGGTAGTGGTGGCATCGCTACTTTCGGTGCGCTCTTTCTCAGCTTGCGCCTCAACTGGCTCCACTTCGGACTCGTTGTCTTTGCTGATTGCGCTCTTGTCGCTGCTCATGCCATCTCCTTAGCGTCAGACTGGGAAGTTGCTTCTGATTGAGGTTGTGCCTCGACCGTCTTATTGTTAGCTGCGGCATCGGGGCTGGCCGAAGCGTAGAGGCGAGAGGACTTGAAAGTGAGTGCGTAGAGCGAGGCTGCTAGAGCAAGCACTGCGCACGTCATGATGCCGATGCCTGCAATCTGCCAGTACATTGAGCTGGTAGGCGTCTGGCGAATGCCGGCTATGGAAGTGGCGGAACGAACCGCAGGCGGGCACAGGAGGGCACCCAAACCAACGCCGAGGGCGAGGCCGGGCAGGGTGAGCATCAGGGTTTCGAGAGCCAGCTGCCAGCCGATGCGGGCCTTGGTAACGCCGATGGCAAGGGCCATACCCAGCTCGTTGCCGCGAGACATAAGGCCGAAAGCCAGCCAAGTCAGGGCCAGCAGGGCGCCGAAGATGAGAATTACAACCAGTGCTATTTTCATGCGAGAGACTTCATCGTGCAAGGGCTGCACCGACTTGTTGTAAGCCTCAAGGCTGGGAGAGGAAATCTCGTATTCTTTAGTGTTGAGACCGCCGCGCTTGAAGGACTTCTTGAACTGCTCGTAGTCTTTAGGATTTTGCATTTGGAAGACAATCTTGAGCTCGTGGCCCTTGTCTCCGGGATTGCTGGCTTGGTCGAAACTGCCACTAGAGAAGGCTGTGAAATTGGTATATACGGCGTTGGCTGCCGCTCCGCTCGCGTCCTTGCCCTTCGATTCGTAAATGCCGGCCACGTGCATGTCAGTGGTTTTAGAGGCATCTTTTGCGTCTGCCATCTTGAGGGTGGAGCCAACCTTGAGCTTGTTGGCGGTAGCGAGAGCCTGAGAGACGAGCACGGTGTCGGACGAATTGCCCGAGAAGTCGATGTCTTTGCCTTCCGTGCGCTTTACGCTGCCGTAGGGGCCCTTGGCGAGGGCTGAAGCGTCAGACAATCCGACCAGTTGGAGGCTGCTGCCATCTGGCCCCACTGCTTTGATGTCGCTGAAAGTGGCGGGCGCGGTCTCATAGTAGTACACGTTGAACTGCACGGAATCGAGCTGCAAATATTGAGCATACTTGGAGTACTGCTCCCAGCCCAGGGGCTTAGCGCTCTGGCCTTTGCCCTTGCCGTCTGCCTTAGGCGTGACTATGGCATCGACCCGCTGGGTGTCATAAATGGTGGTGCGCGTGGCGTCGTCTGCTCGCACAATAGTTAGGCCCACTAGGCCCGATGCGGTCACTGCTATGCAGACAATAAGGAACGTAATGTTGCGCGCCTTGTTTCGTGCGATTGCTCTCCATGCGTTCTTCAGGACGAACATGGCATCCTTCCCACTTCATGCGCCCACCTGCCCTGTGTTTGCCGGCACAGTCAGTACTCGGGCAGCTCAATCTTGTAGCCTCGATATACGAGTTTCAGTGTATCTTCTCGGCCACCCAAACTCCTGAGGTAGCTTATGCTACGCGGCTGGAACTTTCCTGAAAGAGTTTTGCGGGCAGGCCTTCGCGCAGTTTTGCGCGCTACGCAAGCCGGGCGCTCTTCTTTGGTTGGCAGATTCGAATGGTTGACTTTATCAAGTATTCTTCGGGGGGAGGAGGGCAGCTCCGGATACTTGATAAACCTAGGCTCGTGGTCGCCGAGTTGGGGCTGCTCTCAAGACGGAATACGCTTTGCGGCCGCATAAGCCGATTCCACCGGAAAAGGCAAGAGTCATGAGCGCCAGGCTAGACCAATACACCTTGGGCACTTCGCCGGCAGGAGGCAGAGCCATAAGAATTTCCCACTGCGCGTAGAGCTTCACAGGGCCGCTTACAGGTTGGGAGAAGGAGTAATCGGTTGTACCTGCAAAATCAGTGGTCCAGCGGCTAAACGAATAGCAGTACCCGTCTGTATTACAGGCCTTCTTCGGGTCTTTCGCTGGCTCGACTACCTGCTTACCGGACTGCACTACTTGCGGATTAACTATTGAAGGGTCATCCCAAGTGCACAATTCGCTTGGATTCGTGGCAGTGGGGCAATACATGGTTGCTTTGTATTGCACGCGCACTATGTACTGCCCATGGTAGAGCAAGTTGCTATTGGCATCCGCGTAATCCCAACGGAAAATGAAGCTTTTTACCGAGGGTTTGAGGGTAAACGTTTTGCTGCTGGTATCAAAAACGATTGGATCTGAAGCATGCCCGGTGCTGCAATTAGATGAAGTGCCGCTCGCCCTGTCGCCGGTGAACTCGCACATGTCGCTTACTCTAAAGACTCCGGACGTCGGCAGGTCTGAATCTGCGGTGTGCACGTGGAAAGTGAACGGAATGTTGGTGAGATTAGAGCTTCCGAATTCGATTCGTTTGAACAGTTGGTTGATGGTGATTTGGGGGTTTGCAGGCTGAGGATTGCTCTCCTGTGGGGTAAGGTGCTCCTCCGGCTGCTGCCAAGCCACGGCCGATTTCCAGTTCACATTGTGGTCTTTATCTGGTAGATCGTTGACAGTTTGCGGTGTTGTGATCGGCAGAGGAGTGGCTGGAAGTTGTAAGTCAGTAATCTGATTCCAGCGGAAAGCACCCGCACCGAGCGTTTGAATATGGCCTTCAAGCGGTCTCAAATCGAGATGCTTGAATTGATTCACTGAGAAAGCTGACTCTTCGATTATCTTCAAATTCGGGCTTTGGGAAAAGTCAATATCTTGCATGTTGCTTCCGCCGAAGGCCTTGTAGCTGATGGTCTCCAGATTTTGTGACAAGTGCACGTGGCGGATGGGTGTGTATAAGAAGGCGAAGGCGTACACCAAGGTGACGGTGTCTGGAATGTCAATCTGTTCAATGCTGTTGGGGCTGGGCAACTCTGCATCTCTTGCGTAAGACATAGCACCGTAGTCAACGGTTACAACTTTATATTCGGTTCCGTTGTATACGACTTTGCTGGGAAGTTTGATGCAGGCATTGTTGAAATACAACGCGGGTTTGTTCGCAATTGCCTTAATTGCGGCTGTATTATCACGGGTGTTGTATGTCCAAGTCCAATAATCGGTGTGATCATTGCCGTTGACGGTGTTAGTTACTGTGCAATTTGGGTTGCTGTCAATCGTTGCGCCGAAAGGCACTGCCTCTCCGCGAGGCGCCATTTTGGGTTTGGCAGGGAAGCTGTCCTGACCAAGCTGTGCCGAAGGAGCAGTAAGCGAGCCCGGAGCCGTGGAGCTCTGAGCAATCCCCTTGGCGTGGTCACTTAGTGAAGTGCCCGGGCTGGCTGACGGTTGGCCAGAAGGTGCGGGGAAAGGAGTGGGTGATGCAGACGAATCTGCTGAGGATGTTGGCGAAGAAGCGCCCGCTGGTGCGCTTCCAGTATCTTCCGCGGAGCTGTTCATTTGGCCTAGGCCTAGTGCAATCATGCTGCCGCTGAGCGCCACGAGTACGAATAATGCAACTGCTAGGCGCAGAAAACGGGAGGAGTAGCGACCGTGTGTCGCATCACCCCTCTCGGTACCGCGTTTATCCCCCGAATACATGTTCTCCTAATTTTCCCCCATTCGCGGACGGGTACAACTGTGTCCGTTTGCGAACCTTGTGCGCTACGCCCAACCGAGCACACATGGCTATAGTGTTGCCCATTATACGAAGCTCAAAATGGATAAGCTGTGTAGAACGTGGTGTCGTTCCACTAATTCGACAGTTTCGGCGCTCTATTGTGTGCGAAGTCACATTATGAGCCCTTGTGCAATGCCTATATGGCCTTAGTCACCTTCCTTGCCGCGGCCGGTTGCCGGCCCGACTTGTGCTCACAGCTGTCTATAAGCGTGGCGCGGCAAAAGGAGGTAAGCTTAAAGTTTGCTGGTACAACGAAAGGCGGGATAATTTGGATTGGCACGCTTCTGTATATGGAGCCAGAGCTGGGCGAGAGAGTAACTACGGGTTTGGGCCCGATGATGATGGCTACGATTATGCAGATGATAGCGCGGACGGCAAAGCCTTCGGGCGCTTAGAAGTCGTGTCTGAAGCTGAGTTAAAACGCATAGGGCGCGGCGCTTACTTCCGGGCCTACGAAGTGGTGCAATCCAAGCACATACGTGGTTTTGCCTGCCGAGCTCAGGGGCGCGAGCTCGATTTGAGCGCAACTGTCGAAAACTCTTACCAACTTTCCGACGATTACCAAGTCAGTGCCCATATTGATTTAGACACGGGAAGCGTGACTTCTTCGGGCTGCACCTGCCCCGCTTTCGGGCGCTTAGGGGCGGTCTGCAAACATGTGGTGGCGCTGGTGATGGTTTACAACGAATCGCCGGAGCTCTTTGAACAGACGGGCCAGCCGGTGCAAAGCGGGCGTCAGCAAACCTCACGCGACCTGCAAGACTTCATGATTGAGGCCAGTAAAGAGCAGCAAAAGCAGCGGCGGGCGCGCGAAGTGGCCCTGCTTAAAGAGGTCTCGGGTAGTGCCGAATCGAACGGTGAACTCACCGCAGTCTCGGCAGCTGGCGGCCTGCATTTGGCCATTGGCAGCGTGAATTTGCGGCCCAACCTGTCGTATTCTGGTTCGGGCTGGGACTTACGTTTGCGCATTGCTGTACCTTCACGCCACGTTTCTTATGCGGTCAAAGATATAGACTCCCTCCTGCAAGCGAGCAGCAACGGGCTCTTTTATTCCTACGGTCAAAAGCTGGCTTTCGTGCATTCGCGAGACAGTTTCGACCCGGCTTCGCGCGGTTTGCTTGACATCCTCCAGCGAGGCGTCGAGATTCGTTCCAGCGGGCAAGAGGGGATGATTGGCTATTACCGCCAGCACCGGGGCGCTTTGGGGCAAATGATGCTGTCTGAGGAAGAGGTCAGCGATGTCTTGGATTTGTATACCGACACTGGGCTGAGTGTGGATTATGCGCCGGGCGGCAGGTCGAACACGCAGGCGCACGCGGTTACTGTAGTTAGTGGCGATCCCGACTTAGGGCTACGAGTAGAGCCTGCCTCGGCGGGTGCTGCGGGTGCTGCTGGCAATGGCGGGCGTTCAGCGGCTCAGGGATATGTGATTCGGCATCGGCTCACGGTCGACCGCTTCGTAGTGGGTCACCGCGTCTCCTTCATGGTGGCTTGGCCAGTGGGTACCAACACGTTCTTGGGCAACGGGAATATCACTATTTACCGCTGCTCCAAGGCTCTTTCGGACAATCGCAAGCTCATTCAAGTCTTGTGCAGCCCGTCGAGTAGTGAGCATAAGGAAGATGAGGGCCTGTATTTAGGGGCCGACGATGTGGAGACATTCTCCCACACCGTATTGCCGGCTCTGAACCCGCAAGTTGCTTCGCCTGATGATAACGATGATGAGGGTGATGACGAGGGCAACGAGAAGAGCGAAATTGGGGTTGTGCCAGCTGAGCGCAGCACTCAGAACGGTTTGCGCGCTCTACTGCCCCCGGAGTTGCTCACCATGCGCCGCCTGCCATGCGTGATTGAGGTCTACTTGGACCGAGATAGCGAAGGTGTTTCCTGCGATTTGCAAGCGCGCTACGGCGACCAGCGCTTCCACGTGTTTAGCGGAATCGGTGCCCACGAACCGGTGGTGCGAGACAAGTCTACTGAGCGCTTGGCAGTTGAGGCTGCTCGGCATTACTTCCCGGAGCCGCAGGGGATTGTGACCCGCATTGCCGAGTCCGACGATAAGGCGATTTATAAACTGCTTACCGAGGGCCTGCCGATTCTGCGGCGCTTGGGTGAAGTGTATTCCACGCCGGCCTTCGACGGTCTCACCACGGGCTCGCATACTATGGTTCGCTTGGGGCTCTCTATTAAGTCTGGGCTGGTTGAGATTTCTGCTCTGGCCGATGAAATTGACCCCGAAGAAGTGCCTGCCCTGCTGGAAAGTTACCGCAAAAAGCAGCGTTTCCATCGTTTACGCGGCGGCGCTTTTGTGGACTTGGCCCACGCGGATATGTCTGCGCTCGAAGAGGCCGAAGCTGACATGGGCATCAAAGCCGAGGAGCTGGAATCCGGGCCCATTACAGTTCCCGCTTACGAGGCCTACTATTGGGATGCTCAAGTTGAAGAGGACCATAAAGATGAGGCTTTCCGCGGATATATCAACAATCTTAAGAGTGTTGATCCAAGCAGTTACCAGCTGCCCGCTGAGCTCCAGGGAGTGCTGCGACCCTACCAGGAGGAGGGCTTCCGCTGGCTGAGTGCGGCCTGCGACAAGGGCTTCGGTGGTATTTTAGCCGACGAAATGGGCCTGGGTAAGACGGTGCAGCTGCTCTCCTTCCTCGATTCCAAACGGGAGGAAGCGCGCAAGATTGGGCCTAGCTTAATTGTGTGCCCCGCCTCGCTGGTCTACAACTGGGCTGCCGAATGCAATAAGTTTGTGCCCGAGCTCTCCGTAGCGACTGTGGCCGGTAGTAAAGATGAGCGCAGGCAGGTATTGAGCCAGGCTGGGCGCTACGATGTGCTGGTCACTTCTTACGATTTGCTGCGCCGAGATATCGAGGATTACAAGGGATTGGCTCTGTATTGCGTGACCTTGGACGAGGCGCAATATATAAAGAATCACTCTACCAAGGCTGCCCAAGCGGTGCGTAAGCTCGACGCTCGCCACCGCTTTGCCTTGACTGGCACGCCTATCGAGAATCGCCTTTCTGAGCTCTGGTCTATTTTCGACTTCCTCATGCCCGGCATTTTGCGCTCATATAGGCATTTCCGCGACCGCTTTGAGCTGCCAATTTTGAGCGGGGATGAAGACGCGCAAGCCAGACTTCAGGCTTTTGTGGGGCCCTTCATTCTGCGCAGGCGTAAGGCAGACGTGTTGAAGGATTTGCCCGACAAGATTGAGAACGTGATTACTGTGCAGCTGGAGGGTGAGCAGCGGCGGATTTACGCGGCTTTGGAGCAGCGACTTAGGCTCACGCTCAACAAGCAGCGCGACGTGGAGTTTAAGAACGACAAGCTGCAAGTTTTGGCACAGCTGACACGTTTGCGCCAAGCCTGCTGCGATCCGCGCCTGCTCTTTAGCAATGTGGGTGAAGGCGTGCCTGAGGCAGCGGCGGAGATTGCACGCGTTGCAAACGGGCCGCAGTCCTTCGGCAAGCCGGCAGAAATCGCAAGTATAGCTGAGCAGGAATTGGCTGAGCAGGCGGGTAAGGCTGCGCTTGAGTCGAAAAAGGTGTCTTCTGCCAAGCTGGATGCGATTGAGGAATTGGTAGAATCTTGCCAAGATGCCGGCCGGAAGATGCTCATTTTCTCGCAGTTTACCTCATATTTGGACTTGATTGCCGAGCGTTTGCGTCAAAAGGGCGTGGAGTACAACGTTATAACTGGTGCGACGCCTAAGAAGAAGCGACTGGAGTTGGTCGACAGCTTTAATACGGACGACACCCCCGTCTTCCTCATTTCGCTCAAGGCCGGCAATACGGGTCTGAATTTGACCGGCGCCTGCGTAGTGGTTCACGCCGATCCTTGGTGGAACGCCGCGGCCCAAGAGCAGGCCAACGACCGTGCCCACCGCATCGGCCAGACCCAAGATGTCAACGTCTATCAAATCGTGGCCAAGGACACTATCGAGGAGCGCATCCTCAACCTCCAACACACCAAGTCCGACCTAGCCGCCCGCTTCGTAGACTCCGCCTCGTCCACAGCTCCCACCATCTCCACCCTAACCAAAAACGACCTCCTCTCCCTCCTCGGGTGAGGAGTGGGTGGTGCGGGCAGACAGTATCTCAATGCTGCCTAATCAATACCTGGTTCGGTCTGTGTCGTATCCAAGTCAGCTCGCTCAACCAACCGGGCGAGCTGCACTCGGCTCATGCACAGCTTGTCACAAGTTGAAGAGAGATGGGCCTTCACTGTGCGCTCGCTAACATACATGCGCTCAGCAATTTCTTGGTTGGTGTATCCTTCTGCTGCGAGGAGAGTGGCTTGGCGCTCGCGGTCGGTCAAGCTGTAGAGGAGCGTGCGCGCTTCGTTGCGTCGTGTCATAGGTTGGCTAGCAGTGAGCCTAGTAATCAGTTGCCGTTGGCTCACTAAATTAAACTGTGGATCACCAGAGTATGCGCCTATAATGCGATCTACGATTTCTTCCGGAGGATCAGTCTTGGAAATAAAACCTTCCGCGCCCGCCTCTACTGCATGCTCCACTGTGGTAGAAGGGCTGAGCGATGTGAGCACGAGCACATGCGGAGGGTTGGGCAAAGAGCGGAGCTTTGCGGTAGCTTCGATGCCTGAGATGCCGGGCATAGCTAAATCCATGAGAACGATATCTGGATGCTCTTTCTGAGCGTGTTTTAAAGCGTCAGCCGCATTTTGTGCCGTTGATATAACCGTTACTCGCCCGGATGAGGAAGTGTTGATAATTAGGGCCATTGCTTGGCAAATCATCGGGTCATCGTCTACGATACTGACGCGAATGGGTGCTGGAATAGGCTGCTCTTGCCCACAGTTTTCCTCGGATGATGCGCTTATGCCCCTTGTGTGCTCCATACTTACCATCGTAACTGTAAGGCGGTCCAGCGGTTGGTCCGTAGAATATAACTAAGAATTGTAAGGCTGCTGGGACGAACTGACCAACACAAAAGGAAGGGTCACGTCGAGGTTGAAAAGATCGTGATTATCGACTCCAAAAGCACAGTGTCCGCCGAATGAAGCTGTACGTGCCGTCAGGCCTTTTAACCCGTTGCCTCCTAATCGTTTGTTTGCTTGATTATTTTGTGCGGGAGTTGCTCCGATAAAACTATTGTTGGGCATTGCTGGCAAGGTGTTCTGACCTGCATCTTCGCTTGTACTCAAATGAATTGGAGTAGTTGCTTGATCTATAGCCTGTGTAGGTGGCATGGGATTGCTGAGATGTACGTGTATGCCCGCGTCTGGTCGCGCAGTCACTTCTAAAGAGATGGGTTGGCCGGGTGCGTGTCTGCGGGCGTTGGTGAGTCCTTCTTGAATGACGCGGTAAGCAACCTTGCCGATTGGAGGATCCAACTGACTGAGATTTTCTACATCTATCCAAGTGTCGAGTTTCATGCCGGAGCCCCGTGATTGACGAATGATGTCTTCTAAAGCTGGCCGAGTAAGTGCCGTTTGCGGGTCCGGCTGCATCTCTTTCATTACTTCATCAGGGTGCCGGAGCATATCGATAACGGAGTGGGTTTCGTCGAGTGCTCCTGCTGCCTGTTTACGAATATCTTCTGCTCTCAGGGCGATGTCGTGGGCGGCTTGGGCGTATGTTTGTGAGTTTAATTGAGTGAGGTTATCAGGGTGGTTTTGTAATTTGTCTGCTTCAACTTTCAGGGCTGACGCGTTGAGACCTATCAGAGAAAGGCTATGTGCAAGGGTGTCGTGGGCTTCAACCGCTATCGCATCTGCTACTTGCTGGTTGCTTAAGTTGGCTTGCAATTGTTGCGTGCGTTCTTTCTGGACGCTGGCCTGTTCGGTGGCCTGTACAGTAGTGGCGCGTAAACGGATATAAATACCGCAGGCTACTGCAATTCCTAAGCCGAGAAATCCGATAATTAATGCGTATAGCGTCCAGTTTATTTGGTGTATATCTGGCACAAATCCGCGCAAAAACGAAAAGTTCGCGGGTAGCTTTACGTCTCTCACCAAAGCAAACTCGCAGGCAAACGCTGCAAGCATTGAACTGGGTACTAACTTATCTAATCGTTTGCGTCGAGCAATAAGTGAAGTGAGACACATAAGACAAAGCAGCATGTCAAATGGTAAGAAAATCGTAGAAAAGCTTGCCAGAAGAGAGCTGATATAAGGGTGGTCGTCGCGTTTGCGCAAGATTAAAAATGGAAGGACCAAAGCGGCTATAGTTCCTAAAAGTGCCCACAAGTACGCGCCATCGTTGTGTTGCGCTGATGCAGTATTACCAATTGCAGCAACCTCTACCATCGCAAAAACAGATGACAGAATTATCGTCAGCCAAGTGGACCAACGGCGTGTGCGCACGGGCACTGCATCTTCTGGATCGCTAGTGACCCATCTCGCAAGTTCTCCCTGCATACTCTTCACGCGGTCGTCTTCCTTCTGCACAGCTGTAGGCACCCGTTTCAGCATTGGTTTTCAAGGCTGATTGTGCTCTGCGTTTTTCTGACATCTTCCAGAATAGAGCAGATATTGAACTGACGGCAGTGTTCCAGAGGGAGAGTTTACCATGCAGCTTTTGCCCTTTTGGGCAGGAAAGTCCTCCCTTTCGGACACTAGTGCTGCTTTCTTCCACAGCATAGGCTGAACATGCTGTGGAAGGCAGTGTGCTTCTGGGGTGCTGGTGGGGCATTGGAAACATGTCTACGAGCTTGTGTGGAGAGTAAGTAAGAGCAGTAAGGAGCTACGATGAGTAATTTTGGTCCGGGCAATGGTGGGGCAGATGCGCGAACGGATTCGGCCCGAAACATGGGGGACGATGGCTTTGGGGGTGATTTTGATTTCACTAACGGTGTGCCCAGCGCGCCCAACATGCCAAACGGGCCGCGAGATCCATATATGGGTGGCGGCTCTGGCGGGAATTTCAACGGTTCCGGTCACGGTTCTCCTATGAATCAGCGCAGTATGAGCGCTATGGCAGTGAGTGCCTTGGTCTTGGGAATTATCGGCCTCGTCCTCTCCTTCATTCCAATTATTAATAACCTTGCGTTTATATTGGCCATTCTGGGGCTCATTTTTGGTATTGTGGGCTGGCGTGCTTCCGGCAAAAAAGGGCATAAAAAGGGTAAAGGGCTTGCTATTGCAGGTGTTGTGCTGTCTGTTTTAGCAATGCTTATAACTTTGGGTATGCAGTCTTCATTCTCCAAAGCTCTCGATTCTGTTGATAAAGATACTGCGACATCTAGCTCGCGCAAGGCTGGCAGCTCAGACACTTCTAGCGAGGTAGGCAAAAACGCGCAAGCGGAAAAGTCCGGCGATAAGAGCAAATCGAAGAGCAAGGGCCAAGGCACTATCGTTATCAAAGCAACTATCAGTCAGGGCTCGGGGAGTGTGACCTATGGTCCGACTGGTTCGTCTAGCCAAGATAAATTTTCCGGAACTTGGGAGAAGGAGTTTTCTGGCGATGCGGCTAAAAAGATGGTCTCAGCGATTGTAATGGGCGATTTTTCCATGGATAGCAGCGAAAATGCCGACCGTAAGGTCACTTGTGAGGTATTGGTCGACGGCGAGCAAAAAGACTACAATGAAGCCACTGGTTCCAACGCTTCCGTCTCCTGCTCATCTCCAATGGTCTTCTAGAACCTCTTTGGTTCGTACTTCAGATAATATTGCAACTGTCGCCTATCATAGGCGAGGGTTGAAACAGTGTTCATTTTTGTCTAGTTAATGGTTGCCTGTCGCTATAATTTGCGGCAGGCAACTTTTTTTGCTTACAAAAATAAACACTGAAAGTTGACAAATATGTTTCCATTCGTATAAAGTCAAATTACACAGCGTAGTTTCTCTGAAGGAATGAATTTTATGGTTAAGCGGGAACTATATTTGGCGCGCAGTAGCGTACACGGTTACGAGACGTGTGTAGAGCATTTGGCTATGACCGGCTGTTTGGCCGGGGCCTTCGCTGATCAATTTGGAGAATTGAGAGAAGGCTTGACTACTGGACTACTGCATGATGTGGGAAAGTATTCTGACGATTTTCAGACTATGATTCGGGAGGCTAATGATGGCCAATAAAGTGAATCACTCTTCATGCGGCATGAAGAAGGCGTTTGATCTGGGCCTTATGGATGCGGAATTTGCTATCGCCGGGCATCATGCTGGATTGCCAGATGGCGGTAGCGATATTGATGCTCCGGGAACGGGTACTTTGGCCGGTAGGCTCAAGGCTGAGTTCCCAGATGCCTCTCACTGGCAAGATGAAATCCAGCTGCCTGCATGCAATCCAACTCAGCCTAAATCTACGTATTTCTCGATGATGATGCGTACCCGTATGCACGAGTCGGCCCTAGTGGATGCTGACCGGTTAGATGCAGAGTTCTTCGTCAACGGTCAGGTTGAACGAGACGAATCCGAGCTGTTGTCGGAGCTTAAAGAAGAGCTTGGTCCAGACGAACTCCAAAATTCTCACCTGCTGCCAGCGGAAAAGTTAGAAAAGTGCAGCAAGCAGGTATCTCAGAAGATTGCTAAACGAAATGCGCGTAGTATCGGCAACCTTGCAGCGATTATGGAAAACAGAGCCGAGCAATTTCTTTCAAGATCAGCAACCACCTCTCTCAATGAAAAGCGCAACTCTATTTTGCGCGACTGCTTGGAGCGTGGCGCGGATTCTTCTTGGAAGCCTGGTCTCTATACTCTGACGGCACCTACCGGAAGCGGCAAAACTGATTCTTCTCTGACTTTTGCTCTTGAACACGCTAAAACACACGGGCTTTCGCGAGTCATTTATGTGGTGCCTTACACCTCAATTATTGACCAGACGGTAAAAGACTTCGTGAAACTGCTAGGGAAAGATAATGTTCTTCCTCATTACGCAGATGCTTCATTCCAGCTCAAAGAGAAGGACGAGCTGAGCAAAGTGGACCTGCACAGAAGTTTTGCTGCCGAAAATTGGAACATGCCAGTCATCGTGACTACGGCCGTGCAGTTCTTTGAAAGTCTTTTTGCTAGCAATGCTTCTAAACTGCGCAAGTTGCATAATATCGCAAATTCTGTAGTAGTCTTTGACGAAGCTCAGACCTTGCCAATTCCGTATTTGAAGCCTTGCATTTGGGCTATTTCCGACTTGGTGCAAAGCTATGGTGTAAGTGCAGTCCTTTGTACAGCCACTCAGCCTGCCTTAGAAGAAATGTTCCGAGAAGCGATGCGTCAGCCGGCTTTACACATTCCTGAGATTGCTCCTCTCAGTCAAGAGGAAAGAGACCAATTCAAGCGTAACCGTATCGAGCTCATTGGTCATAAAACCCTTGATGAGATGTCTCAACTGCTGAGCAACGATGAGCAAGTGCTTTGCGTGGTGAATACGCGCGAAGAAGCTCAGATGGTATACCAGCAGTTGCAAGATAGATGTGGACCGGACGGCAACTATTGTTTAACTACCCTGCAATGCCCTTATGACCGCGACGCATTGTTGGAAGAGATACGGGGCAGACTTGCAGCTGGGAAGTCGTGCAGAGTGGTTTCGACGTCTTTGATTGAAGCTGGCGTGGATGTTGATTTTCCAACGGCTTATCGCGAGGAAACGGGTTTGGACTCTATTCTCCAAGCTGCCGGCCGATGCAACAGAGAGGGTCTAAGAGATACTGACGAAAGCATAGTTGGAGTATTCTCAACAGACGAAGGCAAGGTAGCTTTTACCCGGCAGAATGTGGACGCTTTTCGCTCTACCAGTGAGAAGTTTGACGACATAGCTTCTGGCGCAGCTGTCCATGACTACTTCACTAGGCTGTTTAACCTTAAAGGGGAACATGCGCTCGATCAGAAGCGTATCCTTCCTATGCATGAGCGCGGGTATGAAGGTTGCCAGATGCCCTTCAAAGTTATTGAAAAAAACTTTAAACTGATTGATACGCCAACTGTTCCCGTCTATGTGCCAATTAATGATGACGCTCGTGATTTATGTCAACGGTTGATGAACCCCGAGCAACATAGCCGTTCTTTGTTCAGGCGATTGGGTAGGTATTCGGTCAGTGTGTGGCCAAAGCATCTTGATGTACTGCGTCGGTTAGGGAAAGTTGAACCAATCGACGATGAAGAAACAGCTTACATACTCACTGATGTAGGGGTTTACAATTCCAAACTTGGCTTGCAAGTTAAGGAAGGGCAAGTGCCACAACTAGGAGATTTTCAGTAGGCAAATAAATGACGACGAATAACACAAGAAAGGAGTGCCCATGCCAGTAAAACTTGAAGTTTGGGGCGATTATGCGCTGTTCACGCGCCCTGAAATGAAAGCTGAACGAGTGTCGTACGATGTAATGACGCCCTCTGCTGCCAGAGGTATTTTAGAAGCCATTTTTTGGCATCCGGGGATGCGTTGGTGCATCGATAGTATTACGGTCATGAACCCAATACGCTTTACGAACGTGCGCCGCAATGAGGTAAAAAGCGTTATTTCAGGCCGCAATATCCGCGACATGATGGAAAACCCTGCGAAGGACAGTGCTATCTATACTTCGCAAGACATCCAACAAAGAGCATCGATGGTTCTGCGCGATGTGCGCTACGTTATTGAAGCACACTTTGAGATGACCAAGAATCAGTCTCCCGAAGATAATCCAGCTAAGTTCCTCAGTATGTTCAATCGCCGTGCTGAAAAAGGGCAGTACTATCATCACCCGTATTTTGGCACGAGAGAATTCCCTGTGAATTTCCAACTTTGGTCCGGTGAAGTCTCACCCATCGGCTTTGAAGAGGGAGAACGCGACTTGGGCTACATGCTGTACGATATGGATTTCTCTGACGCGACAAACATCAAGCCGCTCTTCTTCCGGGCCAAGCTGAATAGCGGCGTTTTAGATACTACTGCTCCCGAGGTGTTCGCATGATTGAGGCACTTATTCGATTGTACGAACAGCTCGTGAAGCAAGGCAAAGCTCCTAAGTACGGATACGGCCAAGAGAATGTTCCTTTTGGTTTGGATATAGATGCTCAAGGAAGGGTGAGCGACGTTCACCAATTCGGAGAGACAACTAAGAATGGTAAATATCGGTACATGTTGGAAGTGCCGGCGCACGCTATTCGAACTGCTGGTGTCAAAGCTAATTTCTTGTGTGATAACTCCGCCTATATGTTTGCTGTTGACACCGATGGTGCATCGGCAAAAGCGCGGAAACGTTTTGATGCTGCTGCACAATTGCATGAGGAAATTCTCAAGACGAGTGATGATTTAGACGCGCGGGCAGTTGCCAACTTTTTTGCTGCGGAACCGCAAGGTAGCCAAATTGAACAGCTGATAACTGAAAAGTTTGGCGATACGGCTTGGAAGAACGCGTTGAGTGCAAATTTCGTTTTGTGCATTGACGGTAAGCCCCTCAGCACCAGTTCGGTTTTACAAGAGTTGTGGGACACATACTTCTCCGGTAACGATTCGATTGATGCTTCCGGCGGTAAGAAAGCCCCAGACACGATGCAGAGCATAGTCTCAGGGCGTCAGGTGTTGCCGGCTGCGACTCATCCGAATATACGTGGTGTTCAGGGAGCTCAATCGAGTGGTGCTGCGCTCATTTCTTTCAATGCCCCTGCCTATCTGTCCTATGGCAAAGAGCAGGATTTGAATGCGCCGATGAGTAAGTACGAGGCTTTTGCATACACCACTGCCTTGAACACGCTGTTGAAAGACGAACAGTACCGAAGAGTCATCAATAAAGGTTCATTGACGATTCTGTGCTGGAGCGAATCTGCCGAACCTGAGTATCCGCGCGTGATGTTTACTGCTTCTACGATGAGTAGTGATGCAGATGTGTCGCAGGAAAAGGTAATTTCGATTGTCAAAGCTCTATCTCAAGGGCATCCGGTTGATTACGAAGATGCCAAGCTGAAACCAACAGAACCCTTCTACGTACTAGGGTTAGCTCCCAACGCAGCACGACTGTCGGTATCTTTCTTCTATAAGGACACATTCGGTCACTTGCTAAGTAATGTTAACCAGCATTATGAAGATACAGCGATTGAGCGACCTGGTTTCGACAAGCACGAAGTTGTATCGGTCAGGAGTCTTTTGCAACAGACGGTAGTGCAGCGCCCAGGCAAATATGTGGAGGCGTTAGACAAAGTTGCTGCCGATCTTATGCAATCCATTCTAGCCGGTAAGCGCTATTCCGCGTCTTTGCTAGACAAAGTCGAAATACGTATTCGGGCCGAGCATGAGATTAATCGTGCGAAGGCAGCGATTATTAAGGCCTTTTACTTACGAAGTCCCAATTCAGGATGCCCCAAGGAGGTATTGCAAATGACAATAAATAAAGACAGTACAAACATCCCATATTCAATGGGAAGGCTGTTTGCCGTGTACGAAGGATTACAGTCAGCAGCGAATCCTGGTATCAACACAACCATTCGTGATAGGTATTTTACCAATGCTTGTAGGATGCCAGCAGTAGTCTTCCCTCTACTGGTTGACTTAGGTACCAAGCATTTGGGCAAGCTGAAAACTAAGCCTGGTTTGGCTACTTACTACAACCAACAGATTGCTGATTTGATGAGCAGAATTGGCGAACAGTTCCCATCAAGGCTGACACTTGCTGAGCAGGGCTCATTCCAGCTGGGATACTATTTCCAGACCCAAGAACGTTATAAGAAGACCAACAAAGACAATGCTGCAACTGACCAAATGGTGGCTGCAGAAGAAGGAGCAAACAATGAGTGAAGAGACCCGTACCCCAATCAGTAACCGGTATGATTTTTCTGTTCTGTACGATGTAGAGAATGGCAACCCCAACGGAGATCCAGACTCGGGTAACATGCCCCGGGTTGATCCCGAGACTGGTCTTGGACTGGTGACGGATGTGTGCCTAAAGCGCAAGATTCGTAATTATGTGCAGATGATTAACGACGATAAAGCACCGTGGCGCATTTATATTAAGGAGCAGGTGCCCCTGAACAGGATGGATGCTGAGGCGCTTAAGTCCGTTGGTCTGGGTACTGATTCAGCGGCAATAAAGAAAGCGAAGAAAGATAACGCTCAGCTAGATCAACAAGTCCTGGACTATATGTGCTCGAACTTCTTTGATATCAGAACTTTCGGTGCTGTAATGACTACGTTCGTTAAGGGTGGTCTATCGAGTGGTCAGGTGCGCGGTCCTGTGCAGCTGGGCTTCTCTAAGTCAATTGACCCTATAACTCCGCAAGATGTGACGATTACTAGGGTATCTGCCACAACTGAAGCTGACCAGCAGGAAAAGGGCAGCACGATGGGCAACAAGTCCATCATTCCTTACGGTCTCTATCGGGTGGACGGCTTTGTGAATGCCAAGCTTGCGCAGAAGACGACCGGCTTTAGCGAGGAAGATTTAGCTATGCTCTGGCAGTCTATTCTCAACATGTTTGAGTTCGACCGTTCAGCAGCGCGCGGTAAAATGGCTGTTCGTAAGCTCTATGTGTTCAAACACAGCAACGATCTCGGCGATGCTCCATCATACAAGCTCTTCGACAGCATCCACGTGGCCCATAAGCCAGAGGTAGAAACGCCCAGGAGTTTTACAGACTACGATGTTTCGGTAGATTCTGCTGCGATTCCACAGCCGGTTGAACTAACCGAAATGGTAGATGGCCTACAATAATTTGATTGGGAACAGATGAATATGCTAAGTGAAGACGATTCACTTAGTGTGCGTTCAACAGTAAGGCCAGTCGAATATCCAGAGGATGATTGGCTGGCCTTATCTGGAGTTCAACACTACGAGTTTTGCAAGCGTCAATGGGCTCTCATACACATTGAGCAGCTTTGGACGGACAATGCGCGCACTGTTGCTGGAGATTTAGAACATAAGCGGGCTCATGATTACTCGGCATCAGAAAAGCGTGGAGACACTCTTATTCTTAGAGATTTGCGTGTTTTCTCAAAGATGTTAGGCGTCGTAGGGGATTGCGATATAGTCGAGTTCCAAGCTTCTGAAGATGGCGTGCAATTACACGGGCGCAAGGGGAAGTGGCTACCGTACCCGGTTGAGTATAAGTATGGTACTTCGAAAACTAACAATGCTGATCGTTTGCAGTTGTGCGGTCAAGCTATGTGTTTAGAAGAGATGCTGTCTTGTCATATTGATGAGGGTGCTCTGTTTTATCAAAGAACTAAGCGACGTGAGCGCGTTGAGTTTTCCGAGGAGCTACGTGCACAAGTAGTTAATGCTTTTGCGGATATGCATGAACTATTTCAACGGGGGTATACGCCCACTGTTAAAAATCAGCGAGGGTGTAGCAACTGTTCGCTGAAAGATTTGTGCTTGCCGGAATTAATGAAAGCCAAAACTCAATCTGCTCGGGCGTATATCGACAGTATTGTTGCCGGTGCGTTAGAGGAGGATCTGAGATGAGACAAATGCTTAACACGCTTTTTGTTACGACGGAAAGCGCGTATCTATCGCTTGAGAATGAAAATGTGGTCGTCAGCGACGGAGATAAGGCGGTAGCGAAAGTGCCGTTGCGGTCAATTGAATCTATATTGTGCTTCTCGTACAAGGGTGCTTCACCAGCTTTACTCGGTAAGTGCTGCGAATTTGGAGTTTCGGTATCGTTCTATTCGCCACGCGGCAGATACCTGTGCTCTATTCTCGGTGAGAGCAACAGAAATGTGCTACTCAGGCGGAAGCAGTTTGTACTAGCTGACGATGCATCTGCATGTAGCTCGATAGCTGCTTCTTTCGTAATTGGGAAAATCTACAACTCAAGATGGGTTCTCGAAAGAGCTACAAGAGACCATGCTTTGCAAGTAAATGTTGAACGGTTGAAAAGGCAAAGTTCCATACTGGCGAGCGCGCTGAAGGAAATAAAGAATTGTGATAATGCTGAGAGCGTTCGGGGGATTGAAGGGCAAGCCGCCAAAACGTATTTTTACGCGTTTGACGATTTGATACTCAACAATAAAGACGATTTTTACTTCGAGCGTCGTACCAGAAGGCCACCGCAGGATAGGATGAATGCGCTGCTCTCGTTTGTATATGTATTACTTTCTGGCGATTGCAAAGCAGCTTTGCAAGGCGTGGGGCTTGATCCGTATGTTGGTTTTCTGCACGCAGACAGGCCGGGCCGTGCGTCCTTATCATTGGATTTAGTGGAGGAGCTGCGGCCTGCGCTTGCTGATAGATTCGCAATAAGTTTGGTCAATACGAAAGCCATATCTCCTAATCAGTTTGAAGTGCGAGAAAACGGTGGTGTCTATCTTAACGATGCCGGAAGGAAAGTGGTATTAGCAGCTTGGCAAAAACGCAGAAATGAGCAAATTACTCACCCGTTTTTGCGTGAAAAAATACCTTGGGGCATGGTGCCGTATGTGCAAGCGCTTTTGTTAGCCAGATATATCCGTGGCGATATTGATGCCTACCCGCCGTTCTTCTGGAAGTAGACCTGACATAGGAATTTATAGCTAGGGGTAAACGCTCATGATGATGGTTGTCGTAGCCTACGATGTGAATACTGAGGAGCCTGCCGGTCGGAGGCGGCTCAGATTGGTTGCTAAAGCTTGTATGAAGTTTGGGCAACGAGTTCAAAATAGTATTTTCGAATGCCTAATTTCCACTTCCGATTTGTTAATACTTCGTCAGCAGCTACTAGATATTATCGATGATTCAAAAGATAGCTTGCGATTTTACAATATGGGAGCAAAATATTCGGGAAAGATAGAACAATACGGGGTGGAACGACATTTACCGGCCGACAGTGTTATGATTATCTGATTTAAGTGTTCTGGCTTGTTATGGGATCTAGGCGCTTTCATTGTTGAGTATTAGATTAGTAATCAGGTTCACTGAAGAATACGCCAATACGTATCTCATATAATTGTGTGATGTCATAAGTGCGAGCGTTAAGCTGTCACGAAACACGCGATACTTTCGCACCAGTTTTTTGAATGAAATGTCCTGATTTAGCCCATGGCAACGCGGCATCACAATCTTGTAAACTAAAGCACATGAAAGTTTGAAAATTAAATAGTGTTTATTGAGCACTGAGATTATATGTAGAAAAGCCCGAAACTGAGCCATTCTCTGCTTCAGAAGCATAATCTCAACAGTGCATTATACTAAGTATTTACAAAAGTGGTAGTCAGATACCATTTTTGCGGTCACCTCCCTCGCGGAGGTGTGGATTGAAATACGTTTTTCGCTATCTCACGCACAGTTGCTACGCGTCACCTCCCTCGCGGAGGTGTGGATTGAAATTCCGTTAACTGCAAGTCTTACACTTGCATCAGGTTGTCACCTCCCTCGCGGAGGTGTGGATTGAAATTACGGGGATTGTGGGATAGCGGTCCATAAGGTTGTCACCTCCCTCGCGGAGGTGTGGATTGAAATCCGGTGATGACAGGCTTCAAGTCTGCCGTCTCCAAGTCACCTCCCTCGCGGAGGTGTGGACTGAAATGTTTCAGCATCTCCGATGGTACACGCCAGACAGCGTCACCTCCCTCGCGGAGGTGTGGATTGAAATAGCGGCTTCGCCAGCTTGCCCGCCATTACCTGCGTCACCTCCCTCGCGGAGGTGTGGATTGAAATTTGGTGTCTTTGACGTATGCCATTTTGGGGGCCTGTCACCTCCCTCGCGGAGGTGTGGATTGAAATCAATCATCGAGGTTACTCACGATGTCGGTGTCGGTCACCTCCCTCGCGGAGGTGTGGATTGAAATTCCTTGAGCCAGCCGGCCACACTAGAGATACCTTGTCACCTCCCTCGCGGAGGTGTGGATTGAAATTGGCGCAAGGCCCCCCTGTGGCAACGCATCACCGGTCACCTCCCTCGCGGAGGTGTGGATTGAAATAATGACAAAAATCGTCACCGATTTATGGGAACTCGTCACCTCCCTCGCGGAGGTGTGGATTGAAATCATTTTTTCGGCCTGATATAGTCCAGCTCCTAATGTCACCTCCCTCGCGGAGGTGTGGATTGAAATTATCTTCGTACCAGAGGCAGATAAACCAATTACCGTCACCTCCCTCGCGGAGGTGTGGATTGAATTGAACACAGGTGTCCGGGAATGTGGGGATACCCGTGTGCTAGACTCTGTAACGAGCAAACTGCTTCGCGGATGTAGCTCAATGGTAGAGCCTTAGTCTTCCAAACTAATTACGCGGGTTCGATTCCCGTCATCCGCTCCATTTCTGTATAGATGCAGCTTTCAAGCTTGATATGCTGGTATTGGGATAGTGTTTACAGTAAGTCAATATGGTTGAATGGCTTATCAATCCTGTGTCTGACTTGGTTTTGTTATAAGCAACAGAGGAGTATCTAGCATGCTCAAACCGGGGAACACGCTACCAGCTTAAATGAAAATAAGTCTAAAATAAAGATTCAAAAGTAAACTCTTAAATTAGGTTATTTCTTAAGTATGTTCCCCATTCGGGGGGGTGTTCACCTGTATAACACAGAGCGGTAACTAGCTTCATTGCTTCAGCAATATTATCCATAGCCGCAGTCATGACTATCTTCTAATCCTAACAGAAGTGATAATGCAAAAAGGTTCTGACTAAACCAGATAGCCGGAACCCTAGCCTCCAGTATATCCATTCAAGAACATCATGGAACAACAACAAATGACAGAAGTCCTAGCCTGCGAGAAACATGCAGCCCGGCCTCGCCTTCCGGGCTTCAGTACCAGCAGGCATCTTCATTCTCACTCCGACCTCTTCGTTGTTCTCAATTAGGGGATGCGTCAATGAAGAACAATATCTTTGGATGCTGGAACATCACAAAAGCCTTAAACAATTCACCGTGCAATGCTTACGTGCAATTAGACATCTCTCAATGTCGTATATATCCAAAACTAGGTATAACTTTGCTTTTCACGTCCGCAACATATATTTGGGAATAATAGATAGCGTTAGGAGTGCATTATGAGCGAGCAGCATATTAGATTTAGAGATATTAAGCCTTATGAAGCCCCAGATTCACTCGATGACCTCCAGGGACCATATGTCGGTCAGATTCAGCTGCAGCACACAGTCTGGTGGGTACCTGGTGATCGAATTATTGACTTAAAATCTGTCGGCCAGCGGCACATGGCTTATCAGGCGTTGCTGGCTGAGGGGCGTGTCACAGATCAGCTTGCTGGTTTGAATGCTCAAAGGCTAATAGAAGATTGGACAGAACTCCATTTGGATGTTCGTGTACGTGAATTATGGCAATCTCGGTTTCCAGAACTAAGCTATTGTCGCGAGCAGCCGACAACAGTATGAGGAGCTAAGTTACATAGCCCCCCCCCTCACCGCACGGGTAAAGGATAGGGTAGGTCCACTGGTCAGGCAGAGACGAAGATGGTTGCATTCCACGCAGGTGTGGGGAACATTCACTTGTGTAGTTTTGTGCTTCTTGATTTTAGGATAGTTGTTTTCGGTGAATAATGATAGTTTGCTTCCTTGCCTAAACCTCGCTCCCCCCCCCCCGAACCCCACACCGAACCTCCTTATACGTGTATCAGTCGTAACGGTAATGGGGATACTCAGTCACGGGGCGGCGCGGAGACGTAGAGTCTAAGCTGGCTTAATTTGGAAGACTGCTTAGGAGGTCCCAAGATTTCTGCTTCACCAAACTCCGGTTCCAACTCGTCCTCGTCAATCACCGCAACCCACTCCACCGGCTCATCGCTGCGCCCTTGGCTCATTTTTGCGGGCTGCTGCCTTCTCTCGTTCGTTGGCTATGGCCTCATAGTCAACACTCCAGGCCTCTATTATGCCGTTTTGTCTAAAGAATTAGAAGTCTCGCGCACGCAGATTGCGCTCACTTCGACCATTATGAATCTCGCCGGCGCTGCGACCATGCTCTTCGCTGGTAAGCTCATGAAACGCGTAGATTCCCGCCTCTTGCTGAGCATTTGCATTCTGGCTTGCGCTCTGATTTTCTTCGGCCAGTCCTTCTTTACTCAGCTCTGGCAGTTCTATATTTCCTTTGCTCTCATCGGTATCGCCTACGTTATTCCTATTACACTGGCTCCTTCCGTGCTCCTCTCAAACTGGTTTGAGAAGCAGCTGGGCTTGGTTATGGGCATTGCGCTGGGCCTGAGCGGCTTGGGCGGCATGGTCTTCAACCCCGTCGTCTCCACATGGATTACGGATCTGGGTTGGCGTCCGGCTTACCGACTTACGGCGCTGTTGCTGGCGGTCTGCATTCTTCCCTTCTCCATTTTTGTGCTGCGTTTCATGCCAAGAGCCGCTAAGGGCGAGCACATGTACGGTAGTGCGTTTGCGAGTGAACAAACCGGCGATGTGAGCGCTTCGAACGATTCTAAGTCTCAAGACGCCAACTCCATCACCGGCATCGAAGCGAAGAAAGCCTACCGCACTCCCACCTTCCTACTGCTGATTGCTTGCTACGTGCTTTTGCAGTGGGCGACGGGCATGGTTCAGCATGTCTCGGGCTATGAGCAGTCTCGCGGTTTGACCTTGCAGGAGGGTGCTTTCGTGGTCTCGGGCATCATGCTGGGTGCTGCAATCGGCAAGGCAAGCATTGGCATTTTCCTTGATCGCGTAAAAACCGAGCTGGTATTGGTGCTCTACTCAGCAGTAGGCTTGGCCGGTTGGGCACTCATGATGTTCTTCGTGACGCCCACTCCCGCAGCTATTGCCGGCTTCTTGGCTGGTTTGGGTCAGGGCGTGCTGCTCGTGGCGCTGCCTTGGGTGGCCCGTCAGTCCTTCGGTCAGCGCGATTACGCTGAGATTCTCAGTATTCTCACCATGTCCGGCGTGCTTTCGGTTGCTTTGGCCAACACTATCAACGGCACAATCTTCGACATGGCCGGCTCCTACATGCCCTCGTTAATTGCAAACGTAATCTGCTATGTGCTTGCGCTGATTTCAGCGATTGCCGCGTATCGCTTGCGGCCGCTTCATGAGTAAGTCAGCCATATATATGTATTTGGATTGATAATTGGTCGCTCTACCATTCGCTCCTTCCGATTTGTAGGGCGACTTGGAATACACAAGACATAAATCGGGTAAATGAGGAGTTTATAAAATGAGGTATTGAGTTGAACAATAAAACCCAATGGTGTCTCATAACGGTTGAGAGTCCTTATCTGCATTGCTTAGTTTTAGAAACAATACAGATAACTTTCATTCTACTTCTTTTAAGAGATGTGGTAATCCGGGAGACAACCGTTACTATAACATTATGATGAATTTAAGAGAAAAGTTTACAATGAAGAAACGAGACACGTTCTTACCACTTGATTCTGGTGCTAAGGCAGCTATTGAACTTGGCGGAATCTCTGTTACTCAACGAGTAAGAGGTGTCAAAGGGGTTCCGTGTGTACAACAACCTCGCGGAGGCTACCTTCCTGTTAAGGACATGGAGACTCAGAGTTTTGATGACGGTCATGGTTCCTTAGATTCGTCCCTAGAAAACAGAAGCCCTTCTGCTATTGGGACTGTGGTTGACTATCTTTCTAGGTATGTTGAAGGGGCATCTAAAAATGATGCATTTCAGATTCCACTCTATTCAGCTATGCAGGTTAAGGAGTTAATTAAAAAATATGGTCTGGGAGAATATGAAGTTATTGATAACGCTTCTGTAGCGATAACACAAGTTCCAATGTTTTTAGACCAGATTAACGGTTTAGACGATGAATCGATTAGCGCAGCATTAAACCTCGTTGCATATGATTGTATCTTCCGCGCTGGTATTGAGACCTTTAGAAATCCAGAGAAGCTTGAAACGGCGAATCAAACAACTATTCAGCATATAAGACGTATGGTTTTGCGCAGTCATACCTTTATGCAAGAATACGGACCTGCTATAGCTGGGCTAGAGACTTTTGAAGGCGGATATACCAAAGTTGTTTCGGCCGGAGATTGCGATTTAGTTACGGCTGATGGTTTGTGGGATTTTAAATGCAGCAAGTTTCCCCCGACAAATAAGCATACTTTACAGATTCTTATGTACTGGCAAATGGGGCTCCACTCTGTATTTCGTGAGTATAAAAAGATAACTCAGATAGGTATCTGGAATCCGCGCATTGGGAAATTATGGAAGTATAATGTATCCGAATTGAGTCAAGATGTTATAAACGAATTGCAGTACCAAGTACTCGTGTATCCTGTTGACTATCATTGATTAAAGCGAATATGCATAGCCAGTGAACAGCTTTTAAACAGATTTAACCTATTCCATAGCTGTATGATGGAGGAGAGTATTTGTTTGATATGTGGTAGGCTGATTTCTGATTCACTCTAAGAAGATGGAAGACGTATGCCAAGAAAGACTACTGTACCCCAAACGGTGTTAGCCTTTAAGCGTCAATACGATTACATGCATTACCGTCTCATAAAAGCTGTAAGAGATGAGTCGGAAGTGAAAGTTGGGCTTGAAGTTTATGATGACGTTAGTGTTGAATTTGAAAAGACCTTGGAATTGGTTCAAATCAAAAATCAGCTTGCTCAGGGGAATAAGGCAGTTACAAATCGGTCTTTAGATTTTTGGAAAACGATACACAATTGGGTTGATATTTGTAGAAGTGGGAATTTGCCTGACGATAAACAAATCGTTTTCTCATATGTTGTAATTTCTCCTCATAAAATTGATGAGAGTGAAGTTGTTTCGGCCTTCGATAGGGTTACTCCTGACGGAGAATATTTAGACGACGCAATTAAAGTTATTCAACGGCTAATAGATAGTCCTTCAAATAGTAAAAGCATCCAGTTTGTTTCTTTAATTATTGAGAACTACATTGAAGAGCTAAAACAGGTTTTAAAACATTTTAAATTCATTAATATTGGTAATGATTCATTAGAAGCAGAAATAAAGAATCAGTATTGTTGGTCATTAATTGGACCTGATTATAGGGGCGCTCTGATTAAAGATATGTCGGGGTGGATTGATGGTTATCTAACTCCTTTGATGAATAATAAGGAGCCAGCCAAGATTACAGTTAACCTTTTCCGCCAACAACTAACTTCTACTCAACAGAGATATTTAAAACCTAGTTTCTTGGCTGCTTTCGTCGACGGTCCATCTCAGAGTGAACAAGCTGCTGAATACGCTAAGCAAGATATTTATCTTAGGCAGCTTGACTTAATTGAAGTGGATGAGGCAGAAAAATTAGAAGCAGTTAACGATTTCCTCCAGGCGAAAGTAAATCTTGTTGAGTGGTCAAGGGCAGGTAAAATAACGATAAAGGCCCAGCAAGAATACTCTGAGAGTTTGGAACGCATTTGGCGACAAAACCGTCTAAAAGCTAAAGCTAACGCCAATAGTAATAATTTAACACCTCAGGAACAAGGTCAGGACCTGTATGCTCAATGTTCAAAAGACGCTTGTTTGAAAACATTGGAAGCAGTAGAAGTTCCTGATTTTCTAGCTACTGGATCGCTGCACAAGTTGTCAAACGTACAACAAATCGGCTGGCACCCCGACTATATGAATCGCTTATAAGCTGGAAGTATGGTAGAGAATGATTAACCTTGAAGAAGCGGAAATAATTCAGAATCCTGCGCATGCTGCCATTTTGCTGTACGGGTTCACGTTAGGTTACACAAATTCTGGAAAATATAGAAGTTGCCCGCTTAGTTTGATATTTCTTGCGATACCAATACTCTTGAATGACGAATGGATTGACCTGTTCCAGCGCACGCAAAAAAAGTCTGGTCTAAGTAAAATAATTGGAAAAATAACTAAAAATGTCCAGCGGGATAATTTGTTAAACTTATCTAATCAAAGCAAGGAGTACAGAGAATTAACATTAGAAGCACTCCGCCTAGGATTCGCGTCTGAGATATTTGTCTTATCCTTGTCCGAAGGTGCCATTAATCCCAACATGCAACTTTATAAGCGGCTGGATAAAGAAGTGGATACAACGATTAAAATAGCGTCTAAAATCGGTCTCATGTTTTCTGATTCTTCTCTTCTAGAGATACAGCAACTATTAAAAGTTAGGTTGTGAATATTATGGGTTTTGTTATACGCGAGATAATACTCTGGCCGAAAGAAGAAAATGTCGGTAAAAGGGTCATTAAATTCAAATCGGGCGTAATCAATATAATAACAGGTGCCTCAAAGACTGGTAAGTCATCAATAATTCCAATCATAGATTACTGTATGGGTGCTCAAAAGTGCGCAATTCCTGTTACTGCAGTTCGGGAAAATTGTAGCTGGTTCGGTCTTTTGCTCGTAGACGACAGCAATGGACATAGAGAATTATTGCTGTGCAGACGTGAACCTGGTGAATATCAGGCTAGTTCAGATATGTTTTATGAGTATTCAGAAAAAGTGCATATTCCCGACTACCATCCTAGGCGGAACTGTTCCCTTCCTGAAGTTAAGGAACGTTTGAATGAATTGTTATCAGTGAGCGATCTTGCTTTGAAACTTTCTGACGACGCACCTCTTGGGAATGCTAGACCGTCATATAGAGACTTTTCAGCATTTTTATTTCAACCGCAAAATATCATAGCAAATTCGGATGTTTTGTTTTATAAAACTGATACATACGAACATCGCAAGCGGCTAATTGATATTTTCCCGTACGTGTTAGGCGCTGAAACATCAGAAACACTACGACTGCGAATAGAAAAGAAGCAACTTGAACGGGATAAAAAAACGTTAGTCGCAAAACTAGATAGTTATGAACAGGCCCGTCATTTATGGAACTTACAGCTTGACTCTATTATTTATCGTGCAATTGAGCTCGGACTGATACGTCAAAGAACCGATAAAATGAGCATGTCAGATAAGGTAAATTCTCTTAAGACAATTTTACAAGATTCAGCGAATGTTTCTAACTATCAGAAAGAGATTCCCCAGTCTGCGGGGCGGCTTTCAACGTTATATGAAAAAGAGAAGGATATATCCGCTCGCTTATTTTTACTCAAAAGAAGATTACAAGAAGTCAACAAGCTACTAGATACAACAGATCTATACAGTAAAGCGTTAGACGAGGAGAAGAACCGTCTTCATAGTTCCTCTTGGCTTTTAGAGCAGACCAACAAGAGTGATGCGACTTGCCCAATTTGTCATCATTCTCTTAAAGATGATGCGGCTAAGACGTTAAAACACCTGTGTGAAGTCATGGAAGATGTTGAAACTGAGTCAAAGCAATTCTCCTTTGTCGCCCCAGCAGTCGACAAAGAACAATTGCAGATAAAAGGAGAAATCGAGACTTTAAGCTCGGAATTAGATCAGTTACAAAAGCAAATTCGTCTTGAAGAATCCAGCAATCCTCAAGAATATACTACGAACCAAATCAGCAGATTTTTAGGTGCTGTTGAAAACTATCTCGCTATTTATAATGAGGTTAGTGGGGAATCAGCAGATTCTGTTCGACTTAAAAGTATAGAAGACAGAATAAAAGAAGTTAACCGTATAATCGACGAAGATGCAATTCAGCGCGAACTCAAATACAAGTTGCAAATGATTCAACAATATGCTGAGGACGCATTGCAAACTCTTGACGTCGAAAAGCATGAAGGCCCCGTAACTTTCTCGATTCCTGACTTAACAATAAGCGTTTCAGATTCGCGAGGTCGTAAAAACTATCTTTCAGAAATTGGTAGTGCTGCCAACTGGTTGTCCTATCATATAGCAATGCTGCTTGCGCTGCAGGAATACTTCCAAATCGACCATCCTGGCCAAGTGCCTAGCTTCCTTGTTCTAGATCAACCCAGCCAAGTTTACTTTCCAAAGGGGTTGGACGATGCAAAGACATCGTTGCTCGAATCCGATAGGGAGTCAATTAGTGAAGACCGCGAAGCCGTGAAAAAAGTATTTGCAACACTTTCTGACTTTGTCGAGAGAACTTACGGCAAGATACAAGTTATTGTTTTGGAACATGCTGGGTCTGACATATGGGGAGAGTTTGATAATATGAAACTTATCGAAGAATGGAGAGGTAACGATAGTAAATTGATACCTTCTACTTGGATTCGTGGACAGTATGAGCCATTGTTCTGGTAAGTATAAAAAGTCGTAGAAGCGAATTGTTGTTGGATGTGGACATACTTTATAGCCCAAAATCATTTGCACTGGTAGAAAAACAGCATAGACAAGGAATTAATATGAAGACAAACCTTACGGCCATATTTTGAATGTATATGCTTGTTGCATGGCATGTGGATTATATATGGCGGGGGAGCGGTGTATGATTAAAGCTTGGCGTGAGTTCGCCCGCGGATTGAGAGCGCTTCAGCATTAGGCTGGTGCACCGCGCAACGGATATATAAGGAGAAACCGTGGCACTGACAACGGAAGAAAAGAACAAGATTGTTGCCGAGTATGCAACGCACGAAGGCGACACGGGTTCCCCCGAGGTCCAGGTTGCACTGCTGAGCAAGCGCATCTCCGACTTGACCGAGCATTTGAAGATGCACAAGCACGATCACCACTCTCGTCGTGGTCTGCTGCTTATGGTTGGTCAGCGTCGTCGTCTGCTTGACTACTTGAAGAAGGTAGACATCGCGCGCTACCGCTCTTTGGTTGAGCGTCTTGGACTGCGCCACTAGTTAGACTTCCGCCCGAGCCTGTGCGCTCGGGCGCTTTTGCATGCTGACAGATTGAACATAATTGAACAGTGAGTAGATTACGAGTGTCGTCCAATAGCGGCAATGCGTGTGCCCAGTGCAGTAAGCATGAGGCAGCGTACGCAAGTTAAGCGGCACTGCTCAGTATGAGGATTACTAGCAGATTACTAGCAAGAGCGCGCGATCAGGTATATCGCGTCCGGCATGCACAAAGATGAATGAAGTAGTAGGAAAATAATAGAAGTAACAAAGGAGGAACCCTATGGAGGGTCCCGAAATTAAGGCTGTAGAAGCCACCATTGACAATGGTTCATTTGGCAAGCGCACGGTGCGCTTCGAGACAGGTCGTCTCGCCCAGCAGGCGGATGGGGCAGTAGCCGCTTACTTAGATGAAGATTCAATGGTCTTGTCGACCACTACCGCCGGTTCCAGCCCCAAGGAGAATTATGACTTCTTCCCGCTGACCGTCGACGTTGAAGAGAAGATGTATGCTGCGGGTAAGATTCCTGGCTCCTTCTTCCGTCGTGAAGGCCGTCCTTCGACCGAAGCCATCTTGGCTTGCCGCTTGATCGACCGTCCTCTGCGCCCTCTCTTCCCCCACACCTTCCGCAACGAGGTCCAGGTTGTAGAGACTGTCTTGGCTCTCGACCCCGACGACACCTACGATGTGCTGGCACTCAACGCTGCCTCCGCTTCGACCATGATTTCTGGCCTGCCTTTCGAGGGCCCGGTTTCTGGTCTGCGTTTGGCTCTGATTGACGGCCAGTGGGTTGCTTTCCCGCGTTGGAGTGAGCGCGAGCGCGCTGTCTTCGAGCTGGTTGTAGCCGGCCGTGAGATTGAGGGCGGCGACGTTGCTATCGCCATGATTGAGGCAGGCGCTGGCAAGAACGCTTGGACCTTGATTTACGACGAGGGCCAGATTAAGCCCGACGAAGCGGTTGTAGCCGAAGGTTTGGAAGCTGCTAAGCCCTTCATCAAGGTGCTGTGCCAGGCCCAGAATGAGCTCAAGGCTGTGGCTGCCAAGCCCACCAAGGAGTTCCAGCTCTTCCCTGAGTATACCGACGAGCTTTATGCCCGTATCGATCAGTTCGCTCACGCCGCTTTAGACGAGGCGCTCTCCATCGCTGAGAAGCTGCCCCGACAGGAGCAGATTCACGAGATCAAGGAGCAGGTGCGTGAGCAGCTGTCTACCGAGTTCTTGGATATGGACGAGGCTGAGAAGGAGAAGCAGCTGGGCAATGCCTTCAAGGAGCTCCAGCGCCAAATCGTTCGTCGCCGCATCCTGACTCAGGATTACCGCATCGACGGCCGTGGCCTGCGCGATATCCGTACCCTGTCTGCTGAGGTAGATGTAATTCCTCGCGTTCACGGTTCCGCTCTCTTCCAGCGCGGTGAGACCCAGATTTTGGGCGTTACCACCCTGAACATGCTCAAGATGGAGCAGACGGTTGATGCCCTTTCTGGCCCGACCACTCGTCGCTACATGCACAACTACGAGATGCCTCCCTTCTCCACCGGTGAGACCGGCCGCATGGGTTCGCCCAAGCGCCGCGAAATCGGCCACGGCAACCTGGCAGAGCGCGCTCTGATTCCAGTGCTGCCTAGCCGTGAGGACTTCCCTTACGCCATCCGCCAGGTTTCCGAAGCTTTGGGTTCCAACGGCTCTACGTCTATGGGTTCGGTCTGCGCTTCCACGCTCTCTCTGTTGGCTTCCGGCGTGCCAATTAAGGCTCCCGTTGCTGGTATAGCTATGGGCTTGGTAACTGGTGAAGTAGACGGTCGCCCCACTTACAAGACTCTGACCGACATCTTGGGTGCTGAGGATGCCTTTGGCGATATGGACTTCAAGGTAGCTGGTACCTCTGAGTTCATCACTTCCTTGCAGCTCGACACCAAGCTGGATGGCATTCCTGCCGACATCTTGGCTGGCGCTCTGCAGCAGGCTAAGGAAGCTCGCACCACGATTCTCGAAGTCATTGATGAGTGCATCGACGGACCTGCCGAGATGAGCCCATACGCTCCTCGTATCATCACCACCACGGTGCCTGTCGACAAGATTGGTGCAGTCATTGGCCCCAAGGGCAAGATGATTAACCAGATTCAGGAAGACACTGGTGCTGAGGTCTCTATTGAAGATGACGGCACGGTCTACATCTCCTCCGAGGGTGGCGAAGCTGCTCAGAAGGCCAAGGAGACTATCGACCAGCTTGTCAATCCTCACCTGCCCGAGGCTGGCGAAACGTACGACGGCAAGGTTGTTAAGACTACGAGCTTCGGCGCTTTCGTTAACTTGACTCCCGGTACCGACGGTTTGTTGCACATTTCTCAGATTCGCAACTTGGCCAACGGTGAGCGCATCGACGCTGTCGAAGACGTGCTCCAGGAAGGTGACGCAGTCCAGGTCATCGTCCAGGGTGTGGACGACCGCGGCAAGATTTCGCTGGCGATTCCTGGTTTTGAAGATCAGGAGTCCAACGCCCGCGGTGGCCGTGAACGCTCTGAGCGTTCTGAGCGTTCCGACCGTTCCGAGCGTTCGGGCCGTCGTGACCATGATCGCGATAGGGGTGGCCGTTACGACCGCCGCGACCGCGACAATGATCGTGACCGCAGCCGTTCCCGTCATTCCGAGCGTCCTGTTCGTTTTGAAGACGAGCCGGTAGTTGAAGACACATTTGAGGAGCGCGAAGAGTTCTCCCGCCCACGTCACCGCCGTGAGGACCGCGACTATGATCGTGATGATCGTGGTAGCCGCGACCGTTCTGAGCGTTCTGAGCACCGTGGTGGCGAGCGTTCCAGCCGTTACGAGCACTCTGACCGCCGTGGTGGCGAGCGTCGCTATGAGCATTCCGGTGGTTCCAGCCGCGGTGGCTACCGCGGTCGTCGCGAGAATCCTCGCTACGCAGAAGATAAGCACTACGACGAGTACGAGGCAGGTCGCGAAGAGCGTACCGAACGCCCCCGTCGCCGTGTCCGCCGCGATTTCGATCCTTTCGAGACCGAAAACTAAAACCGGCTGAGGCCATGAGTCTCAATAGGTAAACAAGTGGCTCCGACCGAAAGGTTGGGGCCGCTTTTTGCTATTCTCAGGCTGATTCCTACCCGAAACACAGGTATGGGATAATAGATTCATGCGTACACTACTTATTATCCTCATTGCGATTGTGGTCATCGCCGTTCTCTTGGTGCTGTGGGGTATCAGCGTCTACAACGGTCTGATTGATTTGCGTAATCGCGTTAAAAACGGCTGGTCTCAAATCGACGTGCTCTTGAAGCAGCGCTCCGATTTAGTGCCCAATCTTGTAGAAACTGTCAAAGGCTATGCCGGTCATGAATCTGGCACGCTTACGGCAGTTACCCAGGCCCGCTCTGGTGCTGTGCAAGCGGCCGCAGCCTCGACACCTTCAAGTTCGCAGGCGGTAGCCCAGCGCGCTCAAGCAGAAAACAAGCTGAGCAGCGCCCTCTTCAACTTGATGGCAACCGTCGAGGCATACCCTGATTTGAAGGCCAACCAGAACTTTATGAGCCTACAAAATCAGCTCTCCGATTTGGAACAGAAGATTGCTTACGCCCGCCAGTTCTACAACGATGTGACGCAGAAGTACAATACGCGCATCCAGACTGTGCCGAGCAATATTATTGCAGGCCTCTTCCACTTTGAGCAGTCTCAATACTTCGAGGCCGAGCCCGAAGCTAAGCAGGCTCCCAAGGTTGATTTTAGTAATGGGGCAAGCTCTTCGGGGCAGTGATTATCAGCAATTGAGAAGATAGCGTAGCAGCGGGAGGCAGTAGTGAGCAATCCAAACGAGCAGGGAATTTATACAGCTCAGCCCAATCCGCCTCTCCAGCAGAGCAATCCCTACACTACTGGTGCAAGCCCGCTGCCTACTAACGCTCAGTTGGGTGGGCGCAAGGGCGGCTTCTGGTCTGCCAAGCGTTTCTTTAGCTCTCTAGCAATCGCCATTATCATAACTGCCGTATTAGGTTTTCTCTTTGCTGTCGTAACGACCGCTGCTCGCACGCCCGAGCTGTCGTATAACTCACTCAAATATGACACGACCGTCTTGCCCAACGGAGACTTGCGAGTCAAACAGCGGGTAGATATGCGGCTGCTCTCTCGCGAAGATGACGACGGCGATAAGCCTTGGAGGCAGCTCTACCAGCAGTATGAGATTAAGCCCCTCAACCTCACTGGCATTTCAGACGTTTCCGTGCGCAACGTCAGCGACGATAGAACTTACAGTCGCACCGAGGCCATAAGCCCCAGCAGTGTTGCAGACGTGCCCGATTGGGATGATTCCCAAGCCAACCGCTGGTATATGTCCGTTGCGGATAGGTATAGCGAAGATGGCCATCCTGATTACCAATACACCCCTCTAGCGTCCGGGACTCCGAGCTCTTCAGAGTTTGCCTCTTGCGAGGCGGGCAGGGAAAGCTGCACCGTAGAAATCGGTTGGAATATCCCGCAAATAGACAAGGCTGACAGCTTGGTCTTCGAGATAGAGATGACCATGCATGGCGTCTCTACCGCTTACGACGATGTCACCAGCTTCCAGTGGGAGCCGGTGGGTACTAATAACGAGACCCAAATCGAGAGCGTGACTGGTACGATTCACCTGCCCAAGGGTGCTAATGCCAGCAATTGCAAAGCATGGCTCCACTTTACGGGCGAATCGACTTCCTCGCGCGGCGCTGATGGCAGTCTGCGCTTCGAGGCTAAGCGTGTAGCGCCGGGCCAGTATATCGACACTGCCGTCACGATGGATCATTCGTTGACCCAGGGCGTAGAGCGCACCATGAGAGGCGAGCAGGGTAAGAACATTGCAGACCGCGAGGATAAAGAGGAGCGAAGCTGGCGACAGATGCAGCAAACCAAAGCTCGCACGGTCTTAATCGTATGGGCTATCTTGGGCATCGTAGTGTTGGCAGCAGTTATCTACTGCCTTGCAACAGCTTTCTCTACCCGCCGCCAATCCCAATATCACGGTGAGGTTATTTACCGTCGCGATGCCCCGCAGATGTCGCCGGCATCGGCCGCAGCCCTAGGCACGGTCGTGTATGGAGGTAAGAGGCAGCTGCGCTCTCGGCAGATGGCTTCTTCGGTACTTTCGCTGGCCAACAAGGGTGCGATTGCCATTTATCCAGGCCCTGCCCAGCGCTATGCCGGACTCAATCTCTTGCAAACAGACGCTCATTCCTTGGGCGAAGCCATGCGTAGTGCTAGCGGAAAGCAAGATAAAGCCGACAAAACATCAACTGTCGTTATCTACCCGGTAGCTAGTCAGAATCCTGATTCTTTGGGCCTAACTGGCAGCGAGCGCGCAGTCCTAGATTTGCTGCTCAAAGCTGGCGAACGCTTGCAAACCGCAGTCTTCGACATGAACCAGATGCGCGACAGCTTCAAGGATTATGAGAAGGCCTCTACTTTGCTGGAGAACTTTGAAAACGCTGTAGCGGCTGAGTTTGGTTTGTTGGCGGCCACGCGCTCGCGCGAAAACAGTGTCATCCTTGAGGTGCTTGCTGTCATTGGGGCCGTGTTCGTTTGGCTCCTAGGCAAGGTTACCGGTCAGACTTTCTTAGGAGCTTGCACTGGCTCGGTGCTAATGATAAGCGCAATTTTTGCCCTGTGTTACGGCGCTTCCGAGGTCTTAACCGAGCAGGGGCAAGACTGGGCCGGGCAAGTAGTGGGCTTTAGAAGCTATATCACCGATTTCTCGTCGTTCGCAGATCGTGGTGTCAACGATTTGGTGATGTGGGGCACTTACTTGGTCTACGCCGCCGCACTCGGCATCAGCAAGGAAGCCATGCAGCAGTTGGCCAAGGCCTATCCGCAGGTCACCGATGAAGCCTGGCTGGATGCCCACCCCGACCATCAGCTCATTTACATGTCCTACCGCTCCTACGGTGTCAATGGCGGCTGGAACTCCTCTTCGGGAAGCATGGGCTCGGAGTCTTTCAACCAAGCCTTTGTGCCCGATTTCAGCGATTTAGGCGGTCAGCTCTCTTCCAGCTTCTCCCAGTTGCAATCCACCATTAGCGACGCTTCCGGCGGTTCAGGCTCCAGTGGTGGCTCATTTAGTGGCGGCGGCTTCGGCGGTTCTTCCGGCGGTTCGGGCGGCGGCTCCTTCGGCGGACGCTAGAGCTGAAAACGCCCAAAAAACGTACAATGGGAGTGTAATCGAGGAAAGGAAAAAATATGACATTGTTGAGCAGGACATTGGGGTCCTATACCACTACGGCAGTTGGCTTGGGATGTATGGGGCTCTCGATTGAGGGTAAACCCAGCCGCGAGCAAGCAGTAGCAACGATTCACGCAGCTCTCGACGCGGGTTGCCGTCAACTAGATACCGCTTGGTCCTACTACGAATCGGGTGGCCCGGAGCAGACGAACGAAAACTTGGTACGCGAGGCGCTTAACTCTTGGAAGGGCCCCAAAGACGAAGTTTTGGTGGCTACCAAGGTGGGGCATTTCCGTAATTTCACCGAGGGCAAACCCACTTGGGGAGTCGACGGCCGGCCTGAGAAGCTGATTCGCCGTGCCAAGGAATCAGCGATGGCCCTAGGCGTTGACAGCATCGACCTCCTCTACTTACACCGTCCAGACCCGAAAGTACCGTACGAGGAATCGCTCCAGGCGATGGCCCAAATTGTGCAAGAGGGTGTAGCTAAAGAGGTTGGCATCTCCAACGCTTCCCTCCAGCAGATTGACTTGGCCCGCGGCATCTTGGGTAAGAACTTGGTGGCCGTGCAAAACCAGTTCTCTCCGCTCTTTATCGACACTCGCGAAAGCCTTGAATACAGCTTGCACTGCGGTCTAGCATTCGTGTCTTGGAGCCCTTTGGGAGGATTCCGCAAGCCGAAGGACGAAACGAAGTTCGAGACTTTCAAGCAGATTGCCCAAGAGCGTGGCGTGTCTTACCAGCAGGTCATTTTGGCCTGGGAGCTGGCTCAGGGTGAGGGTATGTTTGTGCTGCCGGGCGCTCACCGTCCGGAAACGATTGTGGATTCGCTGCAAGGCGGCGAGCTGCAATTGAGCAAGGAAGAATTGGCTCTCCTGCCCTGATTTAGGCGGGAAAGAGTCTTGGAAGGATTTGAGTGGCAAGCGAAGTAACTTTTGAAGAGTGGTCAAGCACCTACGAGTTGGTAGACAGCACGGCGGGCCCGCAGGCCAGTCGCGAGGGTCTGCCCATTCCCGTTACAATTCCCATTGACTTAGCGCCGGGCATTAAGGTGGTCTACACCACTCGGCTCGGCGGTAGCTCTCAGGGTGACTTCGCTTCCTTCAATTTGGGTGCTCGCGGCGGCGACGATTTTGAGGCTGTGGCAGCTAATCGTTTGGCGCTCAGTGCTGCGGTCGGCGCTCCCTTGGCCCTAGTGAGTCAGGTGCATTCGGGAAGGGCTGTCGATGTTGATGCATTCGGCCCAGATCGTGCCCGCGAACTCGCCGAGCTAGAAGCAGACGGCTTAGTCAGTGCCCAGTCCAACTTAGCCTTGGGCGTTTTCGCGGCCGACTGCCTGCCGGTACTACTGGCCGACGCCGAAGCCGGGGTCATTGCCGCAGCCCACTGTGGCCGTCGGGGCTTAGAGCAAGGCATTATCGGCTCGACTGTTGAGCGCATGCTTGCTCAAGGCGCACATGCTGGTTCGATCGTGGCCACGCTCGGCCCTGCTATTTGCGCTGACTGCTATGAACTAGGGGAGTCGCTGGCGGCTTCCTTCGAGCACCGTTTCCCCGCAACTGCTTCTCATACGCGCTTTGGCGGCCCGGGAGCAGATCTTTCGCTGGCTGCCCGCCAGGAGTTGGAAGCGGCAGGCGTGGAGCATTTGGTGGATTCTAACCCGCGCTTGGCTGCTGCAACCCAGTATTTGGTAGCCGACCCTGAGCTGGAGCAACTGTGCGCCAGCGATGGTGAGGGGCCGAGTCTAGAAGAGCGTATGGCAGATTTGCGCCATCCGCGCTGTACTCTCGAAAATCCACTCTGGTATTCGCATCGCCGCGCTTCCTTGGCTGGCAAACCGCGAGAGGGCCGCATGTTGGCCTTGATTGTGCGCGAAGGCTAAGGGCGAGTTCCTGCAAGTGGTGGAATGAGCAATCGCGCGGGCATAGAGAAAGGCTAGACTGGCGGTATGGATCAGCTCAAACTTATTGTCTCGGGATACGACCGTTATGAAGGCGTTGAGGTCAATCCTTCGTTGGAGGTGGCCCGCGCGCTGGCCGAGCAAGGTGTGCCCGCGCTGAGCTCCCAGGATGCTGGCGAAGATCCGCTCGAAGGCTTGGATTTGCAGATTCGCGCCGTAACGTTGCCGATTTCTTTTGGCAAGGCTTGGCCCATCTTGCATGAGGCGATTGAGGATTTTCAACCCAACATCGTGATTTCTACCGGGCTTAAGCGCTCAGCCCGTTCCATTGCTTTGGAGCGTTGCGCCGTCAATTTGAAGGATGCGAATACGGAATCTGGCGCTGGTCAGTCTCACGCTTCGTCACAGCGCGTACCCATTGCCCCGGAGGGTCCTGCTGCTTATTGGACTAGGCTTCCCCTGCGCGCTATTTTGCACGCTTTCGCGCAAGATAATATTGCTGCCACACTGAGCTCGGACGCGGGCACTTACGTGTGCAACGCGGTCTTTTATTCCTTACTCAATTGGACCCGTTCCCACCCGGAAGTGTTGGCTGGTTTTGTGAGCCTGCCGCCGGTGGTTGACACGGTTCCGGCCACCGAGCGGACGCAGGGTTTGCCAGTACAACAGCAGGTGCGCGCCGGTCAAGATGTGGTACGCGAAGTGGTGCGTTACTACCGGCGGCCTTCTTCTGGCGACATGCTGATTGCTTAGTGAGATAGTTATATATCTAACAGTAAAAAAGTGTGAACTCTGATGGAAAGCAGCATTATAGACCTGCATTGTGCTCTCGGGTAGGGTAGAATGTCATTCAGGTCATTTGTTTGGAGCGAAGCCCGCCGGATGACGCGGGAGATCATCGTAGTGGTGGCAAAGAGGAGATAACATGGCGGACGAGCAGTTCCCTATCGTGTTGCGCGGTTATGACAAAGATAAGGTCGATGAAGCCTTAAGTGCGTTGCAAGATAACTTGGCGCGACTGCGTCAGCAGATTAAGAGTGACGATAGCAGGATTTTGAAGCTGGAAGCCCAGCTGCAAGAGGAGCGCTCGAAGAAGTCTGCTCCCGGTGAGGAGGGCACTTTTGCTTCCCTCGGTGCCAATGCTCAGCAGTTGTTGGCCTCAGCCGAGCAGACCTCTACAGAGCTGCTTGACCGCGCCAAGCAAGATGCTGCTGCTACTAGGACTTCGGCTCAAGAGAAGGCTGCGACTCTGGTTAAGGATGCGCAGATTGATGCTAAGCGGATTGTGGATGAGGCCCACGCCAAGGCTGGCTCAATCTTGGAAGCTGCCGACGACCAGTCTCGCACCCTTACTACTACGGCCCGCCAGCAGGCTGACCAGCTCAAGGCATCTGCTCAGAAGCAGGCTCAAGAGCAGCGTGAAGCCCTGCAATTAGAGCTGAAAAACACTCGCGAGGAGCAAGAGAAGAAGCTGGCAGCTGACCGTGCTGAGCAGGAGCGCGATGCCGCTGCTTCCAAGGCTAAGGCCACCCAGCAAGTTGCCGAGCTGCGCCAAAAGGCCAATGAAGAGGTCGTTAAACTCAAGAATGAGGCCAACGATCAGATTCAGCAGGCTTTAGCTGAGGCTAATAAGAAGCTTTCCGACGTGCGCGAGCAGGTCTCGAAGATGCTCACTGAGGCTCAGCGCCAGGCTGGTGAGATTACCGATAAGGCAAAAACTCAGGCCCAGAAGATTGTGGACGATGCCAACGTCAACAGTGCCACTACTCAGGCCAAGGTGAGTGAAGAGGCCCAGCGGGTTCGTGAGCAGATTTCTGCCCAGCAGGAAGAGGCTACTACTAAGGTCAACGACTTACTCAAGAGCCTTGAGGAGCGCCGCAAGCAGACTGAGGAAGAGACCGAACAGCTGATTGAGCAGGCCAAGAAGACCCGTAAAGAAGCTGACGACTTTGCTGCTTCGAAGCGTAAGGAAGCCGAAGAGAAGGCTGCTCAGCTTTTGGAAGAGAGCCGCAAGCAGGCCAAGGAAGAGATTGAGGAGCGCCGCAAGGCTGCCCAGAGCGAGCTCAACAACTTGCAGGAGCAGATTGCTAAGCTCCAGCATCGCGAGGCCGATATTACCACCCGCGTTGACCAGCTGCGTTCTATCTTCTCCACCTCGTTCGGTGCTTTCGACAAGCTTGGCGCTGAGCCTGCTACCGCACCGGCTTCTCTCGCAGCCCGGCCAGCCAAGCACGAAGCAATCAGCAAGGCCAAGGCTGTGCCCGCGCCCATGCCTGTAGTTGAGTCCGAGTTTGAGGATGAATCCGACAACGATGCTCCGAATACGGCTGACATTCCTGTCATTCACAAAGAAGACCAGGAAGAGGCCAAGGAGCCAGTTCCCGCCCCGGCATCGATGAAGGCTTCCGGCCCGGTTCCGCCGCCAGCCCGAACGGCTAAGTCGGCGGCCAGCCAGGCTGCTCCCACCGAGCTTATTCATCGGGCTCAGCCTAAGCGCTGAGTTGAAACGTCGAGTTCAGAGCGTCGCGCCCAGAAGGCGGGCGCTCTGAACTCAAGTTCTACTGCGTAGGCACCAAGCGTAGTAGGGCCCTCTGAGACCTAATTCATAGTGCATACAAAAGAGGAAAGAACTCAATGACTCAATTACAACCACTGTCTTCATCCGCACTCGAAGGTTTGCGCGAGGAATTTGACCAGCGCCCAGCCAACCGCCTCGCCATGAACGCGGTCACTAGTTCGGGAATTGAGCCGGTTGCACACAACTACGATCGCTCTCGCCTCCTGCAGCACCGCTTCTCGGTGAGCGTCGACAATGGCAAGGTCACCACTCAGGCCCACTCGGGCCGCTGCTGGCTCTTCAGCTCGCTCAACGTGGCCCGCTTCGTGGCCCGCCGCGCCCTCAACATTGACACTGAGTCCACCTCGAACCCAGCAGGTGACTTCGAATTTTCGCAAAACTACGCCATGTATTGCGACAAGCTGGAGCGTGTAAACTACTTCCTCCAAGATACTGCCGCCCTCGTGCGCGCCGGCGAGCCCGTTGACTCCCAGCTCATGCAGTTCCTGCTCTCAGACGTGATGGGAGACGGGGGCCAGTGGGTTATGGCCATGAATCTCTACAAGAAGTACGGTGCAGTGCCCAAGCAGTACTACCCCGAGACTGCTTCTTCGCAGAACACGGGCGAGATGAACTACCAGCTGCGCTCCCTCCTGCACCAGGCAGTGGCACACATGGCTGAGGATCCTAGCTCCATCGACCAGATTGTGAAGGATTACACGGCTGCCGGCCACCGCATTCTGACCATTCACTTGGGCACTCCCCCCACCTCCTTCGACTGGGAGTGGACCGACAAGGACGGCAACTTCCATCGCGATGGCGAAATCACGCCTCAGGAGTTCTGGCAGAAGTATGTCAAAGCTGGCCTCGAAGATTACGTCTGCCTGGTCGATGATCCTCGCCGTGAGCACCCCAAGGGCAAGAAGATTGGTATCGAGCACTTGGGCAACGTGGCAGGCGGCGACCCAACCGAGTACCTGAACGTCGACGCCCAGTTCATGAAGGACTGCGCCCGTCAGCTCCTGAGCGAGCAGGGCCTGCCCGTCTGGTTCGGCGCTGACTGCCACCCGATGATGGACCGCAAGGAAGGCCAGTGGGCCACCGACCTCTTCGAGTACGGTCGCGTCTACGACGTTGACTTCGATCTCGATAAGGAAGAGCGCGTGCGCTTCGGCCAGTCCGCTATGAACCACGCTATGGCCTTCGTGGGCGTAGATGTGGCCGACGACGGCAAGACCACCAACCGCTGGAAGGTCGAGAACTCTTGGGGCAGTGCCATTGCCGACAAGGGTTACTTCGTCATGAGCGACGACTGGTTCGACGAGTACGTCTACGAGGTAGCAGTTCCTAAGTCCATGCTGCCCGAAGAGTACCGCAAGGCCTTCGACGAGCCGGCAATCATGCTGCCTGCTTGGGATCCAATGGGCGCTCTCGCCTGAATCTAGCTTCAAGCTAACGAGCGCCTGCCTGCTCTCAAGGGAGCGGCAGGCGCTTATTATGTATAGAGAAGCATGTTGGGGAAGTTGGGAGAACACTTATGCAGCCACTGCGCGGACCGGGCAGCTCGCAAGACAACGATCAGCAGCGTTTGAGCCAGAGCGCAGTCTATCCTGAGACCGTCGACGTCAACATTCGCCAGCTCGACCCCATCCCAGCCCCCCGCTTGTTTATACGCGATTTGCCACTTGGCTCCGAGCAAATCGACCTAGTGCTACGCTCCCGTCAGGAGATTCGAGACGTTTTACACGGGCAAGACGACCGCCTGCTCGTTATCGTAGGCCCCTGCTCTATTCACGACCCCAAGGCAGCGCTCGAATACGCAGGTCTGCTCGCTCAGGCGCGGGAGGAATTGCAAGACCGTCTCGTTATCGTCATGCGCGCCTACTTCGAAAAGCCGCGCACAACGGTGGGCTGGAAGGGCCTGATTAACGACCCCGACGTGAACGGCACCTTCGACATTCGCAAGGGTATGTGGCTGGCGCGCAAGACCTTGGTCAACATCTTGGAATTGGGCCTGCCCACGGCCACCGAATGGCTCGATCCCATTACCCCACAGTACTTCTCCGACGCAGTTTCTTGGGGAGCTATCGGCGCTCGCAACACTGAGAGTCAGGTTCACCGCGAGCTAGCCTCCGGCCTCTCCATGCCTATCGGTTTTAAGAACTCCACCGACGGCAACGTCCAAGCGGCCGCCGACTCCTGCTACGCTTCGTCTTTCGAACACCACTTTCTTTCGGTTAATCTCGACGGGCAGGTTATTTCAGTTGAGACCAAGGGCAACCCGGACTGCCATGTAATCCTGCGCGGCTCAGCCCATGGCCCTAACTATAGCGCCAGCGACGTGCACGAAGCCCTAGAATCCTTACGCCAGTCCAAGGCTACCGAAACCAGCGGTTACGGTCTACTCATCGATGCGGCCCACGGCAATTGCGGTAAAGACGAGCAAGTTGAAGCGCAAGTCGTCGAAGAACTTGCTGAGCGCTTAGCTGCCGGCAAGAGCGGAATCCTAGGTATCATGATGGAGAGCTTCTTACAGGGCGGCCACCAGAGCGCTGCGCCGCTGAGCGAACTCACATACGGACAGTCCATTACCGACGCTTGCATAGCTTGGGATCGCACCCGCGAGCTGCTAGAGCGCTTAGCAGCAGCAGTAAGTACCCGCCGTGAGCGCGGCATGAATCAGAAGAGGGAGCAGGCATGAGTTTGGATTATTTGGAGCCCAGCCGTAAAACTCAGGCAGCCCAAGAGGCCCTGAGCGAAGGTGTCAATCCACTCTTCGACCCCGACGCAATCCGCTGGGAAGATGAAGTCGGCATTGGGCACATCGTCAACCGCCGCATTATCGAGCTCGATCCGCTGCCCACCCCAGCGCAAATACTGACCGACTACCCGCTCGATCAGGCAGCCCGCGACTTAGTGATTTCCTCGCGCGAAAGCATTCGTCAAGTTCTCCAGGGTGAAGACGACCGCCTACTGGTCATCGTAGGCCCCTGCTCCATTCACGACCCCAAGGCCGCGCTCGAATATGCACAAAAGCTCGCCGCCCTCAACGAGCAGCTCGAAGACCGCCTTCTGATTGTGATGCGAGCATACTTCGAGAAGCCGCGCACGACCATGGGCTGGAAGGGCCTGATTAACGACCCCGACGTAGACGGCAGTCACAAGATTCGCAAGGGTCTGGTCCTAGCCCGCCGCGTCTTGCTCTCCATCTTGGGCACCGGCCTTCCCGCGGCCACTGAGTTTTTGGAGCCAACCTCGCCCCAGTTCACTGCGGACGCTATCTCTTGGGGGGCTATCGGCGCTCGCAATACCGAGAGCCAGGTTCACCGGCAGCTGGCTTCCGGCCTCTCCATGCCCATCGGTTTTAAGAACGCCACCGACGGCGATGTTGGGGCGGCTATCGATTCCTGCTTCACCGCCTCCCGGCAGCATACCTTCTTTGGTATCAACCACGAAGGGCGGGCTTCGGCGGTCCAAACCTTAGGCAATCCCGACTGCCACCTCGTGTTGCGCGGCTCATCCCACGGTCCCAACTGCGAACCGAAGTCGGTCTCAGACGCGATGAACCAGCTGCGCGAAGGCATGCCCACTGGTTCTGCGGCAGCGCACGGGCTCATTATCGACGCCTCCCATGGCAACTCTGGCAAAGACGAGCTGCGTCAGGCGGCACTGGTCGAGGAGCTGGCCGAGCGCATTGCGGCGGGGGAGCCGGGCATAACTGGAATCATGATGGAAAGCTTCCTCGAAGGCGGCAACCAGAGCGCTGCCCCGCTGAGTGAACTCACTTACGGCCAGTCCATCACCGACCGCTGCATTGCTTGGCCTAGGACTGCTGAGCTCTTGCAAACCCTGGCGCAGGCAGTTGAAAGCCGTCGGCAAGAGGTCAAGCCCCCTACTCAGTGAGCGCAAATAGCTAGCTGGGAAGTCAATCGTTCCTGCCGGTGCTACCCTGAGTTTCGTGAGGATTGGCCCCGTTGGCAGTTGCCTATGAAGGAGAACATGATGAGTGCGGTGAGTGAGCAGCAAAGCAAAGTAGTGGCAGTGCTTGGCGCTATGGACGAGGAAGTGGCTCTGGTAGCCCAGCAGCTCTCCGGTGCTAGTCACGACCCCGACTCCAAGCGGGCTGGGCTCGACGTGGTGCGCGGCAGCTTGCAGGCGGCCGACGGCAACGGCGTTGAGATTGCCGCAACGGTGGGCGGTATGGGCACGGTCAACATCGCCGCTTCAGCCCAGTATTTGATTGACCGCTACCACCCTAAGGCTCTGATCTTCTCTGGCATTGCAGGCAATCTCAACAAGTCGCTTCACATTAACGATGTGGTCTTGGGCGGTACCTTGCGTTACTTGGATTCCGACATGCGCCTGATTGCTCAGTTTGCCCCTCAAACGCCCGAGTTCCACTCCGATGCTCATCTTTTGGAGGTGGCGGGTCAGGCTTTGGAAGAGATGGGCATCACGCACATCGTAGGCACTATTGCCACGGGCAACTACTTTGTAGACTCACCGGAGAAGACGGCGCAGGTTCAGGCTGAGACTGGGGCAGACGCAGTCGAGATGGAGGGCGCGGCCGTGGCCCATGTGGCTGCCCGTAACCAGGTTCCGGTGTTGATTATTCGCGCTCTGAGCGACAACGCTGACACCGACTACGAGGTCTTCAAGGAGTTCGACATCTCCGAGTATGCCGATACAGCAGCCAAGCTAGTGCTGAAGATTGCCGCCCAGCTGTAGTCAGCTTTTCTTTGCTGGGTGCCTTGTTCTGGGTTTTGGGTGCTCGGCTCTGGGGCTTTGGGGCTTTGAGGCTCAGTTGGGTGCTTGACTGTTGAGCTGGGTGCCCGGGTTCTGGGTTGGGTGCTCTGACATGCGGTTGGGTGCCCGGGCGCTGGCGGCGGGGTTGGCTGTTCAGCAAGGGGAACTGCTTATTGCTTCACATCCAACCCCGCCGCCAGCTTGCTTGCGCGTTGCTGGCTTTTACTTCTTACCTTAGTTTGCGCTTGGCTCTTGCGATTGTGTTTTATCTCGTACTTTAGCTTTCATTCTCGCTTTGCTTTGCCTTTACTTGATGGGCTGGGCCTGGCTGCTGCGGTTTGTGTGGCGGCCTTGGCTTTGTGCGCGCTGCTTGCTGATTTGGTAGCCTGCGTATACTACTGCCGCAAGGGTGGTCAGGCCTAAGAGACTGCCTCCGGTTAAACGGTAAAGGGGCATGGCTCCTGCCTGCGGCAAGTTCATCATGTAGGTGTACGGCAGGGGGTAGTCGTCTTGCGGGTCTGCGCCCAAAGTCCAGTTGGATGTTTGCTGTAGTTGAGCCGTGGTCATGGGCGGGTGCGCTGGCGTTCCAAGTGCCCTTTCCTGCATCCCAAACAGGTGCAGGACTCACCTCAGTTTGGTCGAGTTTTAAGCCAGTTACTATATTTTCTGCCTTTCGGTTCGGGTGAGTGCATCGCGATTTTGGATGGGGGCGTGCTCTACCAGTAGGGATTTCGCGCTGATTGCTGGCTCGCACTGGTTGGAATTTCAAGTTTTTTGTCTATATCGGCAGGCTTTCTGTGCCTGCTGAGAGCGTGTAAAGGAGGTTGCAGCTATGTCAGATGTGACGGAAGCTGCGGTGCTTGAGCAAGAGGATTCGACGGCGCAAGCCCTCTCGCCTGAGCCAGAGGGTTCGGGGCGTCACGGGCGCCGGAGAGGTGCGATGGATGCGAAAGCAATCTCGCACAGGAATCTACGCAACGGCTTAATTTTCATTACGCCTAACTTTTTAGGCTTCATCTGCCTGACCCTGATTCCTACGCTCACCCTCTTCTACATCGCTTTCACCAAGTGGTCAGCATTCGGTAGCCCGGTTCCAAACGGTCTAAAAAATTGGGTGCGGCTCTCCCACGATAAAATTTTCATGACTTCGGTGTGGAACACGATTTACTATTCAATCGTCCACATTCCGCTGACTTTGGCCCTATCTTTTGCTCTAGCAGTCTTGCTTAATTCAAAGCTGAGGGGCCGCGCCTTCTTCCGCACGGTCGCCTTCTTCCCATACATCACCTCTCTGGTGGCAGCCGCGCAGGTCTGGGCTATGCTCTTTGACCCCAAGTCCGGCCCCATCAACCAGATTCTCGGTCTCTTTATGCACAACGTGTCCGGCTGGCTGGGCTCCACTGCTTGGGCCATGCCCGCCGTCATCATCGTCGGCACCTGGCGCGAAGTGGGTTACTACATGATTCTGCTCCTAGCAGGCCTACAAACCATCCCCACTGAGCTTTACGAAGCTGCGGAACTCGACGGCACCAACGGCTGGCAGCGCTTCTGGAAGGTGACGGTGCCGATGATGCGCCCCACCCTCTTCTTCGTGCTCGTGACGCTGACTATCGGCTCCTTCAAGATTTTGGATCTGACCTTAATCATGACTGACGGCGGCCCCGGCACTAGTACTTTGGTGCTGGCCCAATACATTTACCGTGTGGCATTCGAGCGCGGCGACTTCGGATACGCTTCGGCCGTCTCCCTCGTCCTGCTCTTCATCTGCATGGTGGTCACGCTCATTCAGTTCTGGTACAACAATTCAAAGGAGGACTGAGCCATGTCAGCACAAACGCTTTCGCCTTCAGTTTCCGGGGCTTCCAGCCAAGACATTCCTGTGAACCACAAGCCCACGTCGATTTCCAAGATTGTTGGAACGATTATCGGCTACCTGGCTATGGTTGTTGTATCGGCTTTCGTGCTCCTGCCCTTCTTCTGGATGGTGATGTCGTCCCTGAAGCCCAACAACGAGGTCTACGCGATTCCCCTTCGCTGGTTCCCCTCAGTCTGGCACTGGGAGAATTACGCGAATATTTGGACCCATTCAGACATGACCACTTGGCTGCTCAACACTATCTTCTTCGCAGTCATCGTGACCATTTTGCAGGTCTTCACCGGCTCCTTCGCCGCTTATGGTTTCTCTAAGATTCCCTTCCGCGGTCGCACCACGCTCTTCCTCATTTACATCGCTACGATGGCTGTGCCGTGGCAGGCATACATGATTCCCCAGTTCAAGATGGTCTCCGCCGTTGGTCTGTCCGACACGCGCTGGTCGATTATCTTGCTCTAGGCCTTCGGTGCTTTCGGCGTGTTTATGATGAAGCAGTTCTACGACACGATTCCAGAGGATCTTTCGGAGGCAGGCCGCTTGGATGGCCTCTCTGAGTTTGGTATTTACTGGCGTGTGATTTTGCCACTGTCTGGCCCCTCCATTGCAGCCTTGGCAATTATCACCTTTACCAACACTTGGAACGACTACATGGGCCCGCTGATTTACTTGCGCTCCCAAAACCTCTACACCATCCAGCTGGGCTTGAAGCTCTTCATCTCCCAGTACAACGCTGATTACGCCATGATTATGACGGGTTCGGTGATTTCGGTGCTGCCTATTTTGATCGTCTTCCTCATTGGTCAAAAGCAGTTCATCGAAGGAATCGCAACTTCGGGCATGAAGAACTAAATTGTTAGTTATGGCACGATCGCATTCACCTTCTGGCGGGTCTCGCCCCGGCCGCTCTGGCCATGCGAGCCCTGCCAAATCGCATACTATGTTCGCCATTATGGGGCTGGTTTCCTCCATATATGTGCTCTTAATTGCGGGCTGGTGCATGCTCGTAGGAACCGCGCCCTTGCTGGCAGTGGTGTTTTTGGTGCGCGATCTCAGCTATTATCCGCTCTATATTCTTGCGGCCTTGCTCTCAGCGCCGGGCTTAGCGGCCATGTTTGCTGTGTTTCGCGATCAGCCCAGCTTGGCTTCTTGGGACGCGGCCCTGCGTCAGCGCTTAGTAACTGACCGGATGCAAGGCTGGCAGCTGCCCGATTGGATTGCGTCCCCCTATGTGCATCCAGACGCTAGCGGCGCCCTGATTCGCCCCTATTTTAAGGCTTGGTGGAAGCTGGCCTTGCGCTCTTGGCTCATTGCTCTACCGTTTGCTCTTGCTGCTTTTGCTTGCCTATATGATGCGCAAATTGCCGGTGTTTTTGGGCTACGGTTCGCTAGCATTGCCCGTGGCTATAGTGATTTTGATTCTGCTTGTTCAAGCCTGTCTCATTGCCCTGATTCTTGCGGTGGAATATCCCAAGGCCCACTGGTGGCCGACTCTTAAAAATGCGTTCCTGCTTTCGGTCCGCCGTATCTACATGCTGCCCATCGGCATGCTGGCTTTGGGCGGCTACAGCTGGGGTTTGAGCAAGTCTCCGATTCTCGTGGCGCTCTTGGGAACCGGTATTATGTGGTATGTAGCTTGGGCTTCGGCTCGGTGGCAGGCCAACCGGCTCTTTGTGCAGATGGCGCAGGAGAGCGGCGACAAGCGTGTGATTGATATGTACGGGGGAGTGAGCGCGTCTGCCAAGCCGTCGTTCTCCTCGTTTAAGGATATGCAGCAGTAGGCGTAACAAGGGTAGGAAGTGATGAACCAAAGCGGCGGAAGCACTCAAGCGCAAGCGGGTAACGAAGATAATTCAGCTGGTGAAAGCTTCCAAGTTTTGGTAAACGACCGCATAAACCCCGTCAACATAGAGCCTTACACCATACCGACCCTGCGCTGGCGATATACCGACGATTTTAGCTACGATTTGCAGCCCCATGCCTACCAAATCATCGTGGCTGATCGGCCCGATATCAACAGTCTTGCGCCCCACCGCTGGCCCGACGCAAACGCGGCAGCTGGGGTGAAGTGGAACAGCGGCATCGTTGAGGGAGACGGCTTTTCGGGCGTGTCGCTCAACCATGTACCGATGAATCCCGCCCAACGCTACTGGGCCAAAGTCTATGTGTACGATGCCAACGAAGTATGCATAGCCCGCTCCTCGGTGGCCACTTTCGGCACAGGCCCTGGCCACCATTGGTGCGTCGGCAAGGCCATCTGGTCTGCTCCTCAACAGTGCGCCGAGGCTGAGCCAAGCCTTGACGACTGGGCTTGCTTGCGCACGGTTATAGAGCTTCCCGATTCGCCCATTCGCTGGGCCAGCCTGAGCGTGACCGCCTCTTCCACCTGCCCCTCCCGCCAGTTCGTGTATCGGGTCTGGGCCAACGGGCAGTTCTTGGGCTGCGGGCCAGTATTTCCCATCGATGGCGAGCACCGCTACGAAGGCTACGATGTGACCGGCCTGCTCAAATCCGGAGAGCGCAACGCCATATCTGCCATCGTCTATACCCAAGAAGACCACCGCTTCGCCGCCCAGCTCGACGTGTGTTTGAACAACGGGCAAATGCTCCACTATGGCTCGGATTCGACTTGGAAAGCCCAGTCTTTGGGGGAGGTTTTCGCGCCCACCCAATCCATCGGCAGCCAGTACTATTGGGCGCCCAACGAAAATATTCAAGCCAGCAGTTACCCCTCTCAAGCGTCGCTGCCGAACTATGATGATAGTGATTGGCCCGCAGCCCAAGAGCGCCAAGCCTTCGCTCGCTTAGTTGCCAGCCCTCTCGCTGGGCTGGCAGTGGAGCGTTACCAGCCTCAATCAGTGCGCTGGCTAAACCCCAACAGGGCAGTTCTGGACTGCGGCCAGTCCAGAATGGGTGGCCTGGCCCTCAAGGTGGACCTGCACTCTTCGATTGATCTCGACATTCGCTACGGAGAAGTGCTTGAGCCCAGCGGCCAAGTGCGATATCAGCTCAATACCTCCAACTGCTACCGGGAAAACTGGCACTTGCAAGAGGGGGAGAACCAGCTGGAAACTTGGGGTATTCGCGTCTTCCGATACGTGGAATTATCGGTAGCAGGAGTTCACTCTAGTGCGGTAGACGACTTAGCACGGGTAGTGAAGCAAGTGGAAATCGCCGCGCTGGAGCCCGAGCGCACGAGTTTGAGCGCCGACTTCCAATCGAGCGACCAGCTGCTCAACGATATTTGGAAGCTTTCCAGCAATACCATCGATAATTTAAGTGCCAATATATACGTAGATTCGTGGACCCGAGAGCGGGCGCCTTACGAAGCCGACGCTTACATTCACCAGCGGGCCCACATGGCTCTCGACGATGCACCGGCCCTAGGTCGCTACACCTTAGACTACTTGGCTGCCAACCGCACTTGGCCCACCGAATGGCCGCTCTACACCATTATGGCCATTCACGATTCCTGGGGGCATTCGGGCTCTCTTGAACAGGTACGCGCCGGGTACCAGCGACTCTGCGCCTTGCTGCCAGAACGATATATAGACCCAGAAAGCGGCCTCTTAGTCAAAGACCCGGGCCAATCCAGCAGTTTCGACGGAGACATCGTTGACTGGCCTGAAGCTGAACGAGACGGTTTCGTGTTTGGCCGTGTCAATACAGTCATCAATTGCTTGGCCTCTCAGGCTTATGCGGACATGGCGCAGATAGCGAGGGCTTTGGGTCACGACGGTGATGCCCGGCTCTTCGGTACCCGCTCGCAAGCCATGAGATCCAGCATTCACGCTCGCCTGTATGACCCAGAAGCTGGCGCTTACTACGATGGTCTCGATACTGGTTCCAAAGGCGCTCCCATACAGCATCATGCAGCGCACTCTTCGATTTTCGCGCTAGCATTTGCCCGAGTTCCCATTGCTCGTATGCACGATCTCGGCGATTTTCTGCGTAAGAAAGGTATGCCCTGCAGTGTCTATACCGCAGCTATCTATATATCGGGCCTCTACCAGGCCGGCTTTGGTGCCGATGCTTTGGAGTTGATTAAGGCTACCAGCGGCCTGCGTACTTGGGAGCACATGCTTGACCTGGGTGCCGGCGCCACCATGGAAGCCTGGGATCCTTCGCTCAAGCCCAACACTACTTATTCGCACCCTTGGGCAGCTTCACCGGCATACTTAATGCCCCACGGGCTCATGGGGCTCAAGGCTCTAGACCCAGGCTGGAGGCGGTTTAGCTTCATTCCTCAGCCGGGCAGCGTGCGGGAGGCCAGCGTGGTGCTGCCTTCCCACGGCGGCGATATTGAGGCCTCATATCGGTTGAGTGGTCCCGCCCAAGTGGAGGCGGGCAGAATCTTTGTGCCGGGCATGAGCGCTCGCGTTAAGGTTCCACCTCGGCAGGAAGTGTTCCCCGTTTTGCCGGCCATGCTCAATCTTGAGCCCGGGCAGTTGGCGCTCTTCGAGATTGATGGCGAGCTCATGCAACAGGCGAGCGTGCAGGAGCCATTCATGCTTGCCAACACTATCTGCTGGCCGGGCAGCTTCCCCCTGCCCCCTCTGGCTGCGGGTGAGCACACGATTCGTATGCGGCGGCTCTAGGATTTTCGGGGGGACTTTGACTGCCTTGGGAAGGTCCTGCTCTTGCTTTGACCTGTTTGCCTTGCCTGAGTCCGCTGGGTTGTGTTATAGTAAAGTGTTGTAAACCAAAGACTGTTGGTTGAGGGCCGTAAGGTCTTCCGAAGTTCGGTTCGCCGAGCCAGCATAGGTTGAGATAAGCAGTAGGCCTGCCTGCTGCCGCTGGAATCTTCGATTTCGTATGCTCTGCCTGTGCGCAGGGCTTTTTTATTGCCTGCTGGCCAAGCGCTCCGTTCCGGTCCAAGAGTCGATTTAGGAAGGAACGCCATGAAAAGGCCCGAAAAGGAAAAGGTGGTTGCCGACTTTACGGAAGAATTCCGTTCGGCCGACGCAATCATCCTCACCGAGTACCGCGGGCTCACTGTTCCGCAGATTTCTGATCTGCGCGACAAGCTAGGCCGCGATACTTCCTATGCTGTCTCCAAGAACACGCTGGCTCGCATTGCAGCTAAAGAAGCTGGAATTGACGGTCTTGACGACCTCATTTCTGGCCCTTGCGCCATCACCTTCGTCAAGGGTGATTACGTTGAGGCTGCAAAGGTCCTGCGTGACTTCGCTGCGGACAACAAGCAGTTGGTTGTCAAGGGTGGTTTCGTTGACGGAACCGTTGTTGACGCTGAGGGAATCAAGCAGATTGCGAGCCTCGAATCTCGCGAAGTTTTGCTTTCCAAGATGGCTGGCGCTCTCAAGGGCACCATGTCCAAGGCTGCTTACGCCTTCGTTGCTCTGCCTACCAAGGCCGTGCGTACGATCGACGCCCTGCGCGACAAGCAGGAGAAGGCCGCCTGAGGTTAAGCCCTCAAGCTGCGCTCTTGCTGCATAGGAATAAGAAGTTTAATAAGTTGTGACGGCAGCGGGCCTCAAGCCCAGTTGCCATGATTGAAAGGAAGCCATTATGGCTAAGCTCTCTGCTGATGAGCTCCTTGAAGCTTTCAAGGAAATGACCCTGGTTGAGCTCTCTGACTTCGTCAAGAAGTTCGAGGAAGAGTTCGACGTTGAAGCTGCTGCCCCCGTGGCCGCTGCTGCTGCTCCTGCCGCTGGTGCTGCACCTGCTGGCGAAGAGCAGACCGAGTTCGACGTGATCCTCTCCGCCGCTGGCGACAAGAAGATTCAGGTCATCAAGGCCGTTCGCGGTATCACCAAGCTGGGTCTGGCTGAGGCCAAGGCTCTCGTCGACGGCGCTCCCAAGCCCGTTGTCGAAGGTGTTTCCAAGGAAGACGCTGAGTCTGCAAAGTCTCAGCTGGAAGAGGCCGGTGCAACTGTCGAGCTCAAGTAAGCTCACAGCCCAGTCTTTTCAAGGCTTCACAAACCCCGCTCCGATCCGTCGGCAGCGGGGTTTGTTGTATCTCCCGACCTTTACCCGTATACACAACCATTGCCAAACGCCAATACTTGTGTATACACTAGTACTATGGTGTACTTTGCAGAAAAGAACTGGATAACCAGTTCACAGGCAGCGCATGAACTGGGTCTGAGTAAGAGCCGGGTCCTCGCTCTTCGTGAAAGCGGAGACCTGATCGCAACAAGTGTTGGCGGTCGGTCCTTGCTCTTTGATGCCGCTTCGGTGTGGTCCTTCAAGCAGTATGCCCGAAAGAGTGCCCGCCCCTACTCTCCCCGCATAGCTATGGCAACTCTCTACTTGTTATCGGGCCAGTCGGCTCCTTGGATAAACCGGCAGGAGCAGTATCGTCTACACAAGCGGTTAGAGACTGTTGACGCACCTACCTTGGTTTGGCAGACGCGCAGGCGGGCGCAATTGCATGAATACTGGGTGCGAGATGCCTTTTTAGAACAAGTAGCGAGCGAACTTCGTATTTCTGCGGCGAGCGGAGAGCTAGCTGAGAATTTCGAACTAGTTCCGACCAGTGTGATTGAAGGATACGCATCGGTTGAACAAGCCAAGCTGTTAGTGGAGCGCTTGCGCATGAAAGAAGGGGCAAGTCCTGCTAAAGTCCGTCTTAGAACTGCTGCATACTGGCCTGAAGGTGAGGGTCCTATGCCTGTTGCTGTGCGCGCTGTGGACCTAGCTGAGTCGCTCAATCCTAGGGAACGCCGTGCGGGTGAGCAACGTTTGGTAGACCTTCTGGCAGGATATAAGAACTAAACATCTGTGGGGGAACTACATAGTTAGGACCAACTCCTATGGCCGCAACAGTCGATATCCCAAGCGCAGGAAACCCATGGAACCTGGTCTATCGCTTGGCCGAAGCTCAAAGCGATAGTGCCTGGCTGCTCGCCGGCGGTTTGATGGTAGACGTCCATGCCAAGCTCGCAGGACTCGAAAGCCGACCGACCACTGATGCTGATTTTCTTATTGATATCGTATCTGAATGCAACAGTGCAACCCGTCTGCAACGTGTTTTGGAAAAAGAAGGTTTTCAGCTCCAGCCCGGAACTTTCACAAGTTATACAACGCGAATGGTTGCTCCTGAGAATGGTAGTACAGTGGACCTATTAGTCGCTGACCATTTGCCCAAAAACCTACAACGCTATGCCAAGTTTGCTGGCGACAGTAATCCGGTGCTGCCGATGCCGGGAGGCGCCCAGGCCCTTCAGCGGCGTATGGAAGTGGTTTTGCGAGACCATCAACGGCAGGTAACGATTTTCGTACCGAATGTGTTGGGGGCTTTAATTCTTAAAGGTGCTGCTTGGCAAAATGATCATTTGGGGCATCAGGGCCGACACCTCCAAGATGCAGCCTTGCTCGCTTCGATTATTGAAGACCCTGATAGGGAAGCGCAGGAACATTTTTCTCGCAATGACCGTCGCAGGCTCAGAATCTTACATGACGAACTTCCTGAGGACTCGCAGCATTGGGCATATCTCGATGCTGACAGGCGACAAGCTGGGATCGATGCTTTACAGGTTTTAGCAAACTGCTAATCGCGCTCTTTAATCGCGTATACGCAACTATTATCAAACACCAATACTTGTGTATACGGGGTTGGGCTTGTGGAACAGGTGGAAACTGGTGGGGATGGTTGGGTATTGGGTGCTATGCTGGGGGCCAATTCACTAGAAGCGCTGGCGCTGTAGTGGCACTGACGCCACGGTATGGAAGATGAAGAGGTCTTATGGTTAGCTCACTCGCACACGAATATTGGACGGTAACTTCCGGTGATTTATCGGAGCGTCGGCAGCCTATTGAGCCAAAAACTGTTGATTTACTTCCAAACCCAAGTATCCAAGATAGTTATCGACCCTGCCGATCGCCGCCAGCTTTGGATTGGCGCGGGTGCAGCCATTACCGACGCGGCTGCCTCGCTTATTTGGGGCTCACAAAATCCTGAGCAGCGCCACGCCCTGCTTGAAGAGCTCTTCGGCCCTGACCAAGGCGGTATGTCGGTTATCCGCATCCCGCTCGGCTCTTGCGAACCCGCATCTCAGCCCTACTACACCTACGACGATGTGCCCTATGGTCATCATGACAATAGCTTGAGCCTCTTTAGCTTGGGCGAAGGCGAACCGGGCGCGCCTGACGCGACTAAGGACTTGAAATATATTGTGCCGGTCGTGCAGGAGATTCTTGCCATCAACCCGGCTGTTAAAATCATCGAATCGCCCTAGTCGGCGCCTGCTTGGATGAAGGATACCGGCAGCCTGTGCCAGGGTGGGCACCTGCGCTTTGGTGAGTGGACGGGCAACGGCTACGACCCACTCAAGGACTCCTTCGAAGGCGTGTACGCCCACTATTTCGCCAAATATATTGAAGAAATGGGTCGTTACGGCATTCCGATTTGGGCAGTGACCGTGCAAAACGAGCCTTCCAACGCTGCGCCTTGGCCCGCTATGCTCTGGACCTTGCAGGAGCAGGCCGACTTCGCCCACCGCTTCCTGCGCCCCGTGCTCGATCAGACTTTCCCACAGACCCGCATCTTCATCAACGACGATTCGCCCCATTGCTTGGTGCGCCCAGTGCGCGAAGACGTAACGCCCGAGCAGGCTGCCTCCATCGACGGCCTGACCATCCATACCTATTCCATTCCCTACGACAAGTTCTTCAACGCCACTCACGCTTATCCTCACTGGCTTTTCGGCATGACTGAGCGCCGGTGCATGATTGACGAAACGCCTGAAGACGCGGCTCACATTATGTCGGGAGTTATCGGCAACTGGATGGTTCGTCAGGGCGGCTCCTTCATTGCCCTGTGGAATATGGCTCTAGACGAGCGCGGCCTACCCAACATGGTGGGCGCTACCGGCAGGCGGGGAGTGGTGACGATTGACCACACCAGCGGCAAGGTGAAGCGCAACTTGGAATACTATATGCTCCGCGCTTTCGGCCAAGACGTCGAACCAGGCTCAACCATCATCAACCCCAGCAATTACACGCCCGACGGCTGGTCCGGGGGCTTGGGCTCAGTGGGCTTCTTGGCTCCCGACGGCTCAGTGAGCGCCCACATCTACAATCCAACCGGCAAGCCCATCCAAGTAGCAGTAGCACTTGCAGGGGCAGGAGCCTCCTGGCAGTTGGTCGAAGTGCCGGCTTGGGGCACAGTGACTATGCACAAGTCGCGTGAAGAGGTGAGCCGCTCGCAGCCTCGCTCAGACGAAGAATTCGAGCTCAACCCGGCTCCCACTGATTTAGTAGACGATTTAGCACCGGGAAAAAGCCACTAACCCATACCTATTACAAGTAAACGTCAGCTATGTAGATGCGCTCAAGCATAGCGATAGAGACCAGCAGAGCAGCTGGCCACACAACAAGGAGAAGCAGATGTCAACGAAGCAAGAATTGTGGACGCGCACTTCCGGAGATTTAAGCGCTCGCAGGGAGTCACTTGCCCAGCCCGCCGTCGTTCAAGACCCGGGCGAGGCCTGCAAGGTGATTGTGGACCCGAGCAGAAGCTACCAATCTTGGGAGGGCGAAGGAGCTGCTATAACTGACTCCTCGGCTTACCTGATTTGGACCTCAATGAATCCCGAGCAGCGCCACGCCTTGCTTGAGGAATTATTCAGCCCCGAGCAGGCCGGATTCTCTTCTGTGCGTATTTCGATTGGCTCCTGCGACTTTTCCAGTCAGCCCTACTACAGCTACGACGAACTGCCCGAGGGTGTTTACTCAGACGGAGACCTCAACTACTTCTCGATTGGTGAGGGCGAGCCCGGCGCTCCGGATGCTACCAAAGATTTGAAGTATGTGATTCCCGTGCTTCAAGAGATTTTGGCTATTAACCCAGCTGTTAAGGTGATGGCCTCTCCCCGGTCGGCGCCGGCTTGGATGAAGACCACGGGCCAGTTCTCGGGCTCGGGCCGCTTGCGCTTGGGGGAGTGCACCCGCAACGGCTACCGCTACCAAGATACGATTGACTTCGTCTATGCCCAATATATTGTGAAGTTCATCGAGGCATACCAGCGCTACGGCATCACGATTAACTCAATTACCATGCAAAACGAGCCCTCGAACGTGCCACCGTGGCCCATGACCACCTGGACTCCTGAGGAGCTGACCGAGTGGGGGAGTCACTACCTGCGCCCGGCGCTCGACCGCAGTTTTCCAGATGTGGAAATTTACTTTGCAGACGATGGCCTACGCTTCTTCGAGCGCCCAGTTAGCGAATACATGACACCCACGCAGGCCGCTTGCTTCGCCGGTGTGGCCCTGCATACTTACTCGGGCCGCCCGGAGATGCTAGCCTACGCCACCCAGCAGTTCCCCAACTGGAAGCTCACCATGAGCGAGCGCCGCTGCATGCTCGACGAGACGGTAGACGAAGCCAGCCACGTGATGATGGGTGAGATTGGTACCTGGTTAGTCCGCGGCGGTATGAGCCTAATTAACCTGTGGAACTTGGCGCTCGACGAGCAGGGCTTCCCCTCTTATGCGGGCACTTCCGGCAGGCGCGGCGTGGTAACGATTGACTCCAAGACCGGTAAGGTAAAGCGTAATTTGGAATACTTCATGCTGCGCAACTTTGGTCAAGACGTGCCTCTGGGTGCTCGTCGCTTGGCCTCCACTTCTTATACGCGAGATGGCCGCACCGGTGGTTTGGGTTCCGTTGCTTTTGGTAAGGGCGACGATATCAGCGTCATTCTCTACAATCCCACTGCTGAGTCCATCTCGGCGGCAGTAGCGATTGCAGGCCAGGGCGCTGCTTGGCGAGTAGTGGAAGTGCCCGCATACGGCACGGTGTCGTATCGCTGCTCGAACGGGGAGCTCAACACCTCGAGCGTCCCGGAAGATGACGATTTTAAGATTACATACACGCCACACCCAGAGGATGACCACGACGAGAGTCAATACGTGCAGTAAAATAGGGTATTGAAAGCATTTAATAAGGGGTCGCTTGAGGTTTTTGCGCCTCTCGCGGCCCCTTTTTGCATTGCTAGTGTGAAGTATTATGTATGGATTCTGCTGCCTCGGGCGCTGAGTTCGTGGTTTCATGGCACAATAGCAGATAGTGCATTCGTATGCGTGCGAAATCTGTCTTGGGAATTATGGGAGGTCGAGAACGGTGAGCGACGGTCAGCGGCCGACACGGCAATGGGTAGTTACAATAAATGGGGTAGAGAAGATTCGCCTGAGCCCCGGTGAAAGTATTGAGATTGGGCGCAAGCCTATCCGCCCTCTGCCTGATGACGGCATGGTGCGTTTAGAGGTGCAAGACCAGACCAAGTCTATGTCGAAGCGCCACGCTTCCTTCGTAGTCGAGGAAGATGGTCAGGCACATCTACGAGATATGGGCTCCACCAATGGCTCGTATGTGGTCCAGGCTGACGGCGATTTGATTCGTCTGCCTGAAGACAACGATTACAGTCTGCAACACGATTCCGAGCGTTTCCAGTTCGGCGATGTGCTGGTTGATTTTACCCAGATTGAAGACGTGGAACCTGATGCAGACGACGAGCCTGCCGAGCAGGTGCCAGACCTCTTCTCTTATGCGCAAGATGAAGACGAAGCCGCCCAAGAGCCCGATGAAGCTGACCTTTCGGTTGACGACATCTTGGACTTGCGCGCCGGCGAGCCTACCGGCGTTTTCCATGCAGAAAACGTGCGCTCGCGCATCAGCGCCCTCCACGATCAGGTTGTTGACTTGCGCCAGCAGGACGCGGCTGAACCAATCTTCGAACAGGAAGCGGTTTCAGAAGAAGTTGAGCAGGTGCCGGTTGTAGAGGAAGAGGCTCAGCCTGAGGTGTTTGATGGCAATGAGCCTATGGTTGAGGACGATGTTGAGCCTCAATTCCAGCCATTAGGGGCTGCGCAACTGCAAGATGAAGAGCAGGAACGTCAAGCTGCGGTCGAGGAAATCGAGCGCAGTGCTGCCGAACCTCAATCTCAAACTTACAAGCCGGCTTTTGAACCCGGTTCTGTTTTTGACAAAGTTTCCAAGGGCGATTTCGATGCGCAAGAACAGGTTATTGAAGTCGACGGTATGACTAGCGACGATGCCAAGAATTCGACCGATTTTGCTCTACAATTCGAAATGGCAAAGCACAATCAGTTGTTGCCGTTCTTAGCTATGAACCCCTCCCTGTACGACGATTTGTATGCTTGGCTCTCGGCCCAGGGTAACGATGACATCGACTCTGCACTTCAGAAGAATGAAGGATACCGCGAGTATTTAGCAGCACAGGAGTGAGCAGGGATGAGTGAAACGACATCCTCTCAAGCAGACGATGGTCAGGAGCAAGACCAAGCTGTAGCAGCTACTGCCGCTCCGGTAGAGGAGCCAGAAGCCGTTGCGTCTTCGCAGGAGTCTCAGGAAGTGGAGGGGGCCAGCAGCGAGCAGCCTGTGCATGAGGGTTTAGCGCCGCTGGAGCGCATTCGTGCCTGGAGACAGGCCTATCAGATTGCAGCCGAAACCACGCCGCTTGAAGACGTGGGTCGGCTGGCAGCTCAACTGGATTTGACTCATGCTCACCCCTCGGGTATTGCCCAGCTTTTCGCCTCAGGCCATGTGCATCTCAACACGCTTTTTAGAGACAACAACATGTTGCGCGCGGCCCATCGTCGCTTAGAACGTGTCTTGGATGATCTCGATGCTAAGGAGCGCCAGAGCGGTTCTGCCCAGCTTTCGATTGTGGTTGGTGTTGCTACTTGGAGTGGCGCTGCCATGCCGGTTTTGCTCTACCCTATCGAGGTAGAACAAGAAGGTAAGTCTGGCAACAAAGCAATTATTCGTTTCACTGGCCGCGTGCAAGTCAATGGCGCTTTCTTGGCTGTCTTGCGCAACCGTGGTATCGACCTTGATGCAGCTGGTCTCTTCGACTCTGCCCACTATCAGGGTGGCACTTTGGAGACCTCTGCCCTCTTTAAAACCATTACGGCAGCAGTTGCTCCCCATATCAACGATTTCTCGATTGAGCAGCAGATTATCTTGGGCTGCTTCGTGGAGCCGTCGGCGCTTTTGCTGGCCGAGAGTCAAGATTTGATTGACCGCATGGCTGCGGGTCCTACTGGAAATGCTCTTCTCGACGCTCTTGCTGGCGATCAAGCAGCCTTGGAGCAGGTTCAAGGCGATCCACTGCCCCAATATTCGCCTTTTGATGCTGATCCACATGCAGAGTTCGAGGTGGGAGACGTTGATAACAAGGTGCGTTTCGCTGCTGCTTTGGCAGCAAGCGGGCATTCTGTGCTTCTCGACGAGGTTTCAGGGCGCAATGGCATCAGTAGTTCGGCAGCCGTAGCAGCCCGCTGTTTAATGAACGGACGTACAGTTCTCTACGTGCCCTGTGTGGTGGAACAAAAGCGCCGCTTTGAGCGCTATATGGACCGTTGTCAAATGTCCGATTTGGTCTTGGACCTGCAATCGAGCTCGGCTAAGCAGGCCATTGATACGCAACTCATTGAGGGCGTTGCTTTTAAACCTGGTAAGGCCACTGCTCGTTTTGACCAATTGGCAGACGAATTGGTGGGAGTGCGTTCCCGTTTAACGCGCTACTTAGGTGATTTGCATGGCGTGAGCAAGACTTGGGGTGTATCTGCTTATCAGACCATCCAGAACTTGGCGCAAGCCGCCAACCTGCCCACTCACCCGGCAACGCGTGTGCGCCTGAGTGTTGATACCGCCCGTCAGTTGCGCGACCAGATGGAATCTTGGGGCAACAAGATTGAGCGGGCTGCCCAGCTGGGCGAGTTCACCCTTGGCCCGCAAGATACGCCTTGGTTTGGCGCTGCAATTTATACAGAAGATGAAGCAGTCGCTATTTATGAGCGTGTGGTCCGTCTGCTTGAAAAGCTTCTGCCAGCCACCCGAGAGCAGGTTGCTTCAACTGTAGAAACCTGCGGTTTCCCTGTGCCTCAGACGGCTCAGGAGTGGGGCAAGCAAATGGCCATGTTGAAGAACCTGCGCAGGGTTCTTGACATCTTCCAGCCAGACATTTTTGAGCGCGACATCCCTGCCATGATTGAGGCGAGCGAGTCTAAAGACGAGCGTAAGTCGAGCAGCAGCTCCCTAGGTTTCTGGGAGCGGCGTCGCTTGGTGAAAGAGGCGAAGGCTTTGGTCCGCGTTGGCACGCAAGTCGACGACCTTCATGCTGCGCTGTTGGTGGTGGCCCGCCAAGCCAAGAAGTGGCGCGAGTTTGTGCCCCACGGCGGCTGGCCAGTTTTGCCAGCTAAGCTCGATCATATTCTCGACACCTATGAGGCTTTGAGCCGAGATATGACTGCCTTAGACACTGTCTTGGCTTCAACTCCTGGCGGCGGAGATTTAGAAACCACGCCGTTCGAGGAAGTCGAAGAGCGTCTACGTTCCCTCTTCGATGACCATATTGCGCTGGATACTTTGCCTGAGCGATGCAATCTGGATCGCGAATTCAAGGCTGCTGGTTTGCAAGAGCTTATTACTGATTTGCGTAACCGTCAGGTGCCCAAGGATGCTGTGCGAGGCGAACTGAGCTTGGCTTGGTGGACCACCGTGTTCGACGATATTATGCATTCTTCCCGTATCATCTCGAATCAAGATGGTTCTGCCCTGTCTTCCGCAGCTGAGCGCTTCAACCAGGTTGATTTAGACCACGTTATGAGCGTTGGGCCCATGGTTGGTCAGGAGAGTCAGCGCAGGCTTACTGAGATTCTTTTTGGTCACAAGCAGGAGGCTAATCAGCTCCACGCTGCTTTGACCGGCCAGACGGGCCCCTCGATCAATGACTTAATCGATGCCCATCCCACACTGATGGCCGCGGCTAAGCCCATTATGATCGCGACACCTGCGACTTTAGCTTCCCAGACTCGTGCGGAACAGATTGCCGATGTGGCGATTATCGACGCTGGGGCGCACACTCCTTCCATTCAGGTACTCTCGATTTTGGCGCGTGTGCGCCAAGTCGTGGTGGTGGCCCATCAGCAAACGATGACCTCAGATGGCTTGATCTATCTGTCCAATATGCTCGTGCCTGTGCGCAGTCAAGGCCATCCTGCCCGTCGCTCGCCCTTGGTTGTTGATTTCCTGCGTAGTCATGGCTACGGTCCAATTCCGTACGCTTTGGTGCAAGAAGCTAACCGGGGCAAGGTAGTCTTCACGCGAGTCAGCGGCAACGGTGTTCCTGCTATTTCCTCGGGTCTGGTGGAGTCCAGTCAGCAGGAGATTAACGCCGTGGTGGGGCTGCTACGCGAACGTGCCGCCAGTTTTTCGAACGTACCTCGTTCCTATATTATCGCTATCGTTACGTTCTCACAGGCTCACCGGGTGCGTTTGGGAGCGGAGTTGAAAGCGCAAGCTGCTAAGGATTCGGCTTTCGCCCTCTTCTTACGCCATGTGCGCATTGTCGATATTGACGAAATCTCTGGTACTGCCTGCACCGATGCGATTCTTTCGATTGGCTTTGCAAAGACTTCGCATGGGCGTCTCCTCCAGCAGTTCGGCAAGCTTGAGGGTGAGGGTGGCTCTGGTATGCTGCTCGATGCTTTGGCTGTGGCAGAGCGCCATGTCGATGTGGTTTCTGCTTTCGGTTCGCAAGATATGGAAGACGACCGCTTGCACCAGCCTGGCCCGAAGCTCTTAAAGGAGCTTCTCGTTTGGTCTGAACAGCTCCAAGACAAGCAGCTGGAAGCAAACGAAGCTGAATCCAGCAACAATGTCTTATTCGCAGATTTGGCTCAGCGCCTAGAGCAGAAGGGGCTAGAAGTTGCCCTTGACTACGGCTTCGATGAAGGCATGCGTATTCCGATGGTCGTTGGTCTCAAAGGCCAGCCCTACAGCTTGGCTGTGGTAACGGACGACGCTGACTTTATGCATACGCAATCTACCAGAGAGCGTCACCGCTTCCGTCTCGAGGATTTGGAACGTTTAGGTTGGTCTGCTATGACTGCTTGGAGCGTTTCTGCTTTTGTCAATCCCGATAAAGAAGCCGACCGCATAGCCCAGCGTTTGCTCGGTTCTCGTAAGTCGCTAGCTCCCAAGGCGGCGCATACCGGCAGTCAGAGTCAGGTCGGCGAGTGAGTTCCTTAGACGAAGCTAGTGCTGCCTGCGAAGAGGTTTCCGGGCAGTCTCCTCGTCGTACTAAGCGCCATAAGCGTGTGGTGCGACGAGGTACTGAGCACTTTGAAGGCGACGGCCTCGACGACAAGAGTTTTGCGCTCGGTCCCCGCGAACCAGTGCAGAAGAAACTTGCCGACGATGACCGCCGAATTCTTAATGAATTACCGCCTCACTGGGGTCAGTTCCCAGCCGAGAAAGGCTGAGACTGGCCAGGAATGGCTTTGGTGTTGTGATACGACACTCTGGTTTCTGATGCCTGCATCTGGGTCAAAATACTCTGAAGCAGCTCAACCGTTTGCTCGTCAGTGCTAGGCTTGCTATCCGCATCGTTGGCGCTATCGCCCACACCGGCGGCGGTGCGCGTCAAATCACGAATCTTGTTCATGGGCAGAATCACACAGAAGTAGATGGCAGCCGCCACCAGCAGGAAATTGAGAATTTCTCCCAATATGGCACCGAAGGAAATCGTTGCCTTGCCGTTGCTAATGGTGAGTAAACCGCTCAGATCTGGTTTGCCAAAAATCATGGCGATGAGGGGGCTGAGCAGGTTCTTTACAATCGAATTAACCACCGCGGTTACTGCGGAGCCCATAACCACGCCGACGGCCATGTCGACCATCGAACCGCGGGAAATGAACTGCTTAAAGCCTGCAAGCGGTTCTTTATTACTGATGCTAGCTAATTCATGGGCTGCGTGCGTAGCCTGCTGCTTGACTGGATTGTCTGATGTCATGTTGCCTCCATCTCGACGGTTGCTTTCCTCATTGGAAGGCTTGTCCCCTTTTACTATTATGGGCGCTCCCGCTGACCCCGCGCCTTGTAGCTCCACGCTCTGCGCGTATAGCTGAACGCTTCACTTACCGCTATCCACAGCAATAACGGCCGCTTCTTGGGGCAACCGTAGCGCTTTCATAGCGTCTTCGGGCGGGAGCGCAAAGGTAATAGTCGGGCTGTGTTCCGGACCCATGATTGATTCGCTTTGAGACGCATTACGCTCTTGTCTCTTAGGTAGCTCCATCGTAAGTGCCTTGCTCGTTATTAGGCAGTGGTCACTTGATGGGGTTTCCTGAGCTTCGGCAGCGGCCGTATTTTGGTGAGAGGAGCAAGGCACCGAAGCAATAAGTTGTACTGACTGGCCCGGAGTTAAGGATTCTGGGGCAGAAGCTAGGAGTAGACGCACGGTGGTGTATCCCGTGGGCAGGCTGGGCGCTCGGCTTAGACAGGAGCTTATGAGGGGCTGGCCTGCTGCAATCTGGACCAAGGCGACCTGACCTAGGGCATCTTCTCGGCTGGTGAGTGTGGCGGAGTTTGCTAGGCTGGCGGGCACTTGTATCTCTTTGAGAGCCGAGGCTTCTATACGCGCTCCCCTAGCAATGTTTCGATTAGCCACCAGTATTCGGTCTTGGGCTTGACTGCCCGTCAAAATTTGAAGAACGCAGAACAGGGACAATCCGGCGCATACTGCCGCAACGATGCGTTTAAGAGAGGCCTTACGGCGCCGCCCTGCGAGCGTATGGCTCAATGGTGAGTGAGGAGTGTTGAAAAAAATATTGGTCATGACTCCAGTGTGCTCTCAACAAGCGCACTGTCCAAGCGGTCATGACCAATGTGGTCGAATGTGGCTCAGGTCTGCTATATCAAGGAAAACTCCTGCGAGGCCCGCACTACTAGCTGCCTTTACTTGTCTGATGAGGAGCTGGAACTTGACGAGGAAGCGCCGTCCGTGCGGTAAAAACCGTGGCCCTTAAACTCAATGGGCACAGCCGAGTAGACTTTGCGCACCTGCTCTTGGCCGCATTCGGGGCACACCGTAATGGGGTCATCACTAAAAGACTGCTCTTTCGTAAAGTCATATCCGCAGTTTTTGCAACGGTAATGGTAGGTAGGCACCGTTCTATCCCTCCAAAAGTTCACACTAAGCTATTCGTAATATCACATATCCTAGCCCCCAGCTAGACCTAAAGGCCAGTATTTGCTGCTAGAAGCAATGAATATTGCCCTCGGCTGCTGAGTAGAGTCCTACAATGAGAACTATGCCAGTCCTTCACAGCTTACTTGATGCCTTCACTCACCCGCGCACTACTGACCCTGCCAGTCCAAGTCTGACGATGCCACGGCGACTGTCAGTACCTGTTGGATACGGCGATTTTGGCCTGCGCCCCGTCGAATTGGACGACGCCGATGAGTGGAATGCGGTGCGCTGGGGCAATAAGGAGTGGCTGGCCCCTTGGGAATCTGGAGACCCTTTGGGCGGGAGTCCTCTAACCTTCAACGAGTGGGTAGCGAGCTTGCGCCGCAACGAAACTGCTGGTTCCTCAGCCGTGTTTGTTATGGAATTTCAAACCGCTATTGTAGGCCAGATTTCTTTGGGAGCTATTTGTTACGGGGCAATGCGCACAGCCACGGTGGGTTATTGGGTTGATAAAGACCACGTGGGACACGGATTTGCGCCACTTGCGGTGGCCTTACTGGCAGATTGGGCGTTTTTTGATCCATCGGGTCCGCGTTTGCACCGAATAGAGATAGATGTGTTGCCCAGCAATCAGCGCTCGTTAAGGGTGGCGCAAAAGTTGGGTATGAACCAAGAGGGTATCAAGCGAGGCTATATGTTTATTGGTGGGCAGTGGCGCGATCATCTGAGTTTTAGCCTGCTTGCAAACGAGTGTCAAGAGGGTGTCCTGAAAGAATTTCTAGAAAAAAATCGCGACACGCCTAGAATCACTTGAGATTGGACCATACCGTCATCTATCGTAGGGAAGTATGGTTTATGAGTCGTTGTCCAGCTTGCTTCTGCTGCTGATTGCGGCGATTCTCGTGCTCGGCTGGTTGCCGGGGCGAACGATGAGAGGTATGAAACACGCCTCTCAACACCAGCAGGACCGTATGTCTGCTTCGCTCCATCTAGTTGATGAGAGCGACGCGAAGCGGTTTGGCGATGTTGAGCCGCATAGGGTGAAAGGGTTGGTTATGCAGCCACAGCAGGATGGCAGCAAGGCGCGCCAGGAAGAGGAGCGCATTAAGCGTGTGCGGCAAATGCGTCGCTCTGCTGTTCGTCGGCGTCAAATCTTAGCGCTTTCCTTGCTGCTCATCACGCTCGTCGTTGGCGTACTGGCGGTTACTGTAACCTTCAGCCTGCTCTATTGCCTTATTCCGCTGGCTCTACTTGGGGTGGTGTTGGTCTCTGGTGCTCACGCTTCTGCTCAAGCTCGGCAGTGGGAAGAGCGTTTAGCTGCTCGACAGAACCGCCAGCTCTTGCGCTCGCGCGCGGCTGCCCCAGTCGCAGCTCGCCCGGTGCAAGCCAAGGAAAGCGATCAGACCACTGCGGCCTTAAGCCAGGAAGATATTCGTGCGGCTATTATATTGGCTCGTAAGATGCAAGAGAAGGCTCTGGCTGTTCGTTCAGCTCAGCAGATGTCGGCTGCGCAGGAAGATCGTATTGCCGAGCATGCAGTGCGCGAGGCTATACAACACGTTTCCTCACAAGCTTCGGCCGCTGCTTCCCAACCAGAATCACAGGTAGATCAGCCGGCTCATAAGGTTGATGCGGCCAAGCAGGTTAAGGCTGCTGCCAGTAGCGAAAGTAATCGCGAACCTGTGCTCACTGCAGCTCAGGCGCATACTCTACTTTCCTTCTCTATGGGCCAGTCGCGCGACGGCCAAGTCTTACGACAGAATGAGCCTCTGAGCTTGGAGATCAAATCAACGAAGCAGGTAGCCCAAGCCGTACCTAAGTTGCAAGCTCAGCCGAAGCGAGAGACGCAGGCTCAAGAGTCGGATTCGTCGGTGCGCTCTTCGCGTAAGAATAACCCCAACAGCAAGCCAGAAGACTTTCATCGTAGGGAAGTGCAGGCAGATGTTGATGCTCCCGAGGTGAGTGATGACTCCTTGGGCAAGGTTGGCGTGGAAGCCATTTTGGCCCGCCGCAGTAATTCGTAAGCTACGATTCGCTGCGGCTAAGTTCTCAACTTCGTACAGAATCGCGTTCACTCATAGCGTTAGCACTCAAGTTGGCAGAGTGCTAATTTAGCGCTACCATAATAACTAGCGCAAAGGGATGTTGTAGTGGGTGTTCGTCAGCCTCTCACTTGACTTCTGGCGCGGGTAATTATTGAGCGTACTCATAGAAAGAGGGGGTCCACAGTGTCGATCTCACTCACACCGTTGGAAGACAAGATTGTCATTAAGCAGGCTCCGGCTGAGACCAAGACCGCGTCTGGTCTAGTCATTCCGGATTCTGCCAAGGAGAAGCCTCAGCAGGGTGAAGTCCTTGCTGTTGGTCCTGGTCGCCGCGACGACAAGGGCGGGCTGATTCCTGTAGATGTCACCGTAGGTGACAAGGTGCTCTACTCCAAGTATGGCGGCACCGAGGTCAACTATGAGGGTGAGGATTACTTGATTGTTTCTGCACGCGACGTGCTGGCTATCTTGAAGTAAGACTCTCACTTTCGATATTTGTCAAGGCTCTTGAGCATAACTGTGTTCAAGAGCCTTGCTGTATTTTGGCTGGGGAGTAGGGCTGGAGACCCCCATGAAGGCTACTGTGATATTGTGCACAAGAAACACTATATATGCCTATCGCAATTATCGAGGTTACTAGATATAGTGGTTCCTGCCCCTGCTTGAGAAAGCCTACAGCGTGGGCAAACATCTCAACGATGTGCCTACGGGAGGTTTTGATGGAGCAAGCAGTGCCAGAGCAGGGGACACAGGTGGCCAGCACGCCTGAGTATGCGGCAGTGGGGGAGCGCGTTGGCGCAGTGGTCTATTTTTCCTCACAGTCTGAGAACACGGCTCGTTTCATCTCTAATTGCCGATTGCAAGATGAGGGCATCGATGTGTTCCGCATCCCGGTCAAGCCCCACGAAGCCCCGCTCAAGGTTCACGAGCCTTATATTATAGTTGTGCCGACTTATGGTGGTGGTTCGGCGCGTAAGGCTGTGTTGCCCCAGATTAAGCGTTTTTTGAACGATCCTGACAACCGAGCAGGTATCCGCGGGGTCATTGCCTCAGGCAATACTAATTTTGGCGAAGCCTTCTGCATGGCCGGCGATATTATTGCCCAAAAATGCAAGGTACCCTTCCTTTACTATTTTGAGTTGATGGGCACTACGGAGGACGAGCGCAAAGTGAAGCAGGGAGTGCTGGAATTTTTCCGCAATCATCCTGAATAAGACTTTGCAGCGCTCATTCAGTTACGACGATCGCTGCGTCCTAGTTCGTACACAAGATTTCATGAATGTTATAACAGGGGTTACAACCCACGAAAGGATGCCAGATGGCAGTACAGGAAGACACGTCCTTGGCTTTAGATCGCACAGCAAGCGCAGGGGAAAGCTATGATCCTGCCCACGATTTTCATGCATTGAACGCCATGCTCAATCTCTATGATAAGGATGGGCAGATTCAGTTCGACAAGGACGAGGAAGCTGAGCGCCAGTACATTCAAGGGCATGTAGCACCCAATACTAAGACTTTTACCTCCACTACGGAGCGTTTGTCCTTCCTGACCGAGAATCTGTACTATAACAAGAGCGTTTTCGACAAGTACACCCCTGAGTTCTTGGATAGCATCTATGAGCGCGCTGCCAATTCCGGTTTCGAGTTCGAGACCTTCCTCGGCGCTTTCAAGTTCTATACTTCGTATGCCCTTAAGTCCTTCGATGGCAAGCAGTACTTGGAAGACTTCCCCCAGCGCTCAGTAGCCGTGGCTCTCGAACTGGCCGATGGCGATGAAGACGCTGCTGTTAAGTATGCCGACGAGATCATCTCCGGCCGCTTCCAGCCCGCAACTCCCACCTTCCTGAACTTGGGTAAGGCCCAGCGCGGCGAGCCCGTCTCCTGCTTCCTGGTGCGCATTGAAGACAACATGGAGTCCATCTCCCGCGGCATCAATGCTGCCCTCCAACTCTCCAAGCGCGGCGGTGGCGTGGCTCTGCTGCTAACTAACCTGCGCGAACTGGGTGCCCCCATCAAGCACATCGAAAACCAGTCTTCGGGCGTGGTGCCGGTTATGAAGCTTTTGGAGGATTCCTTCTCCTATGCCAACCAGCTGGGTGCCCGACAGGGAGCCGGCGCGGTCTATTTGAACGCCCACCATCCCGACATTATGCGCTTCCTCGACACCAAGCGCGAGAACGCCGACGAGAAGATTCGTATTAAGTCACTGGCCTTGGGTGTCGTGGTTCCCGATATTACCTTCGAACTGGCTAAGCAGAAGGCACCGATGGCCCTTTTCTCTCCCTACGACGTTGAGCGCGTCTATGGGAAGCCTTTCGCAGACATCTCCATCTCTGAGCACTATGACGAGATGGTTAAAGATAATCGTATCCATAAGAAATACATCGATGCTCGCGACTTCTTCATGACCTTGGCTGAGATTCAGTTCGAATCCGGCTATCCCTACATCCTCTTCGAGGACACGGTCAACAAGGCCAATCCTATCGACGGCCGTATTACTATGAGTAACCTGTGCTCAGAGATTCTTCAGGTGCAGGAACCCTCTACTTACGACGAGAACTTGAACTACGCGCACGTGGGCCGCGATATTTCCTGCAATTTGGGTTCACTCAACATTGCTAAGGCCATCGATGGGGGCCTGGCAGACACGGTTGAGACCGCTATTCGTGCTCTCACTTCCGTATCTGACCATACCGATATTGAGGCCGTGCCCTCGATTAAGCGCGGCAACGACGAGGGGCACGCCATTGGTTTGGGCCAGATGAACCTCCACGGCTTCTTGGCTCGCGAGGGCATCCACTACGGTTCAGAAGAGGGCTTGGACTTCACTGATATCTACTTCATGACCGTGGCCTACCACGCTTACCGGGCTTCCAACCAGATTGCCCAAGAGCGCGGTCATGCTTTCTCAACTTTCGCCAAGTCTGACTACGCCAAGGAGCCAGGCCAGGGCAACTACTTCGATAAGTACACAGACGGTAGCCGCTCGCTAGAGCCTAGGACTGACAAGGTGCGCTCCATCTTTGCTAAGTATGGTATTGAGATCCCCAGTGTTGAAGACTGGAAGGAACTCCAAGCTGCCATCATCAAAGACGGCATCTACAACCAGAACCTTCAGGCCATTCCTCCTACAGGTTCAATCTCTTACATTAACCATTCCACGAGTTCGATTCTGCCCATTCCTGCCAAGGTCGAGATTCGTAAGGAAGGCAAGATTGGCCGTGTCTACTATCCGGCACCCTTCATGACTAACGAGAACTTGGCCTACTACGAGGATGCTTACGAAATCGGCTGGAAGAAGATTATCGACACCTACGCCGAAGCCACCCAGCATGTGGACCAAGGTCTCTCGCTCACGCTCTTCTTCCCTGACACCACGACCACTCGCGAGGTCAACAAGGCCCAGATTTACGCTTGGCGCAAGGGTATTAAGACCTTGTACTACATCCGTATTCGCCAGCAGGCGCTCGAAGGTACAGAAGTCAAGGATTGTGTTTCTTGCATGCTGTAGGCCACGAATTCGGTAGTTGTGAGAAGTGCTGCCCGCTTTTTCAAGGTGGGCAGCGTACAGTGTATGAAGCTTTAGGAAAGTAACGAAGGAGAATAAGCCATGGTGCCACCGATTTCTATACCTCGTCAGCCGCTCAAGCTGATTGATCGGGTTTCAGCCATCAATTGGAATCGTTTGGAAGATGAGAAGGATCTGGAAGTCTGGGATAGGCTCACCGGTAACTTCTGGCTGCCCGAAAAGGTCCCGGTGTCCAACGATATTCCTTCTTGGCAAGCTATGAGTGAGGAAGAGCACACGCTGACTATGCGCGTCTTTACTGGCCTGACCCTGCTCGACACCATCCAGGGCACCGTGGGCGCAGTTTCGCTCATTCCCGACTCGCTGACCCCCCACGAGGAAGCGGTCTACACCAATATTTCCTTCATGGAGTCGGTCCACGCAAAGTCCTATTCCTCTATCTTCTCTACGCTCTCCAACACGCCCGAGATTGATGCAGCGTTCGAGTGGTCTGAGCACAACGAATTCTTGCAGAAGAAGGCACAGATTGTGCTTGACTACTACGAGGGCGACTCGCCGCTTAAACGCAAGGTGGCTTCGACACTGCTGGAATCCTTCCTCTTCTACTCGGGCTTCTACCTGCCCATGTACTTCTCCAGCCACGCGAAGCTGACCAACACGGCCGATTTGATTCGTCTCATTATTCGTGACGAGGCTGTGCACGGCTACTACATTGGCTACAAGTACCAGAAGGGCTTGGCCAAGGTTTCCGAGGCTGAAAAGCAGGAGATGAGCGATTACACTTATGAATTGCTCAACGATTTATACGACAACGAAGTGGAATACACCCAGTCGCTGTATTCGGGCGTGGGCTTGGTTGAAGACGTCGAAAAGTTCTTGCGCTACAACGGCAACAAGGCTTTGATGAACTTGGGCTATCCGGCCCTCTTCCCGGCAGATACCACTGATGTGAACCCAGCTATCATTGCCTCGCTCAGCCCCAATGCCGACGAGAACCACGACTTCTTCTCGGGCTCTGGTTCCTCCTACGTAATGGGCAAGGCTGTAGAGACAGACGACGACGATTGGGACTTTTAGACTTAGTTTTTTGCCATCTTCGAGTCAGCCCTGAGCCGATTATCGCGACACGGCTTGAGGTCGACTTGCGAAAAAGAAAAAAAGGTGGCAAGATAAGCAAGTTGCCGTGCGGAGCTTAGGCTGCACACGACATGGCGGATTTCCCAAGTGGTCAAAGGGAGCTGACTGTAAATCAGCCGCTTCGTGCTTCAGTGGTTCGAATCCACTATCCGCCACGCCTCGGTAGCTCAGTGGCAGAGCACTTCCTTGGTAAGGAAGAGGTCGTGAGTCCGATTCTCACCCGAGGCTCTCTGGCGGGGTAGCTCAGCTGGCTAGAGCGTACGACTCATAATCGTAAGGTCAAGAGTTCGAGTCTCTTCCTCGCTACGATCGCAGGCATAAGCCTGTGAAGAAAGACTACAGAGGTGAACCATGGCAAAAGCCGCAGATATTCGTCCTGGCATTACGCTGGCGTGCACCGTATGCAAGGAGCGTAATTATATTACGACTAAGAACCGTCGTAACACTCCTGACCGCCTCGAGCTGAAGAAGTTCTGCTCTCGCTGCGGCAAGCACACCTTGCATCGCGAGACTCGCTGAGTGCGTCTTAGTTGTTTCAAGGCCCGACTTCATAGTCGGGCCTTTTTTTGTATTTCAGCCCTTTTCGTATTGGCTCGCCAGTAGTGCTTATGCCTAGGCCCGACGCTAAACTAGACACATGCTTGATTCTTCGCCAGCCTCTCCAGCTAGGCCCACATTTGCAGATATCACCACAATAGGCGTGGGCGGTTCAATCGCAGCCTTTGCTTGCCCCAAAGACCGGGTAGGTCTCATTGAAGCAGTAGAGGGAGCCGATGCACAAGGTCAACCCCTATGCGTAATCGGTGGCGGATCCAACCTCCTAGTAAGCGATGATCCCTTTCCGGGCCTAGTTGTGCGCGATGCCCGCCACGAAATGTACGTGCTCGACGAGGCAGCGCCCGTTGAAGGGCAAGACCGTAGCGTCCACGTAGGAGCCACAGCGGGCACCAACTGGGATGACTTGGTGGATTATTGCGTCCGCATGGGTTTGGCCGGTATAGAGGGCTTATCGGGCATTCCAGGTACGGTTGGTGCGTCCGTCGTGCAAAATATCGGTGCTTACGGACAAGAGGTGGCCCAATCCGTGCAGTCGGTTGAGGTGTGGGATCGCGAGCGCAAAACCACGCAAGAGCTCAGCGCCCAAGACTTGGCTTTTGGCTACCGCAGCTCGGCCCTGAAGTCTTCCATGTATGAGGCTCCCGGTCAGCCTGCTGAAAGCTTCTTCCCAACTCCGCGTTTCGTGGTCCTCTCGGTCACTTTTGCCCTGCGCCATTCCAGGGCTAGCAGGGTAGACTTCGACCAGCTGGCGCGCGCTCTGGGCGTTGAAGTTGGCGATCAGATGCCTACCGAGCAGATTCGCCAGGCAGTGCTCAGCATTCGTGCTCAAAAAGGCATGCTAGAAGACCCGTACCGCTATCTCAATCCTTGGATGCGGGGCAGTAGGCAGCGCGACAATGCTCAGGCAGCCATCGACTCTCTGCAAGCAGCTGTCGACCAGGCTGGGGGAGTGGATAGTCCTCAGGGGCAGGACTTGATTGCAAACCGCCATTCTTGTGGCTCGTTCTTTATGAATCCTGTCATTTCCGAAGAGCAGGCTGTCTCTTTGCCGGCCGAAGCCCCGCGTTTCCCGGTAATCAGCGCCGGGCAGCAAGCAGATCCGGCAAGAGTCAAGACGTCTGCTGCTTGGTTGATTGACCATGCCGGCTTCCACAAGTCCTTCGCACTACCTAAGGCTCAGGCGGGCCTCTCTACAGTCCATACGTTAGCTCTGACCAATCGCGGATCGGCCAGTTCCCAAGAACTTGCAGATTTGGCGTTTGCCATCCGCTCTGGTGTCGAAGCAGCATTTGGTCTCAGCCTCATCCCCGAGCCGGTGCTCGTCGGTTTGCAACTTGATCGTTAGTGCTTGCCATTCTTGCGTATAGCAATACGTAAGGGCCCTCCCGCAAAGTATTGAGCGGGAGGGCCCTTGTGCTATGTGTTGAAGAAAAATCTATCTATATGACTCCTTACTTGGTGTAGCGGAAAGAATCCCAGCAGCCCAGCAGGTACTGGATTCCTAGAGCGCGATCGTAGAGGCCGTAGCCGGGGCGTGGGCGGCCAGCTTCGGTGTTCTCGCTCCACAAGTGACGGCCGTGGTCGGGGCGAATATATCCCTGGTAATCGGCTTCAGCGTAAGCCTTCATAATGCCGATGGTATCCACATCGCCCTCGCTCGCCCGGTGGCCCACCTCGTAGAAGGAGCCGGCCTCGTCAGTAAAGCGAATGTTGCGCACATGACTAAAGTGAATGCGGTCCATGAAGGTCTTGACCGCGGCGACTGGGTCGTTGCCCCGGCGCGAGGAGAAGGAGCCCAAGCACAGGCACAGGCCGTTATAGGGCGATGGGTTGAGGTCCAAGACCCGCTGAATACCTTCCTTACTGGAGACCACACGCGGCCAGCCAAAGAGGTCGAAAGCGGGGTCGTCTGGATGCACGGCCAGCTTCACATCGTAGCGCTCGCAGGTGGGGATGACTGCGTCGAGGAAGTACTTGTAGTTGGCATACATTTCCTCGTGCCCAATGCTCTTGTATGCTTCCATCAGTTCGGGTAGGTGGGCCAGCCGCTCCGGTTCCCAACCGGGCACGGTGAGCTGGCCAACGCCCTTAAGAGTGGCGTCGATGATGCCTTGAGGGCTTAGCTGGTCGACCTCAGACTGGTTGTAATACAGGGCCGTCGAACCGTCTGGGCAGGGCAGCAGGGGCCGAATTATCTGAGTAATTCGGCCCCTGTCCTATAGTTGTAGGCGCGCAAAACGCACTATTGGCTGAGGAAAGTGAGATGAGGATCTCTGATGCATCTGTTCAGAACTAAATCTGTCGAGCAGACTATAGCTGAAACTAGTGAGGAGGGGCGCAGCCTGGAACGTACCCTCAGCACTTGGGATTTAGCGGTTATGGGAGTGGCCGTGGCGGTTGGCGCGGGTATTTTCTCCGTGGGTGCCCAGGCCGCAGCTTTCCATGCAGGTCCTGCGGTGATTATCAGCTTTATCATTGCAGGCATCGTGTGTGGCGCTGCGGTTATGTGCTACGCCGAATTCGCTTCTATGATTCCCGTATCTGGCTCGGCCTACACCTTTACCTACACCACTATTGGCGAGGTTGTTGCATGGGTGATTGGCTGGGATTTAATCCTCGAAATGCTTATGGCTGCCTCAGTGATTGCCAAATATTGGGGCGTGTATTTAAGTGACTTTGTCCACTTAATGGGTGGCACTGGCTTCTCAACCACGATCAATCTGGCATCGCAATCTGTTGACTTGGCCCCACTTGTAGTAGTTGGCCTCTTCACAGTTCTTCTGGTGCTTGGCACAAAGATGTCGGCTCGCTTCGACGGTGCGCTGACGGTGCTGAAGATTGGCATCGTGCTCTTCGTTATCATCGTAGGCTTCTTCTATGTTAAGGCCGAAAATTACCATCCCTTCATCCCCCCTTCCCAGCCCGCTTCTTCCATTGAGAGTTTGGAAGTTACCTCGACTATGAATCAGCCGCTCTGGCAGTGGGCTACTGGTATGCGCCCTAGCATCTATGGTGTGCCCGGCATTCTTTCGGGTGCAGCGCTCGTGTTCTTTGCTTTTATTGGTTTTGATGTTGTGGCAACCACCTCCGAAGAGGCCAAAAATCCACGCAAGACCGTCCCGCGCGGCATTTTCCTCGGCATGGTAATGGTCATCGTGCTCTATGTGCTTGTCGCTATCGTCACTACTGGTATGGTCTCTTACCAAGATTTAGCTAAGATGCCCAACCCTTCACTGGCAACAGGTTTCGAGTTAGTCGGTGCTACTTGGGCTGCGAAGTTTATCTCTTTCGGTATTGTCCTCGGTTTAACGACTGTGGTAATGGTCCTGCTGCTCGGCTTGACCCGTATTGTCTTTGCTCTTAGCCGCGACGGACTCCTGCCCCGCTCTCTCTCGCAAACTGGCCGCCACGGCACTCCTGCCCGCACCCAAATCATTACCGGTGTTTTGGTGGCGATTGTGGCCTGCTTCTTCAAGATTGACGTCCTCTCAGACATGGTTAACATCGGCACCCTCTCTGCCTTCATGCTGGTTGCCCTTTCGATTCCGATTATGCGCCGCAAACGCCCAGATTTGGAGCGTTCCTTCCAGATTCCGGGTAGCCCGTGGATTCCCATTGCTATCGCTTTGGCATGCCTGTGGCTCATGCTCAACCTCACAGTTCTCACCTGGATTCGTTTCGTGGTGTGGCTCCTTATCGGTTTCGTTATCTATTTCAGCTACTCCTACGGTCATTCGCGCTTGGGTCAGGAGCTATTAGATAGTGCGATTGCTGGCGAGGAGTCGTTTGCGCAATGAGTCGTAAGTTGAGCGTAATCTAGTAGTACTTGCTTTCAGGAGGGTTTCATGACGTATGTGATTGCGCAGCCTTGCGTAGATGTCAAAGACAAGGCTTGCGTTGACGAGTGCCCGGTAGATTGCATTTATGAGGGCCCCCGCAACCTCTATATCAATCCTAACGAATGCGTGGATTGTGGCGCTTGCGAGCCTGTGTGCCCGGTAGAAGCCATTTTCTACGAGGACGATTTGCCTGAAGACTGGGCTTGGTTCAAGGATGCTTCCGTTGAGTTCTTCAACGAGGTAGGCGATGCCGGTGGTGCTCAGGCGCAGGGAGCGTACGATCACGATCATCCCAAGGTCGCAGCCCTTCCCGCTCAGGGCAGGTAGTTTTTAAAACTTCATAGGCTGGGTCGCTTAGGCCCCGCCTATTTTTATATGTTCTGGGTCTCGCTCGCGGAGGATTCTGCTCTCAGCAGGCGGTCCTGCTTATCGCTCACAGGCCGAGCTTGACTGCGCCAGTTCCGTAGCGTCCGCGTATGCTATCGAGCGTTTTCTCAGCTTGGGCAAGTTGCGCTTGCTGAGCCTTGTCCGGCTGCGGATCTTGCTCCTGCAACATGTCGTCGAGCGAGGGCTGCACCGCTGTCTCCTCGGTCTTGCTTAAGCCCGAAGCACTCACCCCAGCCAAGCGTATGAGCTTGGGCAATGTTCCTTGCTTAATTTGCTCTTCGCTCATATTTAGCATGGAAGTCAATAGGCGCACGGCTTCCGGATATATCGTGGCGGCAGAATGAACGGGCATGCGCAGCGTATGAGACTTGGTGATGTAGTGCAAATCTTCAAAGCGCAGCTTAACTGTTAGGGTTCGTGCAAGTAGCTGACGATTACGTAGGGAAGAGGCCACTTCATCGCTGCATTTTCGTAGCAAATCGCACACGGTTTTGAGGGAGCTTGTATCGTGTAAAAAAGTGCGCTCGGCGCCGATAGACTTTTCGGGAGTGTGTGGGATTACTGCGCGTTCGTCAAGACCATGAGATGCCAAAAAGAGGTTACGAGCACTTATGTGTGAGCCGGTTGCCTGCTGTAGTTCTTCTTCAGAGCATCGGCTGAGCGATGCAACATCTTCAATGCCCCAAGACTTGAGCCGCTTTTCTGAGGCCTGCCCAATACCGGGTATACCGCGCAAGGGCATAAGTTGTACAAATTGGGCTTGCTGGGCCTCAGGAATGAGCAGCACTCCGTCTGGTTTGGCGTTCGTTGAGGCCATTTTAGCGATCAGCTTGTTAGACGCTATGCCTACCGAACAAGTCAAGTGGAAGCGTGTGGCTACCTGCTCGCGAATCCAGCGGGCTATATTGCTGGGCTTCTCCCACCTCAGTAGAGCTCCGCTCACGTTCATGTAGCATTCATCGACCGAAACCTGCTCTACTTGGTCGGTAATCTGCGAAAAGACTTGGGTAAAGATTTGCGCCGAAATGGTCCGGTAATAGTGCATGTCTACGGGAAGAAAAATGCCCTGTGGACACAGCCGCCGGGCCTGTGAAACCGCCATAGCTGAGTTGATACCGTATACACGAGCTTCGTAGGAGGCGGCCGAGACTACCGAACGCGGGCCGGTGCCGATAATGAGTGGTTTTTCTCTGAGTTCGGGGTGTCGGGCCACCTCGCAAGAAGCGTAGAAGGCATCCATGTCAATGTGAAGCACCGTGCAGCCGCTTTCGTCGCTGCCCCAGTCGCGTTTAGCGGCCGCCATTCTCGGTGTTGTACTCATGCCTTTTATTCTAGGCGTAAGCTGTAACGTTGGTGCTCTGGGCTGAGTACTTGGTATGGAGGCATTCATCGTTAGTGGTATCCCGGTCCAATCATGCGAAGTTAGAAGCTTCCGGCGCGTCTGATCCTCGCGTGGTGATATGCTGGCTCCTTGTAGTCTTCACTAAGCTTCGGCTGGCGTAAGACTCGGAGACGTGCCTGAGCGGCCGAAAGGGGCACCCTGCTAAGGTGTTGACTGTGCAAACGGTCCAGGAGTTCGAATCTCCTCGTCTCCGCGAGTAGACTCGGAACCGTTGGAAAACAGCGGTTCCGAGTTTTTCTGGTTTATGAGACATAGGTCACATATTTATTGTCTGCGGGCGGCCAAGGCAGATGAAGTGTTCGAGTTACACTAATATCAACAGTTCGCTTGCTAAGGGGCCAGTGCTGGTCTCGGAGCGTTTCAGTCGCAGTTCGATAAGACATTAAAACTGAAAGCGAGCTCGGTTGCGCCATCATTGGAGACGACGCTAACATGGTAAAGGATTCATTATGGATTACTCTCTGACTACTAAACTAATGGCGGAGTTTATTGGCACCGCTATTCTGATGATTTTTGGCAACGGCGCAGTGGCTAACGTCGAACTCAAGGGAACCAAGGGCTACCATTCCGGCTGGTTGACCATTGCCATGGGCTACGGTTTTGGCGTGATGTTCCCTGTGCTCATGTTCGGTGCCATTTCGGGCGCGCACATCAACCCGGCTATGACCATTGCTCAGGCAGTCAATGGCATGTTCCCCTGGAACCAGGTAGCACCCTTCATTCTCGTCCAGCTTCTGGGCGCAGCGCTGGGCCAACTCATCGTCTACGCGGTCTACTATCCACACTATATGCAGACCGAATCTCCTGAAGCAATCCTCGCGTCCTTCACCACGACCGACGCCAGCGAATCCAAGCCCAACTACTTCATCAACGAATTCGTCGGTACCCTGCTGCTTGTTATGGGCGCTCTGTGCTGCCTCGAGGGTGCTTGGGGTGCCAAGAACAAGGCTTCGGCTGCTATCGTTGTAGGCTTTATCGTCTGGGGCTTGGTCACGTCTCTCGGCGGCCCAACTGGCCCCGGCCTCAATCCCGCTCGCGACCTAGTGCCGCGCATCCTCCACCAGATTCTCCCCATCCCAAGCAAGGGCACTTCCCGCTGGGACGAGGCCTGGATCCCAGTAGTAGCCCCAATCCTAGGAGCCATCCTAGGCGCCTTCATCTTCAAGACCTTCTTCGCAATCTGATTCCAAACGGCCAAAAGCTCGCGGCAATATCCCTGATTCGCGAGCTTTTGGCCATTTTTGCGCTGTAAACGGCACAAATTTCGCGACAAGTTGGGTTATTCGCGAGCTTTTGGCCGCTTACGATTCCGTGGCTTGGTAGAAGGCGGTGGAGCCTCGGTCTTGGGCGCTGACTTGCCCGTTGAAGAGGTTGGTGAGCTCGGCTGTGAAGGCTTCGGTCTGGTCGCTTGCTAGGTCAATAGTGAGCGTGACTTGGTCCGTGAATTCCTCATTGCTTACTTGGCCCCGGCAGCGCTCGACTAGTTGTTTGAGGCGCTCGTAGCGGGGGTAGTCCACGCGTACCAGCAATCGCCGGGCGGGCACAATTTGCGCTTGCCGGGCGGCTTTGAGCGCTAGGGAAGCTGCTGAGGAGTAGGCGCGGATTAGCCCGCCTGAGCCCAGCAGGATGCCACCAAAGTAGCGGGTCACAGTCACGATGCAGTCAGTCATATCGTTGCGGCGCAGCACTTCCAGAATCGGCTTACCGGCCGTACCAGAGGGCTCCCCGTCGTCGCTCATGTGCTCCGAGAGCGTGCCGGAGCCGGAATTGGTGGGGCTCGGCTGAGCGTCGAGTCCGTCCGTATCTGCTGAGTCTGTAGGCTCTTGTGCATCCGGCCCGACCGAGTCTCCGCCCCAAATCGCGCAATGGCACACGTGCCGAGCTTTAGGATTGGCCTCTCGCTGCTCTTCCAAAAATGCCAGCGCCTCGGCCTCGCTGCTGATATGGCAAGCCGCCCCGATAAACACCGACTTGCGCTCCTCCAGCTCCCCAACCGCCGGCTGCCCAGGCGAGTCCAAAACCGTCCGCATCCCGCCTCCCAAGTATATTTCTCACTTATTATCAGCATAAACATGACCTGCGAGAAGCTTCTATCGAATTGCTAAGGTTCTTATGCGGATAGGCGTAAAAATCGTGAACATCGCTTATGCTTGGGGGTATGAGCGAAGAGAGTAATCAGCAGCAGGAAGAGGAGCATCCCGGGGAGGTGCTCACCGTCTCGTATGAGCGGATTCGGCATTCGAGCAATTCGCCAGAGCTGAGCAAACTTGCCCGCCAAACCCTGCCTGATAGGTCTGATCAGGCAGCATATTCGCGCGCCACGGCACTCTTAGAAGCAGTTGCCGGCAATGAGCACACGCCACTCGAAGACCGCGTCTTCATGGCTCAAACTATGCCCTTCCCTAATGTCTTAGTTAAGCTTTCGCACGATCCTGACCCGCAGGTGCGCCGGGCCGTGGCTGCTAATAAAGACGATAAAAACTGGTTGGCCGGTGTGTTAACGAAAGATCCAGACCAAGGCGTGCGCGCTGCCGCGTTAATGAATCCGATGACATCGTGGAAGATGCGGCTTGAGGGCGCACAGAGCGAAGATACAGATTCTGAAACTTTGGATTGGTTGGGCCAGTTGGGTGTTGAAATTGAACCGGGAGCACCCACTGTGTTGGCCACGATGGTGCGTAGGGCAGTGGCGTTGAATCCTTCTGCAAATGCAGAAACCATCTCCCGGCTTGCCAAAGATGCAGACAAGCATGTTGCTAAAGCTGCTTCCTCCCGATAAACGGTCGTGCTAACCGGTTCTCAGCTTTTTGTCTCTTGATTAAACAAGCATAAAACGACTCGCGAATGCGGGTGAGCTTGAAGCTTGTCTCGCTAAGCGATACAATTATGTATTGTTGTGTTTCCCTCAGGGGTCCTCAAAGCGCTTTTCCCACTCGCCGTCTAGGACTTGCAGGGAGCCCACGGATAATGCGGTTGTCCGCTCGCTGCCTTAACAGCGCTGCGGGGAGCCAGAAACACAATGCAAGGAAAAGGTTGAAACTGTGAAAACGTTCACCCCTAAACCAGCTGACTTGAGTCACGACTGGTACATCGTCGACGCATCTGATATGGTGCTGGGTCGCTTGTCTGCTCAGGTTGCAAACCTGCTGCGCGGCAAGAATAAGCCCACATTTGCACCTCACGCCGACTCTGGTAATCACGTAATCGTTATTAACGCTTCCAAGGTTGCCCTGACCGGCAACAAAGACGGCAAGGTGCTCTACACGCACTCCGGTCGTCCTGGTGGCCTGCGTCGCGATTCTTACGGCGAGCTCATGCAGAATAATCCTGAGCGGATTATTACCACTGCTGTTAAGGGCATGCTGCCAAAGAACAAGCTGTCTCGCACTCAGCTGACTCGTCTGCATGTCTATGCAGGTGAGGACCACAAGCACGAGGCCCAGAAGCCCGTTGAGTACCAGATCACTCAGGTCTCTCAGCAGGCTAAGTAGAACCGAAGGGAATAATTACTATGGCTGAAAACAACAACAGCTCCGCGGTTCTCGAAGCTGAGCAGAACGCGGCATCTTACACTTCTGAAACCAACTCCGGCGCAGGCACCGGCACTTCCGCAATCGCACCGGGCTACGGCACCGGCCGCCGCAAGGAAGCTGTCGCTCGCGTTCGCTTGGTTCCCGGTGAAGGCAAGTGGATCATCAACGGTCACACTCTGGAGGAGTACTTCCCCTCCCGCCTGCACCAGCGCGAGGTTAACTCGCCCATCGTGCTCCTGAAGCTCGAAGGCAAGTTCGACATCAAGGTCATCGTAGATGGTGGCGGCGTTACCGGTCAGGCTGGAGCAATCCGCTTGGGTGTGGCCCGTGCTCTCAATGCTATCGACCGCGATGCTAACCGCGCAGCTCTCAAGAAGGCTGGCTTCCTGACTCGCGATTCTCGTATCGTCGAGCGCAAGAAGGCTGGTCTGCACAAGGCCCGTCGCGCTCCTCAGTTCTCGAAGCGCTAAAAGCCTCGGCTTTCAAGTCGTTTTATAAGCCCTTGCTTGTCCACTATGTGGACTTGCAGGGGCTTTTTGCGTCTATCTATAGTTTATTGGAACTATATTCGTACTGCGTTCTGTCTTCACAAGAGGCCTAAGTGTCCATAAACAGCCCGCAGTTCCTTCAGAGCCAATACGAGACATCGCGTCGAAGTCTCCCCACTGTTCATAGCCGAATGTAACTAAGTAGGTGCCCCGTGACTCAGCGTAACCACAACAAACGTGGCAGAGCATCTCGAAGCTTGTGCTACTTGTCTATGCGGTTCAGCAATTAGAGAGGACTATTCCCTTGACTGCCAGTAATTGTGCGATTCGTCGAATCAAATACATAGGTGTTCTGATGCTAACTGCCTCCGTTTTGCTGTCCATGTCTGCCTGTGGTCCAAACACGGATGGTGGATCAAATGCTCAACATGATATGCCTACTATCACGAATGGCACGGTTAAACCCGGTTCTGGCAAAATGGCTGATTCAATCGCAGTCTTGGCTAAGCAAGAGTTGGAGCAAAGGCAAGTTAGCGGCTTTCAAAGGGAAATTCTTCAGCGCACGGTTGAAAGTGGGTCTATGAGCGCATCTGACTATGAGAACGCTTGGGGAATGATGAAGCGATGTATAGTCGACAGAGGCTACCCGCGCTTTGCGCCCAAAAAGACTGCAAACGGCATCTACAGTTTTGCTTTCGGAGGCCGTGACGGCTCAGATGAGAATACTCCGCGCTTTGCTGAGGTGCACTCAGACTGCCAGGAAGAATACGTTGACGTGGTTTCAATAATATATAACGTGCAGGTAGGCAATCCCAATCTTTACGCTGACAATGCAGAGGCAGCTGTAGATTGTCTGCATCGGGAGAATGTAGTGCCCAAGAACTACAAGATTGAACGTTTCCGGGCCGCTCAAGGATCCGACAAAGACTTAGGTTTCGATCCTTTTACCCCCGAAGCGCAGAACTGTTTAGTTCCCAACAACTTCGAGATGTTCGATGCAACCAAACCCGAGGACTAGTCGATTATTAGCATAGCGTACTTGTATTCACATAAGTGATGTTGTATTTTAAGCTTAAGGGAAAATCAATTTCAGAATGCTGGCGAGGGCGCAGCTGGTCTGTCTTGAAGTACTGAGACCTTACTACACGAATTACGGATAATAAGGGAGATGAATTATGTTAGCAAAGAGAAAGGGTCTAAATGCTGTACTCGCAGTGTTTGTGTCGGTTATCCTGTCATTAGGAGTTGGAGCGACACCGGCTAATGCTGATAGTGGTGGTGTTAATAATCCCCGGGTAACAGGCACTTGGTATTACAACTGGTCTTACTCGTACGCTTCCGCCCAGGGGCGTGGTAGCTATCTCGCTCATGCTATGGCACGGCAAGATGGGTGGAGAGTGACTAGAACTGCAAAGTATCCTAATCAGATTGTTACTCAAGCTGTAAATGGGAATCCAAGAAATCATAATGATGGTGCACTTGCATACTAATATTCAGAATAATTAGGAGATTGCTATGAAAAGCAGACGGACAGGGGCGATTATTGTTGCCTTCCTTCTTTCTTGTGCGACAGTCCTTGTTCTGTCTGCTTGCGCAAGCTCATTGGATTCCGAGAGTGGCACTTCTTCATCGACTGCTGAAAAATCAGCGAAGTCGTCAAAAAAGGGAGAGGGGAGTAAACTAGCTGCATCAATCGGTGAGTATGCGGATAGTATCCTTTCTAGAGGCCAGACATCTGATTTTCAGACGGAGATTTTGAAACGGACTGTACAAGAAGGTTCCAT